>CANRAR010000011.1 GCA_947628675.1 uncultured Clostridia bacterium
GCCCTCACCAACAACATTGCAAAACCCGCAGTCGCCTTCGGCGCGAAATATCGCATCATCGATTTTCCGCTCTCCAACTGCATCAACTCGGGGATCGACACGGTGGGGGTGCTCACGCAGTACGAACCGCTCGAACTCAACGAGTACATCGGCAACGGCCAGCCGTGGGATTTAGACCGCGCGTTCGGCGGCGTCCACATTCTCTCGCCCTATCAGGCGAAGAAGAAGTCGTCGTGGTTCGAGGGCACCGCAAACGCCATCTATCAAAATATGTCGTTCATGAAGCGGTACAGCCCCGACTACGTGCTCATCCTCTCGGGCGACCACATCTATAAGATGAACTACGCCGAGATGCTCCGCGCGCACAAGGCGACGGGCGCGGACTGCACCATCGCCGCCATCGAGGTGCCCTTAAAGGAAGCCTCCCGCTTCGGCGTTCTCAACTGCAACCCCGACGGTTCCATCTACGAATTCGAGGAGAAGCCCAAGGTGCCGAAGAGCAACCTCGCCTCTATGGGCATCTACATTTTCACGGCGGAGAAACTCTTCAAATATCTCGCCGCGGACGACGCCGACCCGAACTCCGAGAAGGACTTCGGCAAGAACGTGCTGCCCGCCATGCTGAATGCGGGCGAGAAGATGTTCTCGTACCGCTTCAAGGGCTATTGGAAGGACGTGGGCACCATTTCCTCGCTCTGGGAATCCAACATGGATCTTCTCGGCGAGGAGCCCGTGTTCGACGTTGCCGACAGCGACTGGAAAATTCACTCGCGCAACCCGCTCGCGCCGCCCGAATACATCGGCGACAAGGCGAAGGTGGGCAACTCCATGGTGGCGCTCGGCTGCGAAGTGGAGGGGACGGTGGAAAATTCCGTGCTCGCCGCGGGTGTCGTCGTCGAGGAGGGCGCCGTCGTCAGGGACAGCGTTCTGATGGCGGGCACCGTCGTGAAGAAGGGCGCCGAGGTCGTCTACTCCATCGTCGATGAGAACGTCGTCATCGAGGAGGGCGCCGTCGTCGGCGAGGACAAGGAGCAGAAGGCGGGCATCGCCGTGCTCGGCAGGAACATCACGATCGCCGCGGGCGCGAAGGTCGCGGGCGGCCAGATCATCGATAAGGATTACAAGGGGGAATAAAAGATGGCTCATTCCATGGTTGGCGTTATTTTTTCAAATATTCATGACGAAAACGTGCCCGAACTTTCCCGCCACAGAACGATGGCGTCCATTCCCTTCGGCGGGCGGTACCGCCTCATCGACTTCGCGCTCTCCAACATGGTGAACTCGGGGATCACGACGGTGGGCATCGTCACCAAGAACAACTACCAGTCGCTCATCGACCATTTGGGCAGCGGCAAGGATTGGGATCTCGCCCGCAAGGACGGCGGCATCATTTTGCTTCCGCCGTACTCCGACGAGACGGATACGCCGTACACGACCCGCCTCGAGGCCTTGAAGAGCATCACGGGCTTTCTCAATCACCGCAACGAGGATTACGTGGTCATCTCCGACTGCGACGGCATCGCCCATATGGACATTGCGGACATCGTGCGCTACCACGAGGAGAAGGGCGCGGACATCACGATGGTGTACCACGAGGAGACGGACGTCGAATCCTCGTACTACATCACGCTCACGCCCGACGAGACGGGGCGCATCAAGGGCCTCAAAATCAACCCGAAACTCAACGGGAAGAAGTTCAACCTCTACGTGAACGTGATGGTGATGAGCAGGGAATTCCTCATCAACACCATTCAGGACGCCGTGACGCGCGGGCTCGTGAGTTTCGGGCGGGACATTCTCACCAAGAATGTGGATACGCTGAAAATTTACGGCTATGCCTTCAAGGGCTTCTACGCGAACATCTCGTCCATCCAGAAATATTACGAGTACAACATGGCGCTCCTCAAAAAGGACGTCCGCGACGAACTGTTCGGCGCGCGCGACATCTACACCAAGGTGCGCGACAGTGCGCCGAGCAAGTACAACGACGACGCGACGGTGAAGAACTCGCTCATCTCGGACGGGTGCATCATCGACGGCACGGTGGAAAACTGCATTCTCTTCCGCGGCGTGAAAGTCGGGAAGGGGAGCGTCGTCAAGAATTCCATCATCATGCAGGACACCGTCATCGGCGACGGCGCGCATCTCGACTGCGTCATCACGGATAAGAACGTCGTCATCCGCGACAGGAGAAATCTCGCGGGGTGCGAGGCGCTTCCGTACTTCGTGGCAAAGGGCAGGATGCTGTAAGCCGTAAATTGGGAAAATGCGCGTTTTGCGCTTGAATAAGGGGAGAAAAAGATGAGTACAACCAAGAAAACAACCAAAAAGCAGGCAAATGTGCAGGCAGAAGAGCCCAAAGTTGCGCCCATCGAGGCCGTAGCGCTCAACGAAGTCGCCGCCGAGGAAGTTCCCGCGGAGGTCACGGTGGAGGCGAAGAAGAAAATTCTGTTCGTCGCCTCGGAGGCCGCTCCCTTCATTGCGACGGGCGGCCTTGCGGAGGTCATCGGGTCTCTCTCCAAGGCGCTCGCAAAGAATGACCGCTACGATGTGCGCGTCATCATTCCGCTCTATCAGGACATCAAGAAGGAGTTCCGCAAGGACTTCAAGTTCATCGGCAACATCTTCGTGCCGCTCTCGTGGCGCAACCAATACTGCGGCATCTTCGAGTACACGGTGGATAATGTGACGTACTACTTCGTGGATAACGAGTACTACTTCAAGCGCCCCGGGTGCTACGGCTACTACGACGACGGCGAACGGTTTGCCTTCTTCTGCCGCAGCGTGATGGAGATCTTGGGCTTTGTGGGGTTCTATCCCGACGTTTTGCACTGCCACGACTGGCAGGCGGCGCTCGCGGCCTTGTACCTCAAAACCATTTACTGCTTCCGCCCGGAGTATCAGTTCATCCGCGCGGTGTTCACCATCCACAACATCGAATATCAGGGTAAGTATTCCCTCGATATTTTGGAGGATCTCTTCGGAATTTCCTACCGCTTCCAATACCTCGTGGAGTACGACCGCTGCATCAACCTCATGAAGGGGGCGATCGAGTGCTGTGAGCGGTTCTCGACGGTCTCCCCGACGTATGCGGGCGAAATAAAAGACCCGTACTATGCGCACGGGTTAGACCAGATCGTGCGGCGGAACGAGTTCAAACTGTGCGGTATTCTGAACGGCATCGACCCCGACTACTACGACCCCGCGACGGACACGGCGCTCTTTGCAAACTACTCGGCGGAGGATATTTCGCCCAAGGCCATCTGCAAAGAGGAGTTGCAGCGGATGCTGAATTTGCCCGTGAAACCCGAGACGCCCGTCATCGCCATGATCACGCGGCTCGTGGCGCACAAGGGGCTGGATCTCGTGAAGGAGGTCATCGAGCAAATTTTGCGGCAGGACGTGCAGTTCGTGCTGCTCGGGACGGGCGACGCTTCGTATGAGGCGTACTTCTCCGACCTCGCGCGGCGGTATCAGGGCAAGGTGGCGACGGTCATCACCTTCAATTCCGACCTCTCGCGCAAAATTTACTCGGGCGCCGACCTCTTCCTCATGCCCTCCAAGAGCGAGCCGTGCGGGCTCTCGCAGATGATCGCCTCGCGCTACGGCACCGTTGCAATTGTGCGCGAGACGGGGGGACTTCGGGACAGTATCACGCCGTACGGCGCGGGCGGGAACGGGTTCACCTTCCACGACTACAATGCGCACGACATGATGTACGTCGTCAACGAGGCGCTGGGCGTGTACCGCAAGAAGGACGAGTGGGAAAAACTCGTGAAAAAGGCAATGAAAACCGACTTTTCGTGGGCTACCTCCGCGAAATATTATGAAGGGCTCTACCTCGATATGCTAAAATAAACTTCGGAGTATATTCATATGGCAAAACTCACCGAGCATGACGCACAACAACTCATCGCAAGCAAACTGACGCGGTACTTCGGCGTGAATTCGCAGGAGGCTTCGCGGGAACAAATCTATAAGGCCGTCGTGATGAGCGTACGCGATATCATGCTCGAAAAACGGCAGAAATTCCATGTGAAGATGAAAAATGCGCGCGCAAAGCGGGTGTACTACCTCTGCATGGAATTTTTGATGGGCAGATCGCTCAAAAACAGCATCTACAATCTCGGCATCGCGCCGCAGTTCTCCGCGGCGGTGAAATCGTACGGGATGGAACTCGACGACCTCTACGAGGAGGAGCCCGATGCGGGGCTCGGAAACGGGGGGCTCGGCAGGCTCGCCGCGTGTTTTTTGGACGCGCTCGCCACGCAGGATTACCCCGCGATGGGGTTCTCCATCTGCTATCAGTACGGGCTCTTCAAGCAGAAGATCGTGGACGGCTGGCAGATGGAACTGCCCGATGTGTGGCTTCCCGGCGGCGAGGCGTGGCTGACGGAGCGCTCGGATAAGCAGTTCATCGTGCGCTTTGACGGCGAACTCGAGGAGAAGTGGACGGATCACGGCATGGAGACCATCTACCACAACGCCAAAGAGGTGGAGGCCATCGCCTGCGACATGATGGTATCGGGCGCGGACAGCGACGCCGTGAGTGTTTTGAGGCTGTGGCGTTCCCGCGCCGTGCAGAAGTTCGATATGCAACTCTTCTCGCAGGGCAACTACGACGAAGTCATGCGCGACGAGAGCGAGGCGCAACTACTTTCCAAGGTGCTCTATCCCTCGGATAACCACTACGAGGGGAAGTCGCTCCGCTTGAAACAGCAGTATTTCCTCGTTTCGGCGTCGCTGCAGTGCATCGTCTCCGACCACAAGCGGCGGTACGGCTCCTTGGCGCTCCTGCCGCAACTTGCCGCCATCCACATCAACGATACGCACCCCGCGCTCGCCATTCCCGAACTCATGCGCATTCTCGTGGATGAGAATTACTTCAACTGGGAAGTGGCGTGGAACATTACGACGGCGACGTGCGCCTACACCAACCACACCGTGCTCGCCGAAGCCCTCGAGACGTGGGCGGAGGACCTCATTGCGCGCAGACTGCCGCGTATCTACGGCATTCTGAAGGAGATCAACCGCCGCTTCTGCGACGATCTCTGGCACAAATACCCCGGGGATTGGAACAAAATTTCGCGGATGTCCATTCTCTCGCACAACACCGTGCGCATGGCGAACCTGTGCGTCGTGGGCACTCACAGCGTGAACGGGGTCTCCGAGCTGCACAGCGATATTATCAAGAACAGCATCTTCCGCGATTTTTACGACTATTCGCCCGTGAAATTCACCAACGTGACGAACGGCATTGCGCACAGGCGTTGGCTCAACCAATCTAACCCCGAACTGTGCGCGCTCCTCGATGAGTGCATCGGCACGGGCTACGCGAAGGACGCTTCCAAACTCGCCGAATTCAAGCAATTTGAAAACGACGCGAGCGTTTTGAAGCGGCTGGATGAAATTAAGCGCATCAAAAAGGAGCAATTCTCCGCCTACGCCAAGAAGGCGCAGGGGGTGGACATCGACCCGAATACCGTGTTCGATGTGCAGGCGAAGCGGCTCCACGAGTACAAGCGGCAACTTTTGAACGTTCTCCACATCATCGCCGACTACAACGCCCTGCGCGAAAATCCCGACCTCGACATTCTGCCCAAGACGTACATCTTCGGCGCGAAGGCCGCCGCGGGCTACGACATGGCGAAGCAGATCATCAAACTCATTTGGTTCCTCGCCGAGGATATCAGAAAAGAT
Source organism: uncultured Clostridia bacterium (assembly GCA_947628675.1). Taxonomy (GTDB): domain Bacteria; phylum Bacillota; class Clostridia; order Christensenellales; family Borkfalkiaceae; genus Gallimonas. The sequence continues at coordinate 5,701 of CANRAR010000011.1, forward strand.
CCGCGCATCCGCGAGAAACTCAACGTCGTCTACATGGAGAACTACAATGTGACGATGTCGGAAAAGCTGATGCCCGCTTCGGAGATCTCCGAACAAATTTCGCTCGCGGGCAAGGAGGCGAGCGGTACCGGGAACATGAAGTTTATGATCAACGGCGCGCTCACCATCGGCACCTTGGACGGCGCGAACGTGGAGATGGCGGAGCGCGTGGGCGACGAGAACATCTTCATCTTCGGGCTCAAAGCCGACGAAGTTGCCCAAATTTGGGAGCGCCGCTACAATTCGAGCGTCTATTATAACCAAGATTATACGCTCCGCCAGATCATCGAATCGCTCATCGTGGGCTTCAACGGGCAGTCGTTTGCCGATATTGCCAACTATCTCCTGCGCAATACGCCCGTTGCCGACCCGTATATGTGCCTCGCGGACTACGAATCGTACTCTCGGACGCAGAATAAGATGGCCGACCTGTATCGGAACAATAAGACGGACTGGAACAAAAAGTCGCTCTGCAATATCGCCGCGGCGGGGTATTTTTCGGCGGACAGGAGCATCCGCGACTACGCGACCAAGATCTGGAATATCAAACAACTGAAAAAGTAACAATAAAGACATGGGATATTTTTACGATCCGCTGAAACGCGAATGCAAGAGCATGACGGGCGCAGTCCCGCGCGGCGGCGAGGTGACCTTTCACATCTATGAAGAAAAAAGCGGAGAAGCCGACTTCTCCGCTCAACTTTGCAGTATCGTCATCTTCGAGGACGGCAAGCACGAGACGGCTTTCCCCATGAAACGGACGGCGGACGGGTTTGCAGTGACGCTGAAATTTCACCAAACGGGACTGTATTTTTACTATTTCCGCCTCGATGCGGCACTCATGGGCTGCGGAAGGGGACGGAAAGGGGAACTCGCCGAGCATCCGCAGTGCTGGCAAATTACCGTTTTCAGTGAGGACTACAGGACGCCGCAGTGGTTCAAGGGCGGCGTGATGTATCAAATTTTCCCCGACCGCTTCTTCCGCGCGGGGCATAATACCGTAAAGCCGCACCAAATTTTGCGCGGGGACTGGGGCGGGACGCCATCGTTTCGCCCGAATGAGTTCGGCAAGGTGCTCAATAATGACTTTTTCGGCGGAGATTTGCAGGGTATCCGCGAAAAACTCGGGTATTTGAAGGGCTTGCACGTGACGGCGCTCTACCTCAATCCCGTGTTTGAGGCGTACTCCAACCACCGCTACGATACGGGCGACTACCTCAAAATCGACCCGCTCCTCGGCACGGAGGCGGATTTTAAGGCACTTGTCGGCGACGCCGCGGGGCAGGGGATGCGCATCATCCTCGACGGGGTCTTCAACCATACGGGCGACGACAGCCGCTACTTCAACAAGTACGGCCGCTACGATTCGCTGGGCGCGTATCAGTCGATGCAGTCGCCCTATGCCGATTGGTACTGCTTCCGCCAATTTCCCGACAGTTACGAGAGTTGGTGGGGCATTGAGACGCTGCCCGCCGTCAACGAAAAATCCGAGAGTTACCAGAATTTCATCTGCGGCGAGCACGGCGTGGTGCGGACGTGGCTGAAATGCGGCGTGGGCGGATACCGCCTCGATGTTGCAGACGAACTGCCCGATTTCTTCCTCGAAAAAGTGCGCAGCGCCGTCAAGGCGGAGAACCCCGACGCGCTCATTGTGGGCGAAGTGTGGGAGGACGCCTCCAACAAAATCGCGTACGACGTGCGCAGGAAATATTTGCAGGGCGGCGAACTCGACAGCGTGATGAATTATCCCTTGAAAAACGCCATAATTGCGTTTTTGCTCACGGGAGATTGCACGGCGCTCCGCGAGACAGTTGCGATGCTCATCGATAACTACCCCAAGGAGACGCTCGATTGCCTCATGAATATCCTCGGGACACACGATACGCCGCGCATTTTAACGGTGCTCGGCGGGAAGGAATGCGCCGACAAGGAAGAGATGGCCGTGACGAAATTGAGCGGGGAGGAGCGTGTACGCGCACGGGCGAAATTGAAGATGGCGGCGACGCTGCAATTTACGCTCCCCGGAGTGCCGTGCATCTACTACGGCGACGAGATCGGCATGGAGGGCTACCGCGACCCGTTCTGCCGCGGCTGCTACGACTGGACGCACCCCGACGAGGAACTGCGAAGATTTTACGAAAAGTTAGGCGAGATCCGCACGGTGATATGCGGGGATATTTTCCGCGACGGTGAGTACCGCGAAATTTTTGCGGCGCCCGGGTGCATCGTGTTTGAGAGGAGAAAAGGCAGCGAGGCGGCCGTCGTATTTGTAAATAATTCGGCAAATGAGTACACGATGCGCGCCGCGGACGGGTTTTACGAACTTCTGACGGGGCAAAACGCGGGCGGGACGTTTACCATCGGGAAATTTACCTACGGGATCCTTGCAAAACGCGAATAGTATGTCAGACATAATAACTATGCGTGACATAATATGGATTGCATAAACCATGCGGCGCGACGCGAAAAAGTGCGGTTTGCGCCGCGTTTTTTTATGATTTTTTATGGAAAGAACGATGCGCGAGGCGCAATACAATATAATGTGCCGCGATGTGCCGCGCGAAAAAATAATTTTTTTCTGCTGAAAAATGTTACGAAAAAATTTACCAAAAAAATTTATGAAAAAAATCAGATGTGCGCAAAATTGCGGTTTTTTCATAAGGATACGCGTAAAATATGCGTTTTTTGCCCAGTACTATTCGTAAAATGTGCCTTTTGCGAATAGTTTGATGTGTCGGGGTGGCGGTTTTTACCTCTACCCCATGGGGCGGATTTGTATCCCTTAAGCGGATTTTGAGCCCTATCGGGTCATGGTTGAGGAAATATTTTTGATAAAATTAGATTTTTTATGAACTTTCCACTCGTATTCTGACCTGCAACGGGCATCCATTCCCAATTGATGTTCTGAAAATATGAACTTTTCACTTGAATGCGCTGCTGACGTGTGACAAGCCCCTTTCCCCATACCAATCTGGGAATATGAAATTTCTACTTGTATGCAGTCGAGCCCGCAGGTCGCCCCTTCCCAATGGCAATACGGAAAAAGATTAAGAAATAACATTTACGGCCTCGGACGCGACTTTGGTGATTCAGCGGAAGCGATACAGTTTGCTATCTAATGCGGCTAACTCCACTCCCCTTTTTTCGCGCTCTCTTATCACAGCGCTTCCGTAAAGTCAAGGGGCAAGCGGTCGTATTTTTTTTGCAAGGACAGCAAAAAAAATCTCCACCGCGCAGTAGCGCCTCTTGACTTTCCTCTCGCGCTGTGATAAACTCCAAATAAGAAGTGTAAGGCGCAGGCCTCACACTTCCAATTATGAAAAAGGTAGGTAAAGGAGATGGACGAAGAAATGAGTTTGTCGGACAAGGCTATCCAGCGGTTACGGGAATACCTTCTCGGTATCGGTTGGACAGCCGAGCAAATCCTCGAATTACTTGACTACTTGACCAAGTAAGCGAGGCGGAACAAAAAACCGAGCCGTTGCAACAAGGCGCTTCCAACACCGCAACGGCTCAACCAAAGCGGGAACCTAACAACCTACCTCGGTTCTCGCCTTTACTTTATCACAAGAAATTCCGTTTGTCAAGAAAAAACTCCCCTTTTCGGGAGTTTTAATATAATATTAAGACCGGGGGGGACGGAATCAATGTATTCGGGGAACTTGCTGTCGAACCGACCATTCGCTACCGTTCTTTGCGCTACATACGCCGTTTTCGCTGCCCTGATCTTTGTGTCTCCCCTCTTCTTTCGTTAAAAAATTATTTTTAACTCTTCGTAAAATTGACACAGTTTGCGGGCTGTGATATAATGGCGGTATGAAAAACAACCCGAATTACTATCAGCAGAGAAATCTCGACAATCTTGACCGCATCGACAGGCTCATGGAGGAGCTTCCCTACTTTTGCGAGGATTTTTTGCGGGGCGTGGAGACGCGCACGAGCACCCTCACCCGCCTCAATTATGTGTACGATCTGCGCATTTTCTTCGATTTTCTCGTAAAAAAACGCTTCCGCGGCAAGGAAGTGCGCGATTTGACCCTTGAGGACATCGAGCGCGTGACGGATACCGACATCGAGATCTTCCTCTCCTACCTTTCCAACTATGAGTTCGGCGGCAAGCGGCTTGCCTGTGACGAACGCGCAAAGGCGAGGAAACTTTCGACGGTGCGCTCCATGTATAAGTACTTCTTCAACAAGGGGCTCATCGAAGTCAACAACACTGCCAAGGTCTCGACACCCAAACTCCACGAGAAGGAGATCGTGCGGCTCGAGGGCGACGAGGTCTCCTCCATTCTCGATACCGCCGAATACGGCAACGGGCTTTCGCGCCATGCGAGCGGCTACCATGACAAGACGAAGATCCGCGATACAGCCATTCTGACTCTCTTTTTGGGCACGGGCATCCGTATCTCCGAACTCGTGGGGCTCAACGACGAGAGCATCGATTTTTCCACCAATTCCTTTGTGGTGACGCGCAAGGGCGGAAATCATGCGATCTTATACTTCTCCGAGGAGGTCGGCGACGCCCTCGCTGCCTATATCGCCCAAAAACAGGACGATCCCAAGGTGCCCTCCGACGAACACGCCCTCTTCCTCTCCATGCAGTACAGGCGCATCACTGTGCGCGCCGTTGAAAATCTCGTGAAGAAGTACGCGCGCATCGTCTCCCCTCTCAAAAAAATTACGCCGCATAAACTGCGCTCGACGTACGGCACCGAACTGTACCGCGAGACGGGCGACATCTACATCGTCGCCGACGTTTTGGGGCACAAGGACGTGAATACGACGCGGAAGCACTACGCCGCCATCACCGAGGACCACCGCAAGGCCGTCGCCGGCAAGGTGAAACTGCACAGGACGGACGACAAATGAACGAAAAGCCGGAGGTAGTCTACATCATTCAGCCCATTTTGGGCGCGGAGAGCAAGGCGGTGCACGAGGAGGCCGTCTCGCTCATCGAGAGCGCGGGGGCGTCCTACGCGGGGACGATCTACCAAAATATCCGCGAAGTCAACCCCGCAACGTATGTGGGCGAGGGAAAACTGCAGGAACTCAAGGAACGGCTCGAGGGCTTGGACGACGTGACGGTGCTCTTCAACGGGGAACTCTCCCCTTCCCAGACGCTGAACATCTCCGAGGCGCTCGGCGGGAGGAAGGTCATTGACCGCACGACGCTCATTCTCGATATCTTTGCCCTGCGCGCCGAGAGCAGTGAGGGCAAGTTGCAGGTGGAACTCGCCCAACTCAACTATCTCTATCCCCGCCTTCGGGGCAAGGGCGCGGCGCTCTCGCGGCTCGGGGGCGGCATCGGGACGCGCGGCCCCGGGGAGACCCGCCTGGAGACGGACAGGCGGCATATCCGCGCGCGCATCCACGCGCTGGAAACACGGCTTGCGGAGACGGAGAAGCGGCGGGCGCACCTCACCGAAAGGCGAAAAAAGGATCGCGTGATGACGGTGGCGCTCGTCGGATACACGAATACGGGGAAATCTACCCTCTTGAACGCGATAACGGGCGCTGATGTTCTGACAAAGGACGCCCTGTTTGCGACGCTCGACCCGACGGCGCGGGCGTTTGAAATTGAAGGCGTCCCCTTCCTCATGGTGGATACCGTAGGATTTTTGCAGGCGCTTCCCCATCACCTCATCGAGGCGTTCAAATCGACGCTCGAGAGTGCCCTCCACTGCGACCTCGCGCTCATCGTGTGCGACGCGGCGGGCGACTATGAGATGCAACTTTCGACCACCCTGAAAACGCTCGGCGATTTGGGGTTTTCCGTACCCCATGTCGTCGTTTTGAACAAATGTGACCTCGCGCCCGAGGGGTATTTCCCGCGCGACGCCGTGCGCATTTCCGCCAAGACGGGCGCGGGGCTCGATGATTTGAAGCGGCGCATCTTTGACGTTTTGCAGGACAATTTCGTGCGGGCGGAACTCTTCATTCCCTACGCGCAGATGGGCGACTACGGGAACTTGCGCCCCCTTCTCACCGAGCGCGGCGTGGAGTACACCGACGACGGCGTGAAGGTATGTGCCATCATTCCCGCTATTTATGCCGAAAAATTTCGCCGATTTATAAAATGAGCGCTGCCTGACGGCAACGCCCTTTTCTTATTCCTTATAGTCCTTGGGGTCGGTGAAGATCTTATCGATTTTGATGCTCGCAAAGTCCTTGATGTCGAGACACTTGCCGCAGTTATCGCAAATTTTGTTGGGGTCGAGGTCGCACACTTCGCATTCAAGGCAACCGTCGCACTCCTTCGTCTCGTCGAGGACGCACATTTTGACTTCCATATATCTATTATACCCCCTTTTTCGGCGTATGACAAGTGAAATAAAAAATTTTTTTGAAAAAGTTAAAACAAATGTTTGCAATTTTGCTTGACGTGTGCTATAATAACATCGGAGGTGAGAGATGCTCAAGCAGGATAAACTCTTGAATGTGCTCGACTATATCAACCGCTACATCGAGGAGAACGGGTTCCCCCCCACCGTGCGCGACATCGGGAGAGACCTCGGCATCAAGTCCACCGCGACGGTGTATGACTATTTGAACCGCCTCAAAGATATGGGAATGCTGCAAAAGGCGGACAATAAAAAGCGCGCCGTTGCCGTGCGGAGTGGCGGGAATATGTTTCGCGCGCCCCTGCTCGGCACCGTGAATGCAGGCCAACCCATCCTCGCCGTGGAGGAGAACGAGGGCTATTATCCCCTTCCTACCGCCGAGTTTAAGGGCGACGACCTGTTCCTTTTGAATGTGCACGGCGAGAGTATGATCGAGGCGGGCATCTATGACGGCGATAAGATCGTCGTGCGGCGGCAGGAGACCGCGGAGAACGGCGACATTGTGGTTGCCATGTTCGATGAGGGATTCGGCGACGGGGCGACCGTGAAGCGGTTTTTCAGGCGCGACGGGAAAATAATTTTGCACCCCGAAAACGAGACGATGGCGGACATCGTGCCCGAAAACCCCGACGGCGTGACGATTTTGGGGAAGGTCATCGGGCTGTTGAGAAGTATTTAATCGAAAAGTATGGAAAAACGCGGCAATGCCGCGTTTTATATTGCGATATAATCGCGCCGCCGCGGCTTTGCCGCGGCGGCGCGTTCCTATAAATACAATCACAAATTTTTTAAGTAAAAGACCTCTTCGGGGGTGAGTTTGCGGCAGGCGCCGCGGTCGAGACCCGTGAGCGTTAACTCCCCCACCTTGATGCGCTTCAAAAAGGCGACGGGCTTGCCGCAGGCCTCAAACATCTTGCGGATCTCGCGGTTCTTCCCCTCGGTGAGCGTGACGTGCAGTTTGGTGTATGCCTTGTCCGTCTCGACGACGTTTATCTTGCACTTTTTGGTGACGACGCCGGGCTCGATCTCCACGCCCGCGCGGAGGCGGTTGAGAAGATTGGGCGTCACGGTGCCCTCTACGCGCACGAGATAGGTCTTGGGGATCTCGTTCTGCGGGGCGGTGAGGCGGTAGGCAAGGTCGCCGTCGTTGGTGAGAATGAGAAGCCCCTCCGTGTCGTAATCGAGCCTTCCCACGGGGACGACGCGCCCGACGCCCGCAGGGAGAAGTTCCATCACCGTCTTCCTGCCCTTGTCGTCGAACACCGTGCAGAGGTAACCCTTGGGCTTGTTGAGGAGATAATATTCGTACTTTACCTTGTGAGAGAGAAGTTTGCCGTCGAGCATGACGGCGTCGTCCGCGCCCACATCGTCGCCCGCCTTGGCGGTCTTTCCGTTGATGGTCACCCTGCCCTCGGCGACGAGTTCGTCCGCGCCCCTGCGGGAGGCGACGCCCTGTTCGGCGAGGAATTTATTGATGCGCATATTGCCGCTCCGTGAATTTGTTCCTCTAAATCATAAACAAATTCTGCGAAAAAAGCAACTGCTTTTCGAGGTATATTTTCATCTCGCCTGCGATTTCCCCCGCGTTTTGGGGAAGAGGCTCGTACAGTTCCACTTCCCGCGTAATGTTCGCCGCCTCCTCTTCGGTGAGCGGATAAGAGAAGCCGTAGCGGACGGCATAGCCCTCTACCTTCTCGGCGGGGTCGCAGAGCGTGTGCATGGAGTACGCCGCAAAGGCGCCGTCCAAGAGTTCCGCCGTGCGCTCGTACATCTCGGGGCAATCCAGAACGACGGAGACGAGTTTCATGCCGCCGCGCTCGGCGCTCGTGACGAGGCACCTGCCCGCCGAAGTCGTGAAGCCCGTCTTGACGCCGTTTGCGCCCTCGTAGGTTTTGAGCATCTTGTTCTTGTTCGCCCAGCCGCGCGGCGCGTAGTACTTGCAGGAGACGATGGTGCGGAAGGTCTCGTTCTCCATGGCGTAGGCGGCGATGAATGAAAGGTCGCGCGCCGTCGTAAAGTGCCGCTTATCGGGCAGCCCGTGCGGGTTGACGAAGCGGCTGTCGCTCGCGCCGAGGGAGGCGGCTTTTTCGTTCATGCTCTGCGCGAACGCCTCGATGCTGCCGCTGTGGTGAAGGGCGAGCGCGACGGCGCAGTCGTTCCCCGAACGCAGCATGAGCCCGTATAAAAGTTCCTCCACGGTGTAATTTTCGCCCGCCTTCAAATAGACGCTGGAACCCTCCACCCCCTCTGCCTCCTTGGGAATGGTGACGGTATCCTCGAGGTTGCAGTCGTCGATGACGAGGATGGCGGTGAGAATTTTTGTGGTGCTTGCCATGGGGAGATTGGTCTCGGCGCCCGCGGCGTGAAGGACGCGCTTTGAGGTGATCTCTACGACGCATTCCGCTTGGGCGGGCGTAAAAGCCGCCGCGGGCGCCGTCTCCCGTGCGGAGACGGGGATGAGCGGCGCGAGCAGCATGGCGAGTGCGCAGGTCAGGACGGTAAATTTATTCCGCATCTTCCCCCACTTTCCGCAGGCATTTTCCGACGATCTCCCCCGCCTTCTCGATGAGCCCGTCGATGGGGTCGTCGGTGATGCGCACGACGCGGCATTCCACGCCGTCGTCGATGAGAAAGCCCGCGGGCTTGATGTTGACGACGGTTCCCGCGCCGCCCGCATACGGGAAGCACTCGTCCTCCTTGATGGCCTTCACCTCGCCGTACTCGCCCCCGCCCGAAAGATACCCCATCGTCACCTTGGTGAACGGGATGATCTGCGCGCCGCTCGCGGAGTAAACGGGCTTCCCGATGACGGTGTTGACGTCTACGAGCCCCGTCAGTTGCTCGGCAGTCTTTTCCATGATGCCGTCGATCTTTTTTGTCTTATCCATTTCAGTAATTCCTCCAAACCTTTTTTGATGAGCGCAAGGGTCAAAAGAAACCAATTGAACACCGTTGCGAACTGTACCGTGACTTTGAGCGCCGCCTCTTCGGTGAGCAGGACGTTGCTCTTCAGCGAGACGAACGGGTGGCGGGTTTTAAGGACGGAAAATGCCGCCGACGCCGCCGATTGCAGGGACGCCGCGAGCAGGACGCCGTACAGTTGTTCCGCCCCGCTCACCTCGACGATCTGATGATACCGCCACAGCTGAAAGCCCTTGGTGATCTCAAATTTTTTGCGGGTATCTGGCATGGTGCCGTAGGGCAAAAAGACCGCCTTCTTATCGGTGAGATGCAGGGCGACGCCCCCCTTGCGCAGTTCCCCGTAGCCGCCGTAGACTTTCAGCCGCCGAAAGAGACAGAGAGCGAACCACGCCTTGTTCTCCGCCGCGTCCACATACCCGTCCACGTAGACGAATACGGGGAAAAAGAAGAACAATACCCCGAAAAACAGGGAGTAAACGAAAAGTTCGCCCATATCCGTAATATGGGCGAACGGTGAAAAATTATTTATTTTTTTGAAACTCAGGAAATTTTTACGAGTTCCTCGTCGAGCCCGCGCAAAAAGTCGGGCAGTTCGTACCCGCCCTCCGTGATGGGGCGCTCCTCGGGCTCCTCCTTGGGTGCGGGCGTGGGGGAGCGGGCTTCTTCCACGGCCGCCTCCTCGTTCTCCTCGCTGTATTCCTCGCGCGCGTAGAGATAACTGTCGCGCTCGTCGCTCTCCCCCGCGATCTTCGCCATGAGTTCGTCGTAGTCGGGCAGGTCGGCGAGGGAACTCAATTTGAACCGCTTCAAAAATTCGTCAGTCGTCGCAAAGAGCACGGGGCGGCCGACGGCATCCTTCCTGCCGCACGGATAGATGAGCTTCAAGTCGAGCAGCATATTGACGGCGTAATCGCTGTTCACGCCGCGCAGAAGTTCGATCTCCGAGCGCGTGATGGGCTGTTTGTAGGCTATGATGGCGGCGCATTCCAGAATGGTGCGGGTGAGTTCCTTCTCCCGGATGGGGTTTAATACGGCGGCGACCTCCTCCTTATATTGCGGATTGGAGGCGAGTTGCGCCTTTTTGTTGTATTCGAGGAGCTGGATGCCCCCCTCTTCGCCGTATTTTTCGCGGAGTTCTTTGAGCGCGGCGTTTATTTCGCGCACGGTGACGTTCAGCTTGTCGGCGATATCCGAAAGGGCGACCCCCTTCCCCGAGGCGAATAAAATTGCCTCAATTGTATTCGTCAATTTGTTCAAGCGTCTCCTCCTTTCTCTCGGGGTTGAGCGCGATCGTGATGGGCGCGAAAAGTTCGTGCTGGGTTACCGTGAGATATTGGTGTTTTAAGAGTTCCAAAAGGGCTTGGAAGGTGGTGATGATCTCCGATTTCGTGTAGTCGCGGGAGAAAAGTTCCTCGAATTGCACGGGTTCGCCCCCTTCGAGGCACTCCATGATGAAGGAAATTTTCTGCCGCACCGTGTATTCGTCGCGCGGGATCTCGCGGGCTTCCTGCGCCGCCATCTCGCGGTCACGGGTGCGCATGAGCTGGGCAAGTGCGCCGATGAGGCCGTTCGTCGTGAGATTATCGAGGGAAAAGACGGTGCGCACTTCCCCCACGTTGCGGTCGGGCTCCTTGAAGTAGTAGCCGATGGTCTCGAGTTCCTTGAGTTTTTTGGTCTCTTCCTTGATGAGGCGGTACTCTTCGAGGGCGCGGATGATGGCAGCCTTGTCTTCTTCGACCTCTGCGTCGATCTCGGGGTTCTCCTCGAGGTTGGGCACGAGCGCCTGCGCTTTTATCTTGATGATGGTCGCCGCGATGTTGAGATAGTCGGTGACCTTTTCCACGTCGAGATAGGGAAGCCCCTGCATATACGCCAAAAATTGCTCGGTAACTTCGGAGACGAACACGTCCTTTATCTCGATCTCCTCGCGGTTGATGAGATAGAGAAGAAGGTCGAGCGGCCCCTCGAAGTTGTTGAGAACCGTGGTATAATCGACATTGGATTCAAAATCTTCGCGCTTCAAACTGCTTCCTCCCGTATCCGACGCTGTTTTATTATAGTGCAAACAGACGAAAAAGGCAAGAAAAAAGCGGACATTTTGGGAAATTTCCGCTTAAATCATCAATATCTTGTGGCTACGGGCTATTTGAGGCGCGCGGGAATGACGTCGGCGCGGACGAGGTCTTCATAGGTCTGCGGCCTTACGATGTATTCTGCCTTGCCCTCGTGCACGAGCACGGCGGGCGGAATGAGGTTGCGGTTGTAGTTGCTCGCCATGGAGTAGTTGTAGGCGCCCGTCGTGAGCACGGCGACGATGTCGCCGAGGCGCGCCGCGGGGAGATTGAAGTCGTCGCCGATGAGGTCGCCGCTCTCACAGCACTTGCCGGCGAGGGAGACGCGCTCCGTGCAGGGCTCCGTGGCGCGGTTTGCAAGCATTGCCGTGTACTTGGAGCGGTACAGGCAGAAGCGCGGGTTTTCAAACATACCGCCGTCGATGGCGATATACTTTCTGATGCCGGGGATCTCCTTGATCGCCCCCACCGTGTAGAGCGTGATGCCCGCCTCCGCGACGATGGAACGGCCGGGTTCGATGAGAAGGCGGGGAAGTTCCAAGTGATATTCGGCACACGCCTTTTTGACGGCGGAAATGAGCGCGGAGAGGTAGGTGCGGTAGCCCTCTACGGGAATTTTTTCGTCCGCATCGGTGTACCAAACGCCGAAGCCGCCCCCAAAATTGAGCACATGGGGTGCGAAATTCAACGTTTTTTTGACGTCGGCTGCGAATTTCAGGCACTTTTCAGCGGCGAGCACAAAGGACTGCTTTTCAAAGATCTGCGAGCCGATGTGGCAGTGGTAACCGAGGAGCCGAAGATGCTTTTTGGTGAGAACGTAGGCGGCGATCTTCTCCGCCTCGCCCCCTGCAATGGGGAACCCGAACTTGGAATCGGGCGTCGCCGTTTGCACATAGGCGTGGGTGTGCGCCTCGACGCCCGGGTTGATGCGGATGAGCACATCCTGTATGGCGCCGCGCTTTTCCGCCTCCGCCTCGATGCGGTCGGCCTCGGAATAGGCGTCCACGACGATGAGTCCCACGCCGCAGTCGAGCGCGTAGGAAATTTCCTGTGGAAGTTTGTTGTTGCCATGCATACAAATGTCTTTTGCGGGAAAACCGGCCTGCATTGCCGTGTAGAGTTCGCCGCCCGAGACGACGTCCGCGCCGATGCGCTCGGACTTTGCGATGGCGTACATCGCCTCGCAGGAGAACGCCTTGGAGGCGTAGAGCACGAGGCCGTTCCCGCCGTATTCTTCTTCAATGGTCTCGCGGTAGATGCGCATCATGTTGCGGATGTGCGCTTCGTCATAGACGTAGAGCGGTGAGCCGAACTCTCGGACGAGATCGACGCAGTCGGCGCCGCCGATCGAAAGATGCCCTTTTTCGTTGATTTTCAGTGTTTCGCGGAAGTTCATGTAAATATTATATCATGCGCGCGGCGTTTCGGTCAAGAAAAAAGGCATAACAACCGCAAAAAACAGTTATTATGCCAGACATAGTACTATGCAAAACCGCTTATTTATGCACTCCAATGCTTTGCCCCGTCGCGGAAGGCATCCCACCAACTGTACCGCTCCGCCTCCTCGAACGCGACGAGCGCCGTCCTTGCAACCTCCACGCCATTGCGGTACAGAACCGCCGTGCCGACCGCTTCGCCCTTGGCAATGGGCGCGCGCAGGCCCTCATTCAACTCATAGGCGACGGTAAACTCCCCCTCTTCCGCGCGCTTACAGAATGCCGCAAGCGAGGTTTCGGGGGCAATCGCAATGTCCTTTTGCTTGCCACCCTCTACGGATGCGCGCTCCGCAAGCGGCTCGCCGCCCTTCAACATCGTGCGCGTCGCGTACTCGGCAAACGTCTCGTCGAACATCGCGGCGATGGAGGCGTTGCGGATCTTGGCGCTCTCCGCGCCGATGACGACGGCGATTAGGCGGGTGTCCCCCCTGCGGGCGGTCGCGGCGAGGCAGTAGCCCGCCTCATTGGTGAAGCCCGTCTTTCCGCCGTCGCACCCCTCGTAGTGGCGGATGAGCTTGTTGGTATTCGTCATGCTCGTCGTCCTGCCGTCGGGGTGGACGAAGTCCTCGAGCCACACGCGGGAAAATTCAAAGTATATTTGGTGCCTTAAGAGCGCGCGGAGCATAATGGAGACGTCCTTCGCGCAAGAGTACTGCGGGTCCTTCGGGAGCCCCGTGCAGTTGGAAAAGAGCGTGTTCTCCGCGCCGAGTTCCCCCGCGCGCTCGTTCATTTTGGCGACGAAGGCCTCCTCACTGCCCGCAATGCGCTCCGCAAGCGCCACGCAGGAGTCATTTGCCGAGCAGACGGCGACGCTCTTCATGAGCGCCTCCGCGGGATAGGTGAGGTTTGCGCCCAAAAATACCTGTGAGCCCCCCATTCCCGCGGCGTGTTCGCTCACCGTGATGGGCTCATCGTAGGCGATCTCGCCCCGTTCCGCCGCCTCGAAGGTGAGAAGCAGCGTCATGATCTTGCACATACTTGCGATCGGCAGGCGCTCCGTCTCGTTTTTGGCGTAGACGACGGTGCCCGTCTCGTAGTCGCAAAGATAGGCGGATTTGCCCGCGGGCTCCTTGGTGAGCGCCGCCGCGCGCGACGCCGCCCCACCGCCCAAAACCATTGTTCCCGCCGCGAGGGCGGAAAACATCAACGCGAAAACTTTTTTCATACCCGCAGTTTGCGCAGTTTTGGGGAAAATACGCGTCAAATGATATTTCCGAGCGGGTGGAAGAGCGCAAGAAGCAGCAGCATTTCGAGAAGCCCTACCGCGAGCACGAGGCAGAAGTAGACGAGAAAGTCGGTGAAGAGCAGCGCCCAATCGTGGCGCGAAAAGCAAAACCTTCGGCACCGCGCATAGGAAAGCGCCCCCGCGCAGCAGAGGATGGCGTCGATGAGAAGGTGCACGGGCAAATACAGCCCAATGACGATGAGCGCGCCCTCGAAGCGGTAGACGGAGAAGAAAATGTAGAGGCTTCCGCCGAAGGTGTAGGCGCGGAACAGGAAAATTACGGGCGGAAGGATGCACCCCACCGCATGGATGCCCGCGAGCATGATGACGAGGAGCAGAACGGTATGCCCGAGCGTTCTCTCCAAAAAAATCTCCAAGACACTGCGGTCGGAGAAGCAAATGCGATTGACAAAGCGGTCGCAGACGGTGATGTGGTAATCGTAGATGGCGGGCGTCGTGACGAAGATGAGCCCGAGAATGGTGGCGACGAGCAGAAGAACGGCAAAGACGAGCAACGTCTTTTTTCTGTCGAATGTCCGCGCGAGGCAGTCGCGGAAACAAAAGGAAAGGTTCATATACAATGATATGAACCTCCCTGCCGCAATATCCCCTTTTTTCGTCAATTTCCGAGCATATTCTCGATGCCGATGCCATAGCCGCGCGTCGGGTCGTTGATAAATACGTGCGTGATCGCCCCGATGAGTTTGCCGTTCTGCACGATGGGACTGCCGCTCATCCCCTGCACGATGCCGCCCGTCTCCTCGATGAGCCGCTTATCCGTCACTTTGATGACGTAATTTTTGTGCTCCGCGTGGCTTGTATCCACCTTTGCGATGGCGATCTCGTACTGCTGCGGCGTGACGCCGTCGATCGTGGAGTAGATGAACGCGCGCCCGATCGTCGCCTCCTTGGAGGGAGCGGCGGGAACGCACTCGCAGGCGGATAGATCGTAACACGGGTCGAACGTTCCGTACAGCCCCACGTCGCAGACGGTATCTGCAGAGGCGATGGTCTTATCGTTCATAAAAAGACCTCTGAGTTCCCCCGCGCGCCCCCTCTTGCCCTTGTTGACGCCGATGACACTGCAAAGATATACGCTCTTTTCGGCGATCTCGAGTTCGCTCTTGTTCTCGTCGCAGACGGCGTGTCCGAGCGCGCCGAAGCGCAAATCGCTTTTTCGGATATAGGTGACTGTCCCGATGCCCGAGAGCGTATCGCGGATGAGAACGCCGAGTTTGTATTTCCCGCTCTTCTTGTCCTTGACGGGGGTGACGGTCGTCTCCGCCGTCTCGCCGTTCCGCCTGACAAGAAGAACGACGCTCTTACCGCCGCACAGTTCGAGCGCCGCTCCCAAATCGCCGATCTTTTTAATTCGTATGCCGTTCAGGGCGCAGATGGTGTCTCCGACCTTCAGCCCCGCTTCCTCCGCCGGTCTGTGGCGGCCGTTTTCATCTTCGATCTCGGTGAAGCCCACGATCTCGGTGCCGCCCGCCGAGAGCGAGAACCCCGCCGTCATGCCGCCGAGATAATATTCCTCCGTTGCCGCGGCGGCTGTTCCGTACCCCACGCCGCAGAATGCTACGGCGAGCACGGCGACAAGCAACGCCGCAGATAAAAATTTCAGCCTACGCATGAAAACCTCCGTATGCAGAAGTTAATTTGCGTAAGCTGACCTGTTCTATGCGCGGCGGGCGCGTTTCGTCAAAGGGAGTTTTTGTAAATTGCCGCGTCCTTCAAGAGTTTTTCGGCGTGGGCGAGGGCAATCTCGCTCTCCGAACCGTCGATGAGGCGGGCGATCTCGCGGCGGCGCCCCTCCTCGTCCAGCGGATGCAGTTCGGTGAGCGTACGGCCGTCCGCCTCCTTCTTTTCGATGTAAAATTGTTTATCCGCGAGCGCGGCGATCTGCGCGAGGTGCGTCACCGCGATGACCTGCACGTCCTTTGCGATCTTGCAGAATTTTTCCGCCACGACGTGTGCCGTCTTTCCGCCGATGCCCGCGTCGATTTCGTCGAAAATGTACGTCCCGATGCCGCCAATGCCCGAAAGTTGGGACTTGACGGCGAGCATGAAGCGGCTCATTTCGCCGCCGCTGATGATGCTCCCCATCTCTTTGAGCGGCTCGCCGGCGTTCGCAGAGAAGAGGAATTTGACTTCGCCGAGCCCCTCCGCCGTCGCCTTCCCCACGTCCTCGCGGCCGTAATCGCCGAAGAACACCTCAAACCGCGCGGAGGAAATGTTCAGCGTCATGAGTTCGGCCGTAACACGGGCGGTGAAACTCTCCGCCGCGCACTTGCGAGCATCGGTAAGGGCGACGCACTTCGCATAAATCTCGTCTTCGAGCCCCGCAAGTTCCTCCGTGAGCCGCGCGTAGCGTTCGCCGCTCTCCGAGAGCATCTCCTGCTCGCGCTCTGCGGCTGCGAGAAATTCCAGCGCGGCCTCCACGCTTCCGCCGTATTTTTTCTTCAAGGTGCGGATCTCTTCGAGGCGCTCCTCGACGCGCTCCTCCTCGCGTTCGTCGAGGTTGAGTTCATCGAGACAGCGCTCCGCCTCGTCGGCAATGTCTTCGAGTTCCGCGGCGGCGTTTTCCAGCCGCTCATCGAGGGAAGCATATGCTTCGGATAGCGTCGAGAGCCCGCCGACCGAACGCTTTGCGCCGTTCACGCCGTCGATGCCCCCGCCGTCCGCGCGGAGAAAATCCCGCACCCCGTTTAAGCCCTGCATGATCTTTTCGGCGTTGCGGAAGCGGGCGCGCAGGGATAAAAGTTCCTCCTCCTCGCCGCTTTTGAGTTCTGCGCGCGTGAGTTCGTCGATTTGATAGCGCAGAATATCCAGCCGCCGCGACCGTTCCCCCTCGTCGCCGCCGAGCATCCGCATATCGGCGAGGACGGCGCGCCGCCTCCCGAGCGCCTCGGAAAGCGCCGCCTTGGCCGCCGCGACGGGCTCGCCCGCCACACTATCCAAAAGGCGGAGTTGGTTGCTCTCCTTGAGGAGGAAAAAGTGTTCGCTCTGGCCGTGGACGTCCACGAGGAGCGCGGTGAGGCGGCGGAGCATCGCAAGCGTCACGCCGCATCCGTTGACGCGGACAGTACTCTTCCCGTCCGCCGTGAGTTTGCGCGAGATAACAAGCAGTTCTTCCGCCTCGATCTCGAATTCGTCGAGGAGCGCCCTCACTTCTTCGCCGTATGCGGAAAATTCGGCGCGCACCGAACATTCGGCCGCGCCGTAGCGGATCATGCTCTTATCCGATTTCGCCCCGAGGGCAAAATCGATACAGTCGAGAATGACGGATTTTCCCGCGCCCGTCTCGCCCGTAAGGACGTTGAGCCCGCGCGAAAATTCCAATTCCGCGCGGGGGATGAGCGCCACGTTTTGTATGGAAAGCCGTTCTAACATTCTTTCAGCCCTTCATGATGGCCTGCAAGCGTTCGCAGACACTCTGGGCTTCCTCCGGCGTTTCGCAGATGCTGAGCACGGTATCGGTGCCCGCGATGGTTCCGATGACCTCGTGATATTCGAGTTTATCGATGACGACGCCCGCGTTGCCGCCGTTGCCGTAGAGCGTCTTGATGACGATGAGATTGCCGACGAGCCTTATGTTGAGCACACAGGCCTGAAAGAGCGTACGCATCTTATCGGAGATGCCGCTCTCGCTTTCCGATATGGAGGCGTAGCGGAACCGCTTGGTGTTGCCCTTCACCTTGAAGAGGTGCAACTCCTTGATGTCGCGCGAGACGGTCGCCTGCGTGACGGCGAAGTTGTGTGCGGCGAGTTCTTCGCAGAGTTCCTCCTGCGTCTCGATCTCTTTTTCCTCGATGATCTCGAGAATTTTGCTGTGTCTGGAATTTCTCAACATAGTTTTTCCCTCTTTATCAGTTGATTTTTTCTGTCAAACGGCGGAAATAACGGTTTTTGTCGCGCGTGAGGAAGGTGGCGCTGCGCACCGATCTTCTCACGGTGACCACGTCGTTCCCGCTGACCGAACCGAGATACATTCCGTCTCCGTAGAGAAGGAGCGCCTCCTCCTTGGGCAGGAAGAAGGAAAGTTCGCTCCGATCGGAATAGGCGATGGGTCTGCTGCGCATGGAGAGCGCACATACGGGCGTAAGCATGAAGGCGGCGCAATCGGGCGTCAGGATGCTCCCGCCCGCCGAGAGAGAATACGCCGTAGACCCCGTGGGCGTACACACGATGATGCCGTCGGCATGGAACTGCGCGGCGGGCGATTTGTCGATCTCCACGGAAATATCGACGACGCGGTTGTCCCTCCCCGCAACGACCTCGTGCAAAAGCGCAAACTCGTTGAGGCAGTGCGTCGTCTTGCCGCCGACGTTTATCTCGAGCATCGTCCGCTCGATGGTCGTCCCGCCCCCGCCGAGCACAAATTGTGCCGCCTCGTCGAGTTCGTCCCGCTCGAATTCCGTGAGGAATCCCAGCCTTCCGAAGTTGACGCCGACGAGCGGAAGATGCAACAATGCGGCACGGCGCGCGGCGCGCAAAACGGTTCCGTCTCCGCCGAGCACGATGAGTTTTTCGACGCCGGAAAGTTCCTCTTCATCCGAGAAGAGAACGCATTCTCCCCCGCCGCGTTCGATGAGGGAGACGAGCGCTTTGACCGTGCTCTCTTGCACCTGCTGTGCGTTGTACAGGACGCCGATTTTCATACCGCAACAATTATACGTGTATTTTTGTATAATTGCAAGTACTTTTATAAAAATTCTTTGAAAATTTATGAAATTTCAGAATAAATGCGCCGCGCCGTTAAGGAATTTTGCCTCCGCGGCGGCCTGCCCGCCCTTGACGAGGCGGACGATATATTCGACATTTTTCGCGGGGCGGAGCGGAGCGTTCACAATGCCCTGCGGAGAGAGCCCGCAGGCGCAGGCATCCGCATAAAATTTGCGGAGAAGCGCGGCGTGGCGCGACGTCGGCAGGATGCCGCTCTTGCCGATGCCCTTCCCCTCGCACTCGAATTGCGGCTTGAAGAGAAGAAACGCCTCGCCCCCCTCGCGCAGAATGGCGAAAATCGCGGGCATGACGAGCCGCAGGGAGATAAAACTGAGGTCGGCAACGACGCCGTCGATGGGCTCGGGGAAGTCCGAAGCGGAGAGATACCGCGCGTTGGTCTCATCCATCACGACGACTTTTCCGGTCTCTATGAGCGAGCCGTCGAGTTGGCACTTTCCCACATCCACGCAGTAGACGCGCGCCGCGCCACCTTGCAGGAGACAGTCGGTGAAGCCGCCCGTGCTCGCGCCGAGGTCGGCAAACACCTTGTCCGTGACGTCGGCGGAGAAAAAAGAGAGCCCGCGGGCAAGTTTGAACCCGCCGCGGGATACGTATTCCTCTTTTTTGTCGGAAATGACGAAATCGTCCCCCTCCGAGACCTCGTCCTTGGGAGAAAGCGGCTTGCCGTTGCGGAAAATGCCCCCTCTGCAAGTGCATCGTGCGCCTTGGTGCGCGAGCCGAACCGCGCGGCAAAGAATTTATCCGCGCGCATAGAGCGAAATGACGAGGCTTTCGAGCGCCTCGCGGCTCAAACCGTGCTTTTCGGCAAGCGAACGCGGCGTTCCGTGCGGAATAAAGGCGTCGTCATAGCCGAAGGAGTAGATCTTTTTCTCCGAATTGCGGTAGAACCGCGCGACGGCGTCGCCGAGCCCGCCGATCTTCACATTGTCTTCCAACGTGATAACGTGTTTTTGCGGCAGACTTTCAAGAAGTTCGCCGTCGAGCGGCTTCAAAAACCGCGCATTGACGACGGCAAAATCTTTGCCCTGCGCCGCGGTCTTTTTGCGCACATCCTCGGCAAGAGAAATGCACCGCTCGCCCGCCGCAAGTACAACTATGTCAGACATAGTACTATGTAAAACTTCCATTTTCCCAATTTCGATGGGCGAAACGGGGCTTTCAACGCCCGCACGGGGATAGCGGATGGCGAGCGGGGCGTTCCAATGGGCGCCCGCGCGCAGCATCGAACGGAACTCCCCCACGTCCTTGGGAATGGCAATGGTGAGATTGGGGATAAAGGAGAGGTAGGAAAGGTCGAATACGCCCTGATGCGTCTCGCCGTCGGCCCCCGTGATGCCCGCGCGATCGATGCAGAACGTCACGGGAAGGTTCTGCCCGCATACGTCGTGAATGATCTCATCGAAGGCGCGCTGTAAAAAGGTGGAATAGATGGCGTAGTACGGCCGCAACCCCTCCGTCGCCATCGCCGCGCAGAGGACGGAGGCGTGTTCTTCGCAGATGCCCACGTCGAAGGAGCGTTCGGGGAAGCGGCGGAAAAATTCACGAAGTCCGAGGCTGTCCGTCATGGCGGCAGTCACGGCGACGATGCGCTCATCCTCTTCCGCGAGCGCGCAGAGTTCTTCGCCGAGCGCGGCGGAGTACTCCTTCTGCGCCTCGCCCCCCTGCGGGCTGACGCCGTGCGTCGCCTCGGGCGCGTTTTCGCAGAAGGGATAGCCCTGCCCCTTCCGCGTGACGACGTGCAGGAGAACGCTGGAATTCGCAAGCGCCCTTTTCGCCTCGTCGAGGGCGGGGAGCAGTTCGGAAAAATCGTTCCCGTTGTACACGCCCATGTACGTGAGCCCGTACTGCTCGAAGAGCGCGATGCTCTCGGGCTTCATGCCCGCCTTCAGTTCGCCCAAAATATCGTGGGTGCCGCCCACCGTGGGCGAGATCGACATCCCGTTGTCGTTGACGACGATGAGCACACGCGTGTTCAAAATATGCAGGCTGTTGAGCGCCTCAAACACGAGCCCGTTGTTGAAGGAGCCGTCGCCGATGAGAGCGATGACGTTGAAATCTTCCCCCTTCAAGTCGCGCGCCTTGGCGATGCCGAGTGCGGCGGAGATCGCCGTGCCCGCGTGACCCGTATCGTAGCAGTCGTACGCGCTCTCCTGCCGCTTGGGAAAGCCCGAGATGCCGCCCTCCTGCCGAAGCGTGGAGAAGCGGGCGGCGCGGTCGGAGAGCAATTTATGCGTGTAGCATTGGTGCCCCACGTCGAAAATTATCTTGTCGCGCGGGAAATCAAACGCCCTATGGAGGGCGACGGTGAGTTCCACCGTGCCCAAATTGGACGAAAGGTGCCCCCCGCACACGGAGACGGTATCGAAGATCTCCCTGCGGAGCGTTTCGCAAATCTCTTTCAGTTGTGGAATGGAAGCCGACTTGACTTCCGCATCGGTGATGATTTTCATAATCTATGCGGCAAATTTCCGCACCCCATCTGCTTATTTTTTGCGGCAACGAACAAAATTCACGAGTTCTTTGAGGAACCCCGTCTCGCCGCGAAAACCTGCGAGTGCGCAGTGCGCCTCGGAGGCGTAGAAGTCGGCGAGGCGCTCCGCCCCCTCCACGCCGTAAACCCTGATATAGGTGAGTTTTTGCTCTGCGCTGTCCTTGCCGAGCGTCTTGCCGACCGTCTTCTCGTCGCCCTTTACGTCCAAAAGGTCGTCGGTAATTTGGAAGAGCATCCCGAGCGCATTGCCGAACGCCCGCGCCGCCTCCGCATCCCTTCCCGCAAGGCAGGCCGCCATCACGACGGGCGCCGCAATGAGGCGCGCCGTCTTGCGCTCCACCACAAAGGCAAGTTCGGTTTCGCCCGCCTCCTTCCCCTCGTAGAAGAGGTCGGCGGACTGCCCCGCGATCATCCCCTCCGCGCCCGCGGCACGGGAGAGTTCGCGCGCCGCCTCGATGTGCGCCTCCCCCCGCTCACATGAACGTAGAAGCAGGTCAAAGGCGAGAGAGAGCAGCGCATCGCCCGCGAGGATGGCGTTTCCCTCGCCGAATTTTTTGTGGTTGGAGGGGCGTCCGCGGCGAAAATCGTCGTTATCCATCGCGGGGAGGTCGTCGTGGATGAGCGAATAGGTGTGGATGCACTCGAGGGCGAGCGCACAGTCCGCCTCCGCCGCATAGGATACGCCAAATGCATCGAGCGCGGCGAAAAAGAGCACGGGGCGGATGCGCTTCCCTCCCGCGAGCAGAGAATACCGCATACTCTCCGTGAGGAGCGCAGGCTCATACGCCATCTCCCCGCACATCGTTTGCAGTGCGCCCTCAAACGCCTGCAAATAAATTTGATATTGCTGTTCGAACGTCTTCATGACAGCGTACGCTCCGCGGCCTCCACGGTATTTTGCAACAGCATGGCGATCGTCATGGGGCCGACGCCGCCGGGGACGGGGGTCATGTAGGCAACCTTCGCCGATGCCCCTTCGTAGTCCACATCGCCGCACAACTTGCCGTTCTCGTCGCGGTTCATGCCCACGTCGATGACGACGGCGCCCTCCTTCACCATGTCCCCCGTGATAAATTTGGGCTTGCCGACGGCGGCGACGAGAATATCCGCCTCCCTGCAAATTTCTTTAAGGTTTTGCGTCTTGGAGTGGCATATCGTTACGGTCGCATCGGCGTTCAGAAGCAGCATCGCCATCGGTCGGCCGACGATATTGCTCCGCCCCACCACCACGGCGCGCTTGCCCGCCACCGGAATATGGTAGCGGCGCAGAAGTTCCATGACGCCGAGCGGCGTACAGGCGACCGTTCCCCTCTCGTTTTTGGCGAGTTTCCCGATATTTTCGGCGGAAAACCCGTCCACGTCCTTTTCCGCGGGGATGGCGGCAAGCAGAGCCATGGCGTCGAGATGGCGGGGAAGCGGGAGTTGGACGAGGATGCCGTGTACGGAGGGGTCAGCGGCAAGCGCCTCGATGAGCGCGAGCGCATCCCTCTGCGGCGTCTCCTCGGGCAAAAAGTGCGCAAACGAGCGAACGCCCGCCTCTTCGCAAGCGCGGATCTTATTTCTCACATAAATTTGAGAAGCGGGATCGTTGCCGATGAGCACAACGGCAAGTCCCGCTTTTTTTCCGCACTTTTCTTCGAATGCCGCGGCGCGCTCTTTGACTTCCGCGCGGATCGTCGCCGCCGTCGCCTTTCCGTCGATGACCGTCATTGGTTGATGACTCCCCCCAACACGCCGTTTACAAAGTCGGCGGATTTTTCCGTGGAATATTTTCGCGCCAACGCCACCGCCTCGTTTACCGAGACGACGGGCGGAATATCGTCGAAATACTTGATTTCGGCGAGCGCGATGAGGAGCGCCGCCCTGTCCGCGGGGTAGATGCGCGACTCGGCAAACCGCTGTACCTTTTCCGTAAGCACGGCGGAAAGTTCCGCGCCATGCTCGGAGACGGCGGCATAGAGCCGCTCCGCAAACGCGCGATCCTCCTCATTCAGCTTATCCGCGCGATAGAGCGCACTGCGGAAAGCCTGCGGACACTCATTTTGAAATTGCTGTGCAAATACGATCTTAAAGACCGTCTCTCTCGCCTGTGTTCTCATGCGTCACCGAATACGACAATTTCCCCTTCCGTCGGGAAAGGGAAACCGCATTATTTTTTGTTTTCTTCCTGCCCCGCTGCGGGCGCCTCTGCCGTCGGCGCTTCTGCCGCCGTCTCTGCCGCGGGCGCCTCATTTGCGGGGAAGATAACGCTCTGCACGTGCACATCCACCTTGGCGATTTTGTATTTCGTCATGGATTCGACCATCTGCTTGATCGTCTGTTGGATGCGGAAGGCAAGTTCGGGCACGTTGTAGCCGTAGTGGGCGATGACGGAAATATCGACGAACACGCCCTCCTTCTCGAAGCACAGTTTGATGCCTTTCCCCTTGGCGGGGACGAGTTCGATGCCCTCCGTCTCTTGCAGGCTCAAAGCGACGATCCCGCTTACAATATCCGAATTATACGTGATCCTACCCTTCTGTCCGTTGGGGTTATACTTGATGCTTGCCATAACATTCTCCTTTTCAAGGAACATTATAGCACATCTTTTCCGAATTTACTACTGTTTTTCCTCAACTTTCCGCATAAACAGGCATAATTACGACGTCGCCGTTCTCAATTTGGTATTCATATTCGAGCGCGTAGAAGATTCTGGTCAAATCGTCCTCGTTGAGTTCGCTCGCATTGACGAACACGTTGATGTGATCGTTCTCGGTGAGCGTGACGGCAGCATCGGAGAAACCGAGTCCCTTGATGATGGATTCCATCACGAGTTCGTCCTCCATGAGCTCCACGAGTTCCATCTTTCTTTGGTACGCGGCGGCGTATTCGTCGGAGCCCTCCACACTGCTTGCGATGATGGCGTCGAGTTCCATAAATTCTTCGCTGCGGGTCGAATTGCGGATATCGCGGTAGCTCGTGAAGTAGTTGACGGGCGTATCCGTTGCGCCGTCAACGGTCTCCGCTCTCGTGCCCGCGAGGATGAAGTTGAAGATGGCGGTCACGGCGAGGACGAGGACGAGGGTAGACATGAGTGCGATTTTTTTGGTGTTTGACATGGTTTTATCTCCTTCTGATAAAATTTACTCAATTGTCGGCGGGATAGACGAGCACATCCTGCCTTGCGATATGGAGGGCGTTGGCGGTCGCATCGAGGACGCGCATCCGGGTGACGAGCCCGAGGTCGCCGCGGATGATGACGACCGCGCTGACGGCCTCCCCGTCCTTTTCGCCGATCATCACCGTCGCGCCGTCCACGCCCTCTATTTCACCGAGCAGTTGGGCGAGCCGCTCTTCAAGCGTTGTCGGGCTGTACCCGTCGGATGATTTGCTCTGTCCGCCCGAAAAGAACACCCGCCATACGGCAAACAGCAACAGGAACGCCCCGATCCCCACGGCGACGACGCGAAAGCCTCTGCTCTGGAACAATTTTTTGATGCGCTCCGTGTTCATGATACCTCCGCAATGTCGCCGTACTGCTCTACGAGGAAGGCTTGGACGCGGTCTAAAATATCTTTATGCTCCCCTTGTCCGGATATGCCGAAATCGGAAATTTTTACCGTGATTTTTTCCCGCTCGAACGTCGCATCCGCCCTGCGCACGACCTCGGCGGTCGCCTCCAGCCCGAACTCTTCGCGGACGGCGGCGGCGATCTCCTCCTCGTCCCGCGCGGAGAGCATCTCGGCGCAGGCGGAAAAGTACCCGTCGTCCTCGTCCAAAACGCCCGCCGAGAGCGATAGTTTCCCGCTTTGGAACCAGCTCACGAAGGGCGCGATGAGCACGACGAGGGTGAAGAGTTTCATCCCGCCCTTCACGAATTTCCCCATCTTGCCGCTCGGCGCGATCATCGTGATGACGGCGGAGATGAGCACGGCGCCCACGATGCTCAAAATGTAGGCGCGCATCAGAAGATGACCCCCGTCGCGCAGATGAGGAGGATGAGCGTCAGAAAGTACAGGAAGGCGACGCACAAAATTCCCGCCAAAAAGTAGCCGCAATCCCCCGCGAGGCGGGAAAGGAAGGGCGAAATTTTGCCTCCGACGGGCTCGGTCGCCGCGGCGGAGAGCCGCAAAAAGAGCTGAAACGCGGCGATGAGGAGGACGGGGCGCAGGACGGTCGCAAACAGCAGAAAGACGGCAAACGAGCCGAGCGCGTTCTTGATGAGGGCGCTCCCCGCGACCACGAGTTCCATGCCCCCCGACAAAAATCCGCCCACGAGTGGCACGGAGCCCGAAATGACGTACTTTGCGGCGCGGAGCGAGAGCCCGTCGTACTGCGCGGAGGTGAGCCCCTGCACGGTGAGAAAGATGCTCATGAGGGCGAGCGTAAACCCCACGAGCCACTTGCAGATGCTCTTGAAGAGGTCGCCGAGCCGCTCGGTGCGCACCTCGTCCGTCAAATTCCCGATGAAGGCGAGAACGATGACGATGACGGAGGAAGGCAGCACGACGGTCATAAAGAGTTCGCAGATGGCGCTGCTCATGAAGGCGACGGCGGGGCGGAATACCCCCGCGGAGACGGCGCCCCCGCTCGCCGCCATCAGCGTGAGCAGCAAAGGATAGACAATTTGCATCTGCCGTTGCATCTCCCTGAGCGCAGAAAAGCCGCTTTCGAGGACGCCGATGAGGCAAGCGAGCACGGTCGCCCCCACCGCGATGTACCCCACAAAATGTATTATGTCTGACATAGTACTATCAATAAAGCCGCTTTTCGCAGAGTTTAAGATGCCGCATAGGAGCGCGATCGCCAAAATAATGGCAAATGCGGGGATCATCGCCTTCCCGTCCTCCCAGACGAGCGCCAAAATCGCCTCCGTCATGGAATCGTATTCGAGCGAGTAGTCCCCCGTGATGAGTTTTTTCAGCCGCTCCTTGAAGTTGACGCCGTGAAATTCCGTGAGCGAATTGAGGTATTTTTGCAGTTCCTCCGTGTCCAGCCCCTTCATGAGTTCGTCGATGTTCTTCTCCACCTCCTCCATGCCCTCCCCCTGCTCCTCGGTAAGGGGCTCCGCGGGCAGGGCGTTGGCGCATAGAAGCAGCACGGCGGCGAACAGCCCGAGAAGCAGCCACATAACTTTTTTGCGCGGGCGTTTCTCCGTCCGCGTCCGCAGCGGATAGCGTTGCATCATATCAACCTCAAAAGTTGCAAAACGAGCGAGAGCACACTGCGCAAAATGGGGATGGCGAGCACCAGAATGACCACTTTCCCGCCCAAAATCAGCTTGTCCGCCGTGGAATTTTGCCCGAAATCGTTCAAAATGCCCGCACTGAACTCCACGAGATACCCGATCCCCACCATCTTCAACAAAATTTTTACGAGCGAAGAATCGATCCCCGTCGCGTCGGCGATCTCTCCGAAGATGGCGAGGTTGTCCCTCAAAACGTCAAACACAAAGAGGAGCAAAATAATGCCCCCCGCCACCGTCACGGCAAACGCAAGTTCGGGCTTCGTCTCCTTGAGGAGCAGGGCGGCGACGGCCGTGACGAACGCAATGCCGATGAGCTGAAAAATTTCCATCGTCAATAGACTCCGAAGATCTCCTGTATGGTAGAAAAGAGGTCGCCGATCATCGTGACTGCCACCGTGAGCGCAATCACGAGCCCCACGATGGTCACGACGGTTGCGATGTCGTCGCGGTCGGATTTTTTGAGAATTTGGCAGACGATGGTGATGATGATGCCGATCGCCGCGAGTTTGAAGATAATCGAAATATCCATGTTACACGATGAGAATGACGACGGCGATCCCCGCGAGGATGCCGAGTTTCAAATAGAGCGAGCCCCGCGCCTTGGCCTCCTTCTCGCTTGCGGCGCGCTTCTCCTCGAGCCCCGCCTTCTTCGCGGCAAAAAAATTCCTCTGCGAGAGGCTGTCGCCTTTGCCGAGCATGGAAAAATAGTCGGCGCACTCGGTTTTCTCCTCCGCCGTCAGGTAAGAATAGTTGATTTTGGGGTCGCGCCGCTCGGAAAACCCCTTCAGTGATTTGGAGAAGTCGCCCGTATACTGGTACTGCTTCAAAAAGGCGTCGAGCGGCTTCCGCGCATAGCTGAGTTCGTTGAGATAGCGCTCGTTGAAGGCGGCAAACTGCGCAAAAAACTTCTTCCTCGCGCGGTATTTGTTGGCGGTGAAGTACCCTCCCGCCGTCCCCGCAGCAACGACGGCCGCCGCGACGAGAATTTTAAGCCACAACATGGCCGTCCTCCCCGAGGATCGCCCCCACCTTGCCGAGCCCGTCCAACACGACATAGCGCGCGAACAGTTTCTGCGGCACGTCCTCATACCGCTTCAGGTGCGCCGAGGCGAGCACGGCGATCCCGCTCTCCACCGCCCGCCGCACGGCAGCATAGTCCTCGGGGAGAAGTTCGTCCGTCACGATGGCCTCTGGTCGCATGGCGCGGATGCCCGCGGTGAAGGCGGTCAGCTTGTCCGCAAAGCGGATGACGTCCGCCGTCTCGCCTAAATCCCCCGCCGAGAGTTCGCCCCGCTCGTCGCTCACGAGCACATTGCACTTCATGCGGCGGCAGACGAGCCTGCACAGGTCGCGCAAGAGCGTCGTCTTGCCCTCCCCGGGTGGCGCAAGCAGGAGCACCGACTTGACGCCGTCATGGAAACACGCCGTGTAAATTTCCTCCGCGCACCCTTCAATAGCGTGGGGAATGCGGATGCACAGCGAGGTCACGCCGCGGACGGCGAGCACCCCCTTCTCGTCATAGACGTACGCGCCCGCAATGCCCACGCGCTCCCCCTCTTTTGCCGTTACGAACCCGCGGCGGATCTGATTTTCCACCGCGTAGACGGAATACCCGCTCGCGGCGAACAGCGTATCCTCCACCTCGCCCTGCGTGGGAATGAGCGCGCGCCCCTCCTCGCAGACGCCGCAGTCGCCGAGGCAGACAAATTTGCCGGCGAGATTGGCGCGCAGGGGCTTGTCCGCGCGGATGCGCAGTTCATAGAGCAAATGGAGATTGACGTACCGAAGCGCATCGGCGAGCCGCGGCGGCAGAAAATCAAGCATCGCTATAATATATGGGACGAGCCGTAAAAATATGAAAAGCCCCGCGCGGCAGAGCCGCGCGGGGCTTCAAAAAGCAACCCTTATTCAATCACAAACACATTTACACTGTTGTTCTTGATCTGCGCTTTCAGCACATTGTCCTCGATGACGATCTCGCTCTCCTTGGGCTCGATGTTCATCTTCTTGCCCGCCTTCACGAGGATCTCATTGATGGCGGTCACGTCCTCGTTCCACAGCGTGATAACGCGCGCCCGCTTCCTCTCGCCGAACCCGACGAGGTTGGCCTTCATCGTCTCGTTCTTGCCCGAGACATTCACCACTTTCAGGTAAATCTTTCCGTCCTCGCCCACCGTCGCGCTCTGGAAGATGCGCTCGTTCACCTTCCAGACGTGCTTATACAGCACCTCGTGCCATTCGCCGTCCTTGAAGATGGCGGCGACGAACTCCTTGCGCGTATAGGTGAGTTTGAGGATATTCCCCTCGGGGCTGTACCCGAGGAACTTATCCTTGCCCATCATCTCGCAGACGGTGCGCATGAAATCGACACGCTTGTCGAAGGAGACGTCATACCCTTTGTGGTTCTTGCCGTATTGGCAGCAAACGGAGAAGCCCGCGCTGTCCATCGTGCCCACGTCGCGGACGTCCTCTACGCCCACGCCGCCGATGAAACTCTGCTCGCCCGAGAGTCTGCGGAAGGAGATCTCCACGGTGCAGTCGCCGAACTTCTGCGCGTCGTAGTAAAATCCGTTGAACGCCTCGCTCTCCTCGATGATGAGTTCGCCGTTCTCGATGTGTCCGCCGTAGCAGTTGGGATAGACCTTCCAGCCGCCCATACCGTCCTTGAAGTCGTGGTCGTAGAGCGTCTTGCCCGTCTTGATGTCCTTGACGACGACGCGCGAGACGGCGCTCGCCGTGCGGTGTCCGCCGAGGAGGAGCCCGCCCGCGTTGTCGTCGTTGACGGGCGCAACGTCCGTCAGGGTGTACGCGCCCGTGTTGCCCGCAAACATCTGCTGCACGTAGTAGTTGGGGGTGAGCATCACGTCGCGCGCATTGAACCAGATCATGTTGGGCGTCCAGCGGTAATGGTAGGTCGAGGCAAAGAGCGGCGCGTAGCACGTCATCTTCACGACGTCGGAATTGCGCTCACAGCCCGTCAAAAAGGCGGCCTCGGCGAGCGCCGACTTCAAATTATTGTCGCCGTTGAGGCGTCCGCGGCCGTCCGACATCGTGTGCATGGCGTACTCGCCCATGAACACCTTCGCGCCCTCTCTGTCGTAGCAGTCGTAGCGCTTGGTGTTGTCGATGAACCACTGGTAGGAGTTGTATACGTGTTCGTCCACGATCATATCGCGGTACTTTTCGTTGATGGTCTTCCACGAATCGTTGGAATCCTGCGGGCGGATATCCACGCCCGCGCTCGTCACGACGGTGATGTCGAAGAGTTTGAGAAGGTCGGTGAGCCTCCCCTTGTACATATACTGCCGAACCCCCAAGAGGCAGGAGGCGAAGTTATCGAAGTACTCGTAGCCCCAATTCTCGTTGCCGATGCCGATATATTTGAGTTCGAAGGGCGCGGGGTGTCCCATATCCGAACGCACCTTTGCCCAGTACGCCTCATTGCGGTCGGAGGAAGAAATGTCCCCCTTCGCAAAGTAGATGAGGTCGGCAACGTTGTCGATGACCTCCTTCTGGAACTTCTCCGTCCCGGGGACGATGCGTTGATAGCCCGTCTTGCGCTGTTCGCCCATGCGGATCTGGCAGAGCACCCCGCAGTGGAGCACAGGCAGCGGCGTCATGTTGAGGTCCTCGCACAGCGCGAAATATTCATAGAACCCGATGCCGTAGGACTGCATATACCGCCAAAGGTTGGGAATTTGGCGGCGCTTTTCCAAGGGGCCCACCGTCTCGCGCCACTTGTATTGGTAGTCGAAGGAGACGTCCCCCTCCACGACGCACCCGCCGGGGAAGCGCAAGAACGAGGGATGGCAGTCTTTCAAAACCTGCACGATGCGCGGGGAGAGTTTCCCGTTGCGGTATTTATCGGGGTCGCCCCACGTCTTGGAAGGAAGGAGCGATACATAGTCGATGCCGATCTCGCCGTTGCCCTCGAGTTTGATGCAGAGCCTGCCCATCGTGTCCTTTTCCGCCACAACGGAAGTTGTTACCTTGATCCACTCGCCGTCGTCCCCCTCGGGGATCCTGATCTCGCCCACCGTCGTATGCCTGCCGTGCGCGCCGCGGATATACACTTTCGCAACGCCCTTAAAGCCGAGGCGCTTCACCCACATGGAGAAGTTGTACGTCTCGCCGTTCTCCACGGGCATCCCGTACATATCGTAGCCGCCCGCGCAGTAATAGCCGGGATTTTCGAGATGATAGATGCCGCCCACGCTCAAATGCAGATAGTGCGGATTATTTTCGTTCATGCCGCCCACCGACATAATTTGGCGGGGGCCCGCGCCATACATATCCCAATAGAAAGAATTTGCCTTGCGCACGTCCACCAAACTTTCGCAGTTGTAGTCGTCGCAGGCAAAATACGCGAATTCAAAGGAATTGTTGATGACCATCTCGGCGTTCAGACCGCCGTCGGCGGCTTGGTTGATGTCCTCAAAGAAAAGGCCGTAGAGGTGCTTGGAAATATCCACACCTCTCTTCTTTGCGTCCAAAGTGTATTTGATCATAGTATCTCCTTGCAACCGCCCCCCCTCGGCGGCAATTTTACTATCAGTATTATATCAGCGAAACACAATTCCGTCAATCGTTTGGGAAAAAGTTTCCATGGGCGATTATTTTTATTTTTTCAAAAAAAGTATGTCATATATCTCTTTTTTGCGGCAAGCGATATGATAAGATAAAAGTATGAAAACCTTCTTTTCTTTCAGCAGACGTCCGCATGACCGTCATCGCCCCGAAAAATATCCTTGCACCAATTTTTTTGCCTTGATATGCGAAAAAAGTTTGGCATATATCCCCCATTTCCGCCAATCGATATGTTACGATAAAAGTATGAAAACCTTCTCTCTTTACAACAGTCGTTCTCGCAATCATCAGACTGAAAAATACCCTTGTTCTCGAATACTTCTTATTTGTGAAAAAGATATGTCAAATATAAGCATGAAAACCTTCTTCCCCAATAATCAACGTTCTCGCAATCATCAACAAGCTAAAAAATATTTTTGTGCACGATTATCTCTTATTTGCAAAAAAAGTATGGTAGATTTAAGTATGCAAAACTTCTTTCACAATAACATTCGTTCTCGCAATCGTCATCGGTTTGAAAAATATCCTTGTACTCCATTACTTCTTATTTCTAAAAAAGGTATGTCGAATATATGTATGAAAAATTTCTTTTTGAAAAACAGTATCCGTTACCCTCGCCCCCTCTGCCCCGCGCGCGCCGAGCAAATTACCTCTCCCGCGCCCGCGCGCAGTTCCCCCCTACGGGGGGAACTGCGCGCGGGCGCGGGAGAGGTAAAAGATGAAAAACAAAATTTATTGCAGACCGCCGAAAAAAATAAATTCCCCCGAACAAGCAAAATGAAAAAGCGTTCCCTTCCCGAAAAAACTTTCCAAAAAAATGCCGCCCCACGCCGCGCCTTCGGCTTTTTCCGCACGAAAAAAGAGAAGGCAAAAACCTTCCCTCTTTGGTGCACCGAGACAATTATAATCCGAACACGAAAGCTCGTCAAGGCTGACCGTTTGCGTTCCGTTTTTGTAGT
>CANRAR010000012.1 GCA_947628675.1 uncultured Clostridia bacterium
CGCTTCTCCCGTAACAAGTATGAAACGGCTATCCACAAGAAAACTTTGCGCGACAACGGCGTGAAACTTCTCTCCGCTATGGAGAACATTCCCGACACGCCCGAAGGTATCATACTCGAAAGTTTACTCGAAGGCATGAACCAATATTACAGCGCAGAACTCGCCCAAAAGGTACGCCGAGGCATGAAAGAAACCCGCTTAAAGGGAAACTATCAAGGCGGTGGTATTCCATACGGCTATAAAATCGAGGGTAGGAAAATCGTCATTGACGAAGTGAAAGCCGAAATCGTCCGTTATATGTACGCGGAGTATTCCAAAGGCGTATTCGTCAAGGACATCGTAAAAGCACTTGCCGCAAGGGGAGCGTTATACAAGGGCAGACCGTTTGCCTATAATACCGTCTATGACATTCTGAAAAACGAAAAATATTCGGGCGTATATAAGCACGGCGACGAAGTAATCGAGAATATGTACCCGCGTATCATCGACCCCGAAATCTTCCAAGCCGTAAGGCGTATCGTCAATGCAAACAAATTCGGAAAACGGAGCGTGAAAGTAGACTTCTTACTTCGTCATAAAGTGAAGTGCGGCTACTGTGGAGAGAGTATCAACGCGGAGTGCGGAACGGCAAGGAACGGGAACAGGGTCTACTACTACAAATGCAACGGACGGAAAAAGCGGAAAAACGACTGCCAAAAATCGGTTATCCGAAAGGAGATCCTCGAAAGCATTATCCTCAATAGCGTTATCACCGAATTGAGCAAACCCGAAATCATGGAAACGATGATAAACGGACTACTGAAAACGCAGGAGCGGCAAATCACCGAAAATAAGACTTTGGAACTTCTGCAAAAGGAACAACGGCAAATCGAAAACGCGCTGAATAATCTTGTGTCTGCCATTGAGCGCGGTATCACTTCCAAGACGACGGCAAAGCGGCTTCACGAACTCGAAGAAAGGCAAGAGGAATTGGAAAGGCAAATCATCATCGAACGGAGCAAGACCGTTACAAGGCTCTCCAAAGAGGATATACGCGCCTACTATGAAAAGGCTCTGACCCTCGAACCGCAAATGCTTGTAAACTATCTGATAAAGGAAATCGTCCTATTCGACGACCGCATTGAAATTCACTTTAATAGCCCCATAAGAACAAGTCCTGACGACAGTCAGGGCTTTTCTTTCTACTCCAAACAGGTGGAACTGCTTTCCAATATCTACTTCAATGCACCTGCAACGGTAAAAACAGTTGAGCTTGTCATGTATGTATCATGACGGCGCGGCTATTTATTCCACGGTGCTCTTGACACGAGCCTCGCAGACGTGCGGTATTTATGGCAATGCGCCAAGTATCCCGCCCCTGCGGGGCTTTTTTCTTGCCTTTGGCAAATAGCCTACCGCACGTCTTTCTCATGTCAAGAGCCTTTCGCGGCATAAACCGCCGCGCCTTCCAGACATAAAAATCAACCTAACCCAAACCATTCCTTCATGGTTCGAATTAGGTTGAGGTTGGTGCACCAAAAAAGAGACCCCTACTCGGGGTCTCTTTTTTGGCGCCGCCTCTCGGGGTCGATTTCTCGACCCCGACCGCCCGCACTATTTTCGACTAAGGGCGGCACGAGCCGTAGGCGAAGTAGTTCCTTACGGCGTATGGGGTGCCTTTCTCGTGGTGCGCCGTAAGACGTACGAATCCCGCAAGGATTCGCCGCATTCATATATTGTTCGTCCGCCCTTGATTTCCGCGTCACCTTATGGTATAATCATTGCGTAATAGGAATTTCGCGGAGGAATTATGCCGTCAAGCAAGGAATATCTGCATTTCATATTGGAGCAATTTTCGCCCTTAAAGGACGTCACCTACAAGCCCATGATGGGTGAATTTCTGATTTACTATCGCGGTAAACTTGTCGGCGGGATCTATGACGATAGATTGCTCGTAAAACCCGTGAGATCCGCGATCGCTTATTTGCCCCATGCGGAGTATTCCCTGCCGTATAAGGGTGCTAAAGAAATGATCAATGTGGACAATGTGGACGATAAGGCTTTTTTGGCGGGGTTATTTGAGGCAATGTACGACGACCTGCCCATGCCGAAAACCCAAAAGCGCTGAATTTCAATTTGGCGGGGAACATGGTGAACAAAATAAAACAATTATTGATTGTTTTGACAATTTGCATTATACTTGCGGGATCGGCCGTTTTGCTATATCTTCTCGACCCGGCTTTTATCCCCGACGCATATCGAGTTGCGTCAATGGTAGTTGTCGTTTCCTGGGCGTTTTTTGTTGTTCCTTCTATTCTTTTTGGTGTGCAATTGGCAATAAAATATTTCGCAGGCAAATCTCCCGAGCATTCTTTCAGGGACGGAGTACGCATCGGCGTCATTGTGGGCTTCGGCGGGATGCTTGTATTGAGTCTGCTCGTCTCCCCCGTAATGGGAATATTGTGGTATGGATATACCGTCAAAACCATTGTCTTATCGAAAAAGAATAAAAGTCAAAATTCGGACAACTCGGATGAAAACGATATGTTCGGGCCTTAAAAGAACGCGAAACAAAAGATAAATTTTACGGAGAACACCATGGATAAATCGCAGATTTTTCAATTTATAGCCGAGCAAAAGACGGCGTTTCTCGCCTCGGTGAACGAAGAGGGCTACCCCGTGATCCGCGCCATGCTCGCCCCGCGCAAGATCGACGGCAACGACCTTTACTTCACCACCAACACCTCGTCCAAGAAGATCAAGCAGTTTTCGGCGAACAACAAGGCTTGCGTCTATTTCTACAAGCGCGGGAAATTCAAGTATCAGGGCGTTGCGATCATCGGCGAAGTGCAGGTCTGCACCGGCCAGCCGACCAAGGACGAGATCTGGCGGTTCGGCGACAAGATGTTCTATAAGCAGGGCGTCACCGATCCCGACTATTGCGTATTGAAATTCAAAGGCATCTCCGCCGAATATTACTGCGATTTCAAGACGGAGAAGGTGGAGTTGTAAATTTTCATAAGAACATCGAAGGATAACTTCCGTCTCGCAGCACAAAAAAGGCAGTAATTCCGCCACCAAACTTCGGCATATTCCGACGGGATATGCCTTTTTTCGTGCCGTTTGAGCCCTTATAATACCTTCCACGGAGAAGGGGATATGACCGTATATGCCGAGTATGCTTTTTTGGAAAATTTCTTGCTCGACGCGGAACTTCTGTATCTCGCGCTGAAATGCGCCCGCGGGCGGGTGCGGGTGTGGCAACTTCTGCTTGCGGCGGCGGTCGGCGCGGGGGAGGCGCTCGTCTTTCCGCTCCTGCCGCTCCCCGTATGGGCGGCGTATTTTGTGAAGTTTTTGGGCGGTGCGCTCATTGCCGTCCTTGCCGTCTCCAAGGGCACGAAAAAGACCTATCTCGTCGTCGTTGCCGCGTTCTTTCTCATGACGTTCGCGCTCGGTGGGCTCCTCACGGCGGCTTATTCCTTCTTCAATGTGCCCTACGCGGAGGGGAGCGGCTATCTCGTGGAACAAGCGCCCGTCGGGCTCGTCTTGGGGCTTGCGGGTCTCTTCGGCATCCTCGTCGCCGTGTGCGCCAAGCGGTTCTACCGCTACCGATGCGAAAAGCGCGCCATCTTTCCGTGCAAACTCACGGCGGGGGGAAGGACGGTGCACTGGAAAGGCTTTGCGGACAGCGGAAACCTTCTCACCTTCCGCGGCGAGCCCGTCTGCGTCGCCTCGGCGGCCGCCATCTTTGCGCTCTTCGGCGCGCATCCCAAGGAAGAGGGGCGCATCCGCGTGGGCACGGTGAGCGGCGGGCGGGAGTCTCCCGTGTTCCTCTGTGAAACGCTGGAAATCGGCGGAAAAACGGCATATGGGGTGTACTTAACGCTCGGGGAAGTGCAATCGAAGGAATATTCGCTCATATTACATAGCGCGCTAATGGAGGGGGATTATGAAGCTTTTGAGCATTCTGAAAATTTGGCTGAACCGCATACGGGGCAGCGAAAACGTCGTCCACTATCTCTGCGGAAGTGAGGCGTTGCCGCTTCCTCTCTCCGCTGAGGAGGAGGGAGAGATGCTCCGCAAGATGGAGGAGGGTGAGGAGGTGGAAGCCGTCAAGGCCGCCCTCATCGAGCACAACCTGCGCCTCGTGGTGTACATCTCGCACAAGTTCGAGAATACGGGCGTAGATAGCGACGACCTCATCTCCATCGGCACCATCGGGCTCATCAAGGCGGTGAGTTCCTTCCGCACGGACAAAAACATCAAACTTGCGACCTACGCCTCGCGGTGCATTGAGAACGAAATTCTGATGTATCTCAGGCGCACGGTGAAGTTGAAGAGCGAAATTTCCTTCGACGAGCCCCTCAACACCGACTTCGAGGGCAACGAACTGCTGCTTTCCGACGTGCTTGGCACCGACAGCGAAACGGTCTACGGCGGCGTGGAGGCAAACGTCGAGAAGGAACTTTTGAAAGAGGCATTAAAAAAACTGCCCGAGCGCGAGCAGAAGATCATGTTCATGCGCTTCGGGCTGGGTGGCAGGGAGGAGATGACGCAGAAGGACGTCGCCGACCGCCTCGGCATCTCACAAAGTTACATATCCCGCCTCGAAAAGAAAATCATCGAGCGGCTCAAACGGGAGATCTCCAAACTCGTATAATTTGCCCCACGGTTGCGCACACTGCTGTTCCGCAGACTACATAGTTTTGGCTATGGCGGAGGAAACAGTATGCTCAACAAAGTCAACATTTGCGGCGTAGATACCGCGGGGCTCCCCAAACTCACGGCAAAGGAGAACGAGGAGCTGATGGCACGGCTGAAAGCGGGGGATAGGGAGGCGCGCGACAAGTTCATCGTGGGCAATATGCGGCTCGTCCTCTCCCTCGTCAAGCGGTTTTGGGCGAAGAACGCCAACGCGGACGACGTATTTCAGGCGGGTTGCGTGGGGCTCATCAAGGCCATCGACAACTTCAACCTCGATTTCAACGTGAAGTTCTCCACCTACGCGGTGCCCATGATCCTCGGCGAGATCAAGCGGTACTTGCGCGACGGAAACAGCCTGCGCGTCTCGCGCTCCATCCGCGATACGGCGTACCGCATTCTGAAGGTGCGCGAGGGGCTCGAGGAGCGCGACGAGGAGGCAACCATCGAACGCATCGCCGCCGAAATGCAGGTCAAGGAGCGGGAAGTCGTGTACGCGCTCGACGCCATCTCCGACCCCGTTTCGCTCTACGACCCCGTCTACAACAAGTCGGGTGACACCCTGCAACTCGTCGATCAGCTCTACGACGAGAAGCAGAGCGAGACCATCTGGACGGAGCGGGTCGCCCTCCGCGAGGCCATCGACCGCCTCGCCGACCGCGAGAAGAAAATTCTGATGCTCCGTTACTACGAGGGCAAGACGCAGACGGAGATCTCGGCGGAGGTGGGCATCTCACAGGCGCAGGTCTCTCGCCTCGAAAAGAACGCGCTCGGCGCCATCCGCAAGGAGATTTCCTGAAACTTTCGTATGCCACCCGCATAGAATAGATGTGTGGAAACGAGCTATGGCGAACTGAAGAGAATGGAGGCGGTCAACCTCGCGGACGGGAAGCGGCTCGGCAGGGTTTGCGACGTCGTGTTCACCTTCCCCGAGGGGAAAGTACAGGGGATCGTCGTGCCCGGCGGGAAGGGCTTCCGCTGGGGGAAGGCCGACCTCTTCATCGACCTTCGCTGTGTGCGGAAGGTGGGTGTGGACGTGGTGCTCGTGGATATCAAGGCCGCGCCCAAGCCCGAAAAGAAGAAGGGGAAGTGGGAGGATAACTACCCGCCGCCTCCACCGCCCCCGCAAGGGGGCGGTGCGCCGCCTCTCTTCCGCGGCAACGGCGAACGGCGCGATTACGGGGAATATGAATAGAAAAAACGGCTTGAACGGTGAATTTCAAGTCGTTTTTTGCGTTTTGCGAAGTACTATGCGTGACATAATAGCCGTATTTTACCCCTCACGATAGCAATCGCACATTTGTCCGTTCGGTAAAAATCCCGTGTCCGAACATTTCGAGCATATGTACTTGGGCACGAAGTCCGCCTCCGTCAGCCCCAACCGTTCGAGCGCGGCGCGGCGGGCGCTTTTTGCCTCCTCGAGGCGGGCGGCGAGCGCTTTCGCCTTTGCGGGGGAGAACACCTCCGCCTTGGCAAGTTCGATCTCACCTTTGCGGACGGCGGCGTCCGCAGCCTTGAATTCCTCGTCCCGTTCGGCGTTTTCCCGCGCCTTTTCCGCGGCGGTCTGCGCGGCGTTGCGGCGCATGGCGTAGAAGCGTTCGCGCGCCGAGCGCTTGTCGGCGGCAATGGCGGCCTCGTTCTTGTAGACCTGTTCGGGCTTCGCCCCTGCCGCCGCCGTGCGTTCGGGGATCTCCGAGACCGTCACGGCGCCCACGCGCTTCCACTCCGAGAGGAGTTTGTTCATGTAGGGCAGGGGGGCGGAGGCATTCGCGCTGCGCTTTGCCGCCTCCATGATCATCTCGTCGGAGAAATTCCACTGCCCGCGCCACGTCTCCGCCATGGAGAGCGCCGACTGCGTCTTTCTCACCACGCCGCACACCGATTGGATGCGCTGTAAGAGTTTGAGAAGGCTGTCCTGTTCGGCGCAGTACTCCTTCACGCTCTCGCCGTCCACAATGCCGCCCTGATAGAGCGTATTTAAGAGGCCGTCGAGTTCGGAGAACCCGTACCCGAGTTTCATACCGAGCCCCGCAAGCAGGGTAAGTTCCTCCTCGCCGTAGCCCCTGTCCGCCCATTTTTCGGCGTATTCGTCGGCAAAGGGGCGGGGATTTTGCACTTTTACGCCCAACTTGCGCGCCACTTTGAACACGATGGAGGCAAGCATTTCGCGGCGGGCGAGGTATTCGCGCGCCCGCTCCTCGTCGGTCGCATCGTGCCCTAAAAGTTCCTCGATGAGCGCGTCGAGGGTGGGCAGGGTGCCTTTTTTCAGAAATTCCGCCGCGGCGAACACGGCGCCCGTCTCCATGCCGCGGGCGTACCACTTTTCGAGGAAGTCGTAATCGCTCTCCTGCGGCTTGCGGTAGATGCCGAGGAGGACGAAGATGCGCGAAAGTTCTTTTTCGTGCACGTTGAAGTCGGCAAGGTCGGCCTCCACCTGCTCGTATGTATACTTGCTGTCGCGGCACAGTTTCTGCGCCTTGTTGATGACGTGGGAGAAGGAGAGTTTTTCGCCGTCCTTCTTCACGCAGTATTCGACGACGAGCAAGAACGCCTGCTGCTCCATGGGCTCCTTTTCGAGAAATTCCAAAATCTTCTGCATCTCGAAGGGGCGGAACTCCTTGCCCGCCTTTTGCAGGAGTTTATAGAGTTCCCGGTTGAATTCGGCGTACTTTTCGGGCTTTACGGCCTTGGGCTTGCCGACGGCGGTATTGACGGGCAGATATTCCACGAAGAGCGGCTCGCGCGAGAGAATTTGCACGAGGTCGCACTCCTCCCAAAAGTCAAAGATCTCCGTAAAGCGGCGGTAGGGGATGCGCAGAAGTTTTGCGGCAGCCACGGCGTCGAATTCCTGCCTGCACTCGCAGAGGTACAGCCCATAGAGATAGGCGCGCACGGCGTCGCCGTCCGCCTGCGGCAGATACTTCGTGATGAACTGATTTTCCACGCTCGTGTACATATTCGCGGTAAAATCTTTGGAGAAGGCGCAAAAAGACATGATCCCTCCGTTTGCCCGCCCGTTTTTTTCGAAAATCGGTCACAATGCTTGCTTTTTATCTTGGGGTGGTGTATAATAGTATAGCATAACCCGAAAATTTTGCAAGCGCTTTTTGAAGGGGCGGCGAAATTTTCGGTGCGCATCTTGCTATGAAGATCCTTCACACCTCCGATTGGCATCTCGGAAAGCGGCTCATGGAGCGCGAACGTCTCCCCGAACAGGCGGAGGCGATGGATAAACTCGTCTCTCTATGCGAGGAAAAGGGCGTCGATCTCGTGCTCGTCGCGGGGGACGTTTTCGATACCTATCTTCCGTCCGCGGAGGCGGAGGAGCTCTTTTTCCGTGCCGTGAAGGGGTTGGCGGGGGAAAACAGGGCGGTCGTCATCGTCAGCGGCAATCACGATGACGGCGTACGGCTCGCTGCGTCCGCGCCCCTCGCGGGGGAGGACGGCATCTACATCTTCGGCAACCGACCCGCCGCGCCCCCCGTGGGCGGCACGAGGAAGACGCGCGCCGTGGAGGCGGGCGAACGCTTCGTCGTCATCGAAAACGCCGCGGGCGAACGGGTATACATCAACGCGCTTCCCTATCCCAACGAGGCGCGCTTCCGCGAGGAAAAGACGGAGGAGACCTTCCCCGAAAAAATTTCCCGCTGGATCGCGGCGGGGGACGAAAACTACCGCGGCGATATGCCGCACATTCTGCTTTCCCACCTCTTCGTCGCGGGCGGCGTGGTGAGCGACAGCGAGCGCGATATCGACCTCGGCGGAGCGCGCGCCGTGCCCGTCTCCTGTCTGCCTAAGGAGGGCTACGTCGCCCTCGGGCATCTCCATAAGAAGCAAAAAGTGGGCGAAAACGCGCGTTACAGCGGGTCGCTTTTGCAATATTCCTTCGACGAATCGGCGGATAAGAGCGTCCTTCTCCTCGAAACAGAGGGGAACAATATCCGCGTCGCGGAGGAAATTCCCCTCAATGCGGGCAAAAAACTCGTGCGGCTCGAGGCTGCGGGGGCGGAGGAGGCGTTGCGCCTTCTCCCCATGTACGAGAATTGCTACGTGGAACTCACCCTCCACCTCAAAGAGCCGCTCACCGCATCCGCCACGCAGGCGCTACGGGAGGCGAACGAGGGGCTCGTCTCGCTCATCGCGCTCCTCAAATCGGAGGAGGCCGTCCCCGTCGCCGCAAGGGCGTCGCTCTCGGCGGGCGAACTCTTCACGGAATTTTACCGCTCGCAGTATGGCGACGACCCCTCGGACGAGCTCAAAACGGCGTTCCTCGCGCTGTTTGCGGAGGGGGAAGCATGAAGCCCGTCAAGTTGGAATTTTGCGGCGTCAACTCCTTTTCCGAGCCCGCCGTCATCGACTTTACCGACCTCTTGGAATTCGGCATCTTCGGCATCTTCGGGGATACGGGTTCGGGCAAGAGCACCATTTTGGACTGCATCGGCTTTGCGCTGTACGGCGACGTGTTCCGCCTCGGCCAGCGTTCGAGCAGCATTGCGGACATCATCAACTACAAACTCGATAAGGCGTACGCCCATTACGAGTTCGAGATCGTCTACGAGGGCAAGCGCCGTACGTTCCGCGTGGAGCGGGAAGTAAGGCGCAAGAACGCCGTGCAGAACGCCCGCGTCTACGAAGTGAAGGATGGGGCGCTTGTCGCCCTCGCAGAGGGGGTGCGCGAATGCAACGCCCTCATCGAGCGCATCGTGGGGCTCGAACAGCGCGATTTCGAGAAGTGCATCGCCCTGCCGCAGGGGGAATTTGCGCAGTTCGTCAAGTCCGCGCGCGGGGATCGGCTGAAACTCGTCTCGCGCCTCTTCGACCTCGAAAAGTACGGCGAGGCGCTCACCAAACGCGCAAGCGCGCGCTTCCACACGGCGAAGGAGGAAGCCGACCTCATCGAGGTGCAACTTAAACCGTACGCGGAGGTCACGCAGGCGGACGTCAAGCGGCGCAAGGAGGAGATCTCCGCCCTCGAAACTGAGGAAAAATCGCTCGCCGCGGCGCTTCAAAGGGCGCGCAGCGAGGAAAAGCGGCTCACGGCGCTTGCCGAGCGCAAGGCGGCGGCGGAGCGCGCACGGGCAACGTACGCCTCGCTCCTCGCACAGAAGGAGACCATGGAGCAGACGGAGCGCGAACTTCTCCGCCTCGAACGGGCGGGCGAAGTCGTCACGCTCGACGGGGAGCGGGAGCGGGCGGAGAGGCGCTACCGCGAAGCGCGGGAAGCGTACGCCGCCACACGCAATGCGCGGGAGGAGGCAAACGCCGCACTCCGCGCCCTTGCGGGGTACGATGAAGAGGCCGCCGAGGCGGAGATCGCCGCCCTCACCGAGCGCGCCGCCCGCGCCGCGGAGGCGGGGGAGCGGGAAAGACGCCGCGCCGCCGCCGAGAAGAACGCCGCCCGCGCCGCCGCAGAATACGCGGAGGAAGCCAAGCAGTTCGTGGGCTTCTCCTACGAACGGGAGCGCGACGAAATTGAGAAAAAACTTGCCGCGCTCGGCGAGGGCGACCTCAATGCCTTCGTCACGGCGCGCGGAAAGGACGCCCTCTTCCGCGAAGAATACGGAACGTTCCGCGAGGAACTTTTAACGCTCACGGAGAAACACCCGCACATCGGCGAGGATACCGCGCCCCTCATCATCAAGTACGCGCGGCTCTCCTCGGGCGACGGGGAGGACTTCGCGGCGGTCAAAAGCGCATACGACGAGCGCGAGAAGGCGCGCGAAGCCCTTCGCAAAGCCCTCATCGATCTGGAGACCTATCGGGGGAAATACGCCCTGCACTTGCAGAGAATGCAGCAGTTGCAGTCGGATTTCCGCCGCTACAAGGAAGAACTTTCGAGTTACCCCAAAGAGGAAACGGAGGGGAAGACGCAGGAGACCCTCCGCAGGCAGTTGGAGGAAAAGCGGCGCGCACGGCGCGAGTACGGCGCGAACAAGCGGCAGGCGGAGCAGAAACTCTCCGAGGCGGAAGTCGCCCTTGCGGCGGCGGAAGTGAGCGGAAAGGCGGCCGCCGAGGCGCTTACGGAGGCCAACGCCCGCTACAAGGCGGCGTGTGAGCGCGGCGGGTTCCAAAGCGCCGAAGAAGCCCGCGCTCTCGTCACAAAGTTCGGCGATGCGGCGGAGGCAAAGGCGCACCTCGAAGCCTACCGCAAGCAGTTCGCCGCCGCGGAGGAGCGCCAAAGGGAGTACGAAGGCGAAAACTTCTCCGAGGCGGACGGCTTGGAGCGCGCCAAAGAGGTCGCGCAGGAGACGGAGGAACGGGAGCGCGAGGTGGGCAAGACGCTCGCCCTCCGCCGTGCCGACCTCGCCCGCGCCGAAAAACAACTCGGAGAAAAGCGCGAATTGGAGCGCGCCTACTCGGCGAAGAAGCAGGAGACGGAGACGGCGGAGCGGCTGAAAAAACTGCTCGACGGCAATAAATTCATGGAGTTCGTGGCGGAGGAGTGCCTTCAAAGCGTCGCATCGGGCGCGAGCGCGCGGCTCCTGTCCCTTACAGGCGGCAGATATTTTCTGCGCTACGACGGCGGCTTTCTCGTCGGCGACAACTTCAACGGCGGGCAGACGCGCGGCGTGTATACCCTCTCGGGCGGGGAGACCTTCCTCGTATCGCTCTCCCTCGCGCTTGCGCTCTCGGCGGAGATCTGCGCGAAGTCCCTCCGTCCCATCGAATTTTTCTTCCTCGACGAGGGCTTCGGCACCCTCGACGAACATCTCGTAGACGTCGTCTTGGACAGTCTCGAAAAACTCAAAGGCGAACATTTCTCCATCGGGATCATCTCCCACGTGGAGGAGTTAAAACATCGCATCGATAAAAAACTGCTTGTAAAGAAGGCGACCGAAAAATACGGTTCCCGCATACAGGCGGAGTGAGGTGAACGTGTGGCAAGCACAATTCTGACCCCCGTAACGCTCTGGCGCGATTTCAACGAAGATCTCCCGCTCAACGAGGAAACCGTCGGCGAAAAGACGGAGAACAACACGGTGTACCGCGACGTGTATTTTTACGGCCGCGAGACGGAAAAGGGCAGGGTAAAAATTTACGCGCAGTACTGTTTTCCCGAGGGGCAGGCAAGTTTCCCCGCCGTGCTCGTCATGTTCGAGGCGGGCTTGGGGTTCGATGCCCGCTTCGTGGAGGGGCTCATAAGGCGCGGCTACGGCGTTCTGTGCGTCGATTACTGCGGGGAGAACGGCGCAGAACTGCACACGGTTTACCCCGAGGATGTGGACTACGGCAACTTTGTCCGCGCGGGGGAGCACCTCGACCACGCCGATCCCTCCGCCCGCGAGACGAGTTGGTACGAATGGGCGGCGGTCGCGCGGTATGCGGCGCGGTATCTCTCGCTCCGCCCCGAAGTTACGGCATTCGGCGCGGTGGGGCTGCGCTCGGGCGGGGAAGTGCTCTTCAAAATTGCGCCCTATGCGCCGCTCGCCTGCTTTGTCTCGGTGTGCGCGGCGGGCTGGCTCGCCTACCGCGGCATGGAGAAGTTCGCTTCGGGCGAAGTGCACGTGTTCGATGAGAACGAGCACCGCTTCATCGCGGGCATCGATTCGCAGAGTTACGCGCCCTACGTCAAGTGCCCCGTGCTGCTTCTCTCCGCCATCAACGATAAAAAATACGATTACGACAGGGTGTACGATACCTTCCGCCAGCTCAATCCCGAGGTGGATAAGGCAATTCTCTATTCCGCGCACGGGAACGGGCTCATCGGTTCGCACTCCATGCACAACCTCAACCTCTTCCTCGATAAATATCTGAAGGGGCATTCGGTCTACATCAGCGCGTCCATCGGTTTGGAGGTGGGCGAGGATGAAAACGGCGACCTCGCGGCGACGTGCACCTTCGATGAAGAGGGGGAGATCAGCGAGTACGGCGTATTCTACACCGAGAAGATCACGGGCTCCACGGCGCGCGATTGGACGCGCATCTACGGCTCGGCGGACGATCTCCACGGCACAAAG
Source organism: uncultured Clostridia bacterium (assembly GCA_947628675.1). GTDB lineage: Bacteria > Bacillota > Clostridia > Christensenellales > Borkfalkiaceae > Gallimonas. Next base: position 12,639 of record CANRAR010000012.1, read on the forward strand.
GGCAAGGTGCCGCTCGATGTGTTTGCGAGCGGCGGCAAGATGCTCGTCTACGCCTTTGCGAAGTACTCCAACAACTTCTCGGTGACGTCCAAGATCCTCGATTTCACCCTCGAAAAGACGTACCGCAACAGCAAGCCCGCGAGCAGGGTCATCTACTCCAACCGGGAGGAACTCAACGGGTTCGCCACCTTCCGCCGCCGCGCGCGCTCCGTCGCCGATTGCTTTATGGACGGCGCAAGCACGTCCCTCCGTCTTTCGGCGGGGTACGGCGGCATCGCGGGTCTCGAAGTGGGCGGCGGCATCATTTCCTACCGCGTGAGCGAGCCGGGCTACGATCCCCCCGAGGGCGCATCCTTCCTCTTCGATGCTTACAGCGAGACGGGCGCGAACCTCAAAGTCGTGTTCTATCTCGATGCCGAGGAGAAGGCGGGCTACTCTGCCGACGTCCGCATCGAGGCGGGCGGCAAGTGGAAGAGCACCATGCTCTCCTGTGGGGATCTCAAATCGGATACGGGCGCGCCGCTCTCCGATTTTTCGGGCGTCGTCTCCGTCGTATTTTTGTGCGACGACGGGAATGTTCTCGTCAATAATTTGCTATGGATATAAGCGGGTTGCGTCTCGGCACGGTCATACGCATGAAGAAGCCCCACCCGTGCGGGGGGCTGAAATGGGAAGTCGTGCGCGTCGGCGCGGACTATAAGATCAAGTGCCTCACTTGCGGGCGCATCGTCATGCTCACGCACGACGAACTCGAAAAGCGGGCAAAGGGGACGGAGGCATAGCCGTGGGGAATAAGGGACGCCCCGAACTTCTCAAGGGGGAGCGCGAAAGCGGGCTTTTCGCCTATATCATCGCGGCGATCGCCATTGTCTTTTTGACGGTCGTCTTTGTCGGCATCTGGTTCCGCGAGACGTACACCGCCTACCAAATCGAAAAGCAGTCCATGCAGAACACCCTCTTCGAGGGGGATTGGGTCTATGCCGAGCACGGGGCGAAGGCGGAGCGCGGCGACATCGTCATTCTCGACGTCAAGAAGCGCCCCGTCTTCTCGGCGGATACCATCATCAAGCGCCTCATCGCCGTGGAGGGCGATACCGTAAAGGGCGAGGGGGGAAAGGTATATTTGCGCTACGCGGGCACGGCGGAATTCGTGGAACTCGATGAGCCCTACGCCGTCGGCGCGTACGATTTTGCCGAATGCCGCCTCGGCGAGGGGGAAATTTTCGTCCTCGGCGACAACCGCGTCCCGAGTTACGATTCCTCCAAGGGCGGCGTCGGCGCCCTTTCCGAGGATATGATCGTCGCGGTCGTGCCGCAGTGGTCGGTCACGCACAAAACTGCCGTAACAAATTGGGAAAATTTCCGCACCGATGTGCGCGAGTTTTTCCGCCGCATCTTTGCATAAGGGGGATAGGATTATGATAAAACTTACAGCGGACAGTACTTGCGATCTCGGAAGCGAGGTGGAACGGCGCGGCGTCGGCATCATGCCGCTCTCCGTCATCTTGGGCGGCGTCGCCTATAAGGACGGCGTTGACATCGCCCCGCAGGACATTTTTTCCCACTTTACGCGCACGGGGCAACTCCCCAAGACGGCGGCGCCGAGCATCGCCGATTACGAGGAATTCTTCGCCAAATACGTGGAAGCGGGCGATACCGTCATCCACTTCAACATCTCTTCCAAGTCCTCCTCGTCGTATTCGTATGCCGAAACGGCGTCCAAAAAGTTCGGGAAGAAGGTCTACGTCGTCGATTCCAAGGCGCTCTCCTCGGGGCAGGGCTTGCTCGTGGAGAAAGCGGCGGATCTGCTCGAAGCGGGCGCAGGCGCCAAGGAAATTGTGGAGCAGGTCAATGCCCTCCGTTCCAAGGTAAACACCTCCTTCATCCCGGACAGGCTCGATTACTTATACATGGGCGGCAGGTGCTCCCGGATGCAGATGTACGGCGCGAACCTCCTCAAAATTCATCCGCTCATCGAGATGGACGACGGCCAGCTCGTGTCGGGCAAGAAGTACCGCGGCAGCATGGAGAAGTGCATCGCTGGCTACATCAAGGATCTCTCCCTGCGCTATCCCGCGTACGATAAGACGCGCTGTTTCGTCACCCACAGCAGTGCCGACGGTGCGCTCGTCGAATTCGCCAAGAAATTGGTCGCCGAAACGTTCGCATTCGATGCGATCATCGAGACGGTCGCGGGCTCCGTCATCACGGGTCACTGCGGCAGGAACACGCTCGGCGTCCTGTTCATCGCGGAATAACGATGATCTCGGCGCTTGTCGGCATCCTGAAGGCAGTCCTTCTCGCCGTGTGGACGGCGCTTTCCCTGCTTATAAAGCTCGTCTACGGGGTGCTCAAATTTTTGCACATCCGCGTTTTGGCGCTCTACGTGCTCGTATGCGCTATCCTCTCCATATTTTTGCCCGTGTTCGGGGAGGGCATCGTCTACTTTTGGGTGGGGTTTGCGCTGTGCTGCGCCCTCACCGTGGGGAGTTGGCTGTACGCCTTCCGCCGTGCCCTCGGGGCGAGGCCGCGCCGCAGAGAGGAGATAGAGGAGCGGGAGGAAGAACCCGCCTCAGTCTCGGCTCCCGCGCCCGCACCTGCGCCCGCACCCGCGCCCGCACCGACCCCCGCGCCGCCCGAGCGCTACCCCAAGTACTTCGATGTGGAGGGCGCGCCGCAGTATTTCTTCGCGGAGTATGCCGACCGCTACGAACTCTTCCTGCGGGACGGCGAAAATGCGGTCTACATCCGCACGGACTATAAAAACCGACTATAAAAACCGAAAGGTCATACCATGGTAGAAATTTATCAAGATGAAGATTTATACAACGCGGTCAAACAGCAGAGGCGCATTTTGGGCGTGTACTTTGCCGTTCTCGCGCTCTTTCTTGCAGGGCTCGCCGCGCTCCTCACGGTGTACTTATTCCTGCCGTACGGCTCCTCCGACGGCACTTGGGTCATCGTTGGAACGAGCATTTGGACGGCGCTTTTCATCGCCTTCTCCTTTCCCTACATGGGCATCAGCTACAAGCGGTGCCACGCCTATGTGAAGATGCTCCGCTTCATCTCGCTCGGTCTCAAAGAGAGCATGACGGCGCCCTTCGAGGGCATCGACGATTGGACGACGCACGACGGCGTCGATGTCAACGTCGCGCGGTTCAGCGTCCCCAACCGCAAGCGGGAGGAGGAGATGGTGCGCCAGATCTTCGTGGACGGCGAAAAGGACTTTCCTCCCTTCGAAGCGGGGCACAGCGTCCGCTTCGTCACGCAGGGCAATCTTCTCATTTCCTATGAAATTCTCGATTAAAGGCAGGTAAACTATGCGCGCAGTGGTAACGGTCGCGGGAACGGATAGGAAGGGCATCATCGCAAAGGTGAGCGCCCTCCTCTACGAACGCGACGTCAACATCGAAGACATCTCCCAGACTATTTTGGGCGGGCAGTTCGCCATGATCATGATGGTGGAGACGGCGAAGGACGAAGATTTTTCCGCCCTTTCCGCCGCACTCGACGAACTCGGCAAGAGCATCGGCATGAGCGTACGGCTCCAACACGCCGAAATTTTCGACGCGATGCACAACGTATAAGGGGCGAAAGATGTTTGGCAAGAACGAAGTTCTCGAAACCATCGACATGGTGGAAAAAGAGCATCTCGATATCCGCACGGTCACAATGGGCGTCTCGCTCCTGCCGTGCATCCGCGGCACGGCAAAGGAGACCGCCGAGGCGGTCTATGAGCGCGTCATGCGGAAGGCGGAAGCCCTCGTGCCCACGGCGGAGGCGCTCTCGCGCGAGTACGGCATTCCCATCGTCAACAAGCGCGTCTCGGTGACGCCCGTCTCCCTCGTCACGGCGGCATTCCCCAAGGAGAGCCCGCTCGTAGGCAGCGCGCTCGACAGAGCCGCGCACGAACTCGGCATCGACTTTTTGGGCGGCTACTCGGCGCTCGTCCACAAGGGCATGGCGGACTACGAGGAAGTCTTCATCCGCACCATTCCCCAAGTTCTTGCGGAGACCGAGCGGCTGTGCTCGTCCGTGAACGTCGGCTCCTCGCGCTCGGGCGTCAACATGGATGCCATCCGCCTCATGGGCGAGATCATCAAGGAGACGGCGGCGCGCACCGCAGGGCAAGGCGGCATCGGCTGCTGCAAACTCGTCGTCTTTTGCAACGCGGTGGAGGATAACCCCTTCATGGCGGGGGCATTCCACGGCGTGGGCGAGGCGGATACCGTCATCAACGTGGGCGTCTCGGGGCCGGGCGTCGTGCAACACGCGCTCTCCTTCGTGCCCGAAGCCGACCTCACCGACGCCGCCGAAGTCATCAAGCGCACGGCGTTCAAGATAACAAGGGCGGGGCAACTCATCGCCAAGGAGGCCGCAAAGCGCCTCGGTGCGCGGTTCGGCATCGTCGATCTATCGCTCGCGCCCACGCCCGCGCGGGGGGATAGCGTCGCGCACATCTTGGAGGAGTTGGGGCTCTCCGTCGTGGGGTGCCACGGCACGACGGCGGCGCTCGCCATGCTCAACGACGCGGTGAAAAAGGGCGGCGTCATGGCGTCCTCGCGCGTCGGCGGGCTCTCGGGGGCGTTCATTCCCGTCTCCGAGGACATCGGCATGATCGAATCGGCGGCGGCGGGGCAGATCTCCGTCGAAAAACTCGAGGCGATGACGTGCGTCTGCTCGGTGGGGCTGGATATGATCGCCATCCCGGGCGACACGCCCGCCTCCACGATTGCCGCCATGATCGCCGACGAGGCGGCCATCGGCATGGTGAACAGCAAGACGACGGCAGTCCGCGTCATTCCCGCCCCCGGCAAAAAGGTGGGGGAGGAAGTGCAGTTCGGCGGGCTCCTCGGCAGGGCTCCCATCCTGCCCGTCCACGGCGGCGACGCAAGCAAATTCATCGGGCGGGGAGGGCTCATTCCCGCGCCCATCCACAGTTTCAAAAATTAAAAGGAGCAGCGTATGCAGAGAACAGAAGTATCCGAACAGTACAAATGGAAACTCACCGACCTCTACCCCTCGGACGAGGCGTGGGAAGCGGCGTTTGCCGACCTCGAAAAGCGGGCGGATTTTTCCGCCTACCGCGGTACGCTATCCACGGCGGAGGGGCTCGAAGCCTTCTTCAAGGCGGATGAAGCGGTAGCGGGCGAGGCGATGCGCCTCTTCCTCTATGCGCACCTGAAGCGCGATGAGGACGTCCGCGTCACCAAATACGGCTCGTACGTCGCCAAATTCATGAGTTTTTACACGAAAATTTCGGCGGAGACGGCGTTCGTCACCCCCGAACTCACCGCCCTCCCCGACGAGACGCTCGACGCCTTCATCGCCGACCCCCGCTTCAAGGATCACGACTATATGCTCTCCCGCATCAAGGCGAGCAAAAAATACACGCTCTCCGAGAAGGAGGAGATCATCTTGGCGCAGGCGGACGAGCCCCTGCAGACGGCGAGCCTCGCCTTCATGATGCTCGATAACGCCGAAGTGGACTTCCCCGAGATGATGTACGAGGGCAAGAAGGTCAAACTTTCGCACGGGCTGTACTCCGTCATCATGAGCGGGAAGAATAGGGCAAAGCGCAAAGAGGCGTACAACAAGTACTACGCCGCCTACCGCAAACTTCTCGGCACCATCTCCACGACGTACTACGGCAACGTGCAGAAGGACATCTTCTACTGCCGCACCCGCGGGTACGAGAGTTGCCTTCAAATGGCGCTCTTCGAGGAGGACGTCGAGGAGAGCGTCTACCGCACCCTCGTCGAGAGCGTCCATGCGGCGTTCCCGCTCATGCACCGCTACATCGCCCTCCGTAAGAAGGCGATGGGGTATAAAACGCAATATATGTACGATATTTACCCCTCGCTCGTGGAGGACGCCGAACTCAAACTCTCCTACGAGGAGGCGTACGATCTCTGCCTCAAAGGGCTCGCCCCCTTGGGGGAGGAGTATCTCGCACTCTTCAGGAAGGGGCGCGACGAGGGCTGGATCGACGTTTGCGAGACGGAGGGCAAGCGGGGCGGCGCCTATTCGAGCGGTGCCTACGGCGTCCACCCGTACGTGCTTTTGAACTACCAGAAGACCACGCACGACGTATTCACCATCGCCCACGAGATGGGGCACTCCATCCACACCTACTTCTCCAACCAAAACCAGCCGTTCGCCAAGGCGGACTACAAAATTTTCGTCGCCGAAGTCGCCTCCACCGTCAACGAAGTGCTCCTCCTCAAATATCTCCTGAAGACGACGGAGGACGCCAAACTTAAAAAGTATCTTCTCAACTACTTCCTCGACATGGTGCGCACGACGCTCTTCCGTCAGACGCAGTTTGCGGAGTTCGAGGAGAAGGCACACGCCATGGCGGAGGCAGGCGAGCCCCTCAACAAGGACAATCTCTCCGCCCTCTACAAGGGGCTCAACGAGGATTATTACGGCGCCGCCATCGTGCATGACGACAATATCGCCACCGAATGGGCGCGCATCCCGCACTTCTACACCTCCTTCTATGTGTACAAGTACGCAACGGGCATCACGGCGGCGATCTGCATCGCCGAGCGCATCTTGAAGGAGGGCGAGCCCGCCGTTCGGGACTATTTCAAGTTCCTCTCGGGCGGCTGCTCCACCGACCCCGTATCGCTTCTCAAACTCGCGGGCGCCGACCTCACGAAGAAGGAGACCTTCTCCGCCGCCATGCAGGAATTCGAAGAGACGCTCAACGCGTTTGAAAAAACCATTTAACAGAGGAAGAAATTATGGCAACCAATCAGATGCCGCACAATTTGGATGCAGAGGCCGCGCTCCTCGGCTGTATTCTCATCGACGAGGAAATTCAGGCGGACGTCTTGGACGCCCTCCACGCCGAGGATTTCTATCAGGAGTCACACAGGGAAATTTTTCTCTCGATGAAGGCGGTCTACGGCGACAGGAAGCCCGTCGATCTCGTCACGCTCACCGACCGCTTGGAACACGACGGCAAACTCGAGCGCGTCGGGGGGCTGCAATACATCACCGAACTCTCCCAACTCGCGCCCTCGGCGGCGAACTACAAGCAGTACTTCGGCATCGTGCGGCGGGATAGCATCAACCGCACCCTCATCCGCGCCGCCAAGGACATCATCGAGAACAGCACCAAGAGCGGCGACGAGCGCGAGGCCATCTCGTATGCGGAAAAACTCGTCTACGACATCTCGCGCCGGGAGGAGACCAACGCCCTCGAGGGGCTCGAGGACGGGGGCGTCATTCAGGACGTTCTCCACAAATTCGAGAACTTGCAGAACGACCCCAACTCCTACCGCGGCGTGGAGACGGGCTTCCGCCACCTCGACCGCATCACCAACGGCCTGCAAAAGTCCGACCTCATCATCATCGCGGCGCGCCCGGGCATGGGCAAGACGTCGTTCGCCATGAACATCGTGGAAAACGCCTGCCTCAATAAAAACGGCGTCGCGGCGGTCTTCTCCCTCGAAATGCCGCGCATCCAGATTGTGCAGAGGCTCCTCTGCGCCCACGCCAACGTCAGCATGGAGAAGGCGCTCGCGGGGCGGCTCAACGGGCAGGAGTGGCAGAACCTCATGCGCTCGAGCGACAAACTGCAACACAGCAAAATTTTCATCGACGACAGTTCCCGCATCACGCCCACGGAGATCCTCTCCAAGTGCCGCCGTCTCGCCTCGCGCGAGGGCAGGCTGGATCTCGTCATGATCGACTATATCCAGCTCATGGGCGGGGCGGAAACCAGCCGCGGCGGCGAACTCAACCGTACGCAGGAGATCGCAAACATCACGCGCGACCTCAAAATCATGGCGAAGGAACTCAATGTGCCCGTCATCGCGCTCTCCCAGCTTCGCCGCATCCAGACCAAGGAGGCGCAACTTTCCGACCTCCGCGAATCGGGCGCCATTGAGCAGGATGCCGACATCGTCATCTTCATCAACCGCCCCGATGTGAGCGCGACCCCCGAGGAACTCGCCAAGGGCAACATCGTGAAGGGATCGGCGGAACTCGTCATCGCCAAGCACAGGAACGGTTCGCTCGGGCGCATCCAACTCCGCTTCCTCGGCGAACAGACCAAGTTCATCGACGTCGAGGCGCAGGGGCAGCCGCACGAGGAGCCCCAGTACACGCGGAAAGCCAAAGAGGACGCGAACCCCACGGCGGAAGAGGCATTCCCCGCGCAGGACGCGCAGGATGCGCAGGATGAGGGCGGCATTCCCCTGTAATTCCATGGAGACGCAGATCCTCGGGCGCTCGCGCGGATGGCTCGCGTACGCCAAACAATATATCGAAGCGGGGGAGGTCGTCGCCTTCCACACCGAAACGGTGTACGGCTTGGGCGCAAACGCGTTCAACGATGAGGCGGTGCTCAAAATTTTCGCCTTGAAGGGGAGGCCTGCCGACAATCCTCTCATCGTGCACGTGCACAAAGATTTCGATATTTCCCGTCTCATCGACGGCGAACCGCCCTACGCGGCGGCGCTTCGTGCGGCGTTTTTGCCGGGGGCGCTCACCATGGTGTACCCCTCCACGGGAAAGGTCTCGAAGTACGTCTCGTGCGGGCTCAATACGCTCGCCATCCGCGTCCCGTCGTCGCCCACGGCGCAGGCGTTTTTGCGGGAAGTGGACTTGCCCATCGCCGCGCCGAGCGCCAACCTCTCCAAGCACGTCTCGCCCGTCACCGCGCGGCACGTCTATGACGATTTCAACGGCAAAATTCCGCTGATTTTGGACGGCGGCGCCTGCTCGGGCGGCATCGAGAGCACCGTCCTCGACTGCACGGGCGAAGTCCCGCAAATTTTAAGGGAGGGGCTCGTCACGCGGGAGATGATAGCAAGCGTCGCGGGCGACTGCAAAATTTACGTGCGGAGAGAGGGCGAACAGCCGAAGAGCCCCGGCATGGCGTATAAACACTACTCGCCGCGCTGCAAAACGGCGCTCTGCAACGCCGCGGAGGAGGCGATAGCGCTCTACGACCGCGAACGGGAGAGGGGCGGCAAGCCCTGCATCCTCGCGGAGAGCGAACTTATTCCCGCGCTCGAAGAGAGGGAAGTTCTCGATCTCGGCGGCACGGGCGAGGAGATGGCGCGGCGGCTGTATGCGCTTCTGCGCAAGGCGGAAAAGACGGCGACCCTTCTCATCGGCGTCGTGCCCAAGGAGCGGGGCGGCGTCATGGCGGGGGTCATGAACAGGTTTTATCGCGCCTTCGGAGGGGAACATGAAGCATAAGAAGATAATCTTTGCGTGTACGGGCAACACCTGCCGCTCGCCCATGGCGGAGGCGGTCATGAAGCAGATGCTCAAACAGCAGAAGATCCGCTGGTTCACCGTGCAGTCGGCGGGCTTCCGCGCCGCCGCGGGCAGCCCCATGTCCGCAAACAGCCGGCAGGCGCTCACCGAGGCAAAAATTCCCTTCTCGGAAAAATTCGCCTCGCGGCGTCTCACGCCCAAGATGGTGGAGGAGGCGTACGCCGTCGTCTGCATGACGGAAGCCCAGCGCATCTCCTTCGGGGGGAAGGAGAACGTCACGAGTTTCTACGAACTCTGCGGCGTGGAGATCCCGGATCCTTACGGGCAGCCCGTCGAAGTCTACCGCTACACGCTCGGGAAGATCCGCGTGTGTATGCCGCAGGTCATCAAGGCGCTGCGGCTCGAAGAAAATCAAACCACCGAATAAAGGGGGAAACAATATGAAAATCGCACTTGCCTGCGACCACGGCGGCCTCGCTTTGAAGAACGCCGTCGCAACCTATCTTTCCGAACACGGCTATGAACTTGTCGATTTCGGCACGACCACGGAAAATTCCTGCGACTATCCCGACTTCGCCCTCGCCGCCGCGGAGGCGGTAGCGGGAGGGGAATGCGCGCGGGGCATCTTCGTGTGCACCACGGGCATCGGCATCTCCATTGCCGCCAACAAGGTGCCCGGCATCCGCTGCGCCCTCTGCACCGATGCGACGTGCGCCCGCCTCACCCGCGAGCACAACGATGCCAACGTCCTCGCACTGGGCGGCGGCATCGTGGGGAAGAACCTCGCCCTCGACATTGTGGAGACGTTCCTGACGACGGAATTTTCGGGGCTCGAAAAGCACCAACGGCGCATCGATAAAATTTCCGCCATCGAGCGCAAGTACATGAAGTAAAACTTCGGCATACATTTACTGAGGAAACACAGGGAGAACATTTCCTATGATGACAAAGGCTCTGCGCGATAAGATCGTCGAATCGCTCACCTCCATATTGCCCATCGCGCTCATCGTCCTCGTGCTCGCGCTCACTTTAACGCCGCTCGACACGGGGATCTTCGTGCTCTTCTTCATCGGCGTGTTTTTGCTCATCGTCGGCATGGGCTGCTTTACGCAGGGCGCCGATATGTCCATGCTCGTCATCGGCGAGAAGATGGGCTCCGCCATGACGAACTCGCGCAAAATTTGGCTCATCGCGCTCTTGTCCTTTGTCATCGGCATCATCGTAACGGTCGCCGAGCCCGACCTGCAAATTCTCGCAACGCAGGTGAGCGCCATCGCGGAGAAGACGCCGCTTGGAAGTTGGCTCCTCATTCTCACCGTCGCGGTGGGGGTGGGCATCTTCCTCATGATCGCCATGCTCCGCATCGTGTTCCACATCCGCCTCTCCATTCTCCTCATCGTCTTTTACGTCGGGGCGTTTATTGCGAGCATCTTCGTCTCGCCCTCGTTCTGGGCGGTGGGGTTCGATTCGGGCGGCGTCACCACGGGCCCCATGACGGTGCCCTTCATCATGTCGCTCGGCGTCGGCGTCGCCTCGCTCCGTGCGGGCAAGGAAGGCAGGGACGATTCCTTCGGCCTCGTCGCGCTCTCCAGCATCGGGCCCGTCATCGCCGTGCTCATCCTCGGCATCATCTTCAAGGTGAACGATCTCGACTACGAACTCGCCGCTGCGCCCGCCGTGGAGAACACCCGCGATGTGCTCGTAACCTACGCGTACGGGTTCGGCGATTACGCAAAGGAAGTCGGCATCGCCATTGCGCCCATCGTCGTCTTTTTTGTCCTCTTCCAGCTCATCACGCGCTCCTTCCACAAGCGCCAACTCGTGAAAATCATCATCGGCTTTTTGTACACGGCGGTCGGGCTCATCCTCTTTCTGACGGGCGCCAATACGGGCTTCATGCCCATCGGCAGAGAGATCGGGAAGTCGCTCGCGGGAATTTGGGGCGGGTGGCTGCTCATTCCCATCGGGATGCTCATCGGCTACTTCGTCGTCGCCGCCGAGCCCGCCGTGCACGTGCTCAACAAGCAAGTGGAGCGGATGTCCGCGGGCGCCATCTCCGCCAAGAGCATGAAGCGGGGGTTATGCGCGGGCGTTTGCATCTCCTTGGGGCTCGCCATGACGCGCATCCTCACGGGCATCAATATCTTCTACATCCTCGTGCCGGGATACGTCATCGCGCTCGTGCTCACATTTTTCACGCCCGAACTCTTCACGGGTATCGCGTTCGACTCGGGCGGCGTTGCAAGCGGCTCCATGGTCGCCTCCTTCGTGTTGCCGCTCGCCATCGGCGCGTGTTGCACCTTGCACGGCGGCTCCACGGCGTACGTCATGACCGATGCCTTCGGCTGCGTCGCGTTTGTCGCGCTCACGCCGCTCATCTCCATCCAAATTCTCGGCATTCTCTATAAATACAAGAAGAGCAAGATCAAGCGGCGCTTCCTCACCGTCGAGGAAAAATTCCTGCATTACGAGGTGGACTGATGGAGGAGAAGAAGGGAAATACAGTCGTCACCGCGGCAAAGAACGTCGCCTCCAAACTCATGAGCGTCGTCGTGCCCGCGCAGAAACAGGCAAAGGCACCTGCGCCCGCTCCCGCGCGGACGAAATTGCTCCTCGGCATCGTCAACCGCAAGGATGAGCTCAAACTCAAAGAGGTGATCGACGATTGCTCCGTCGCGCTCTCGTACACGTTCGACGGCATGGGCACGGCGCGCTCGCAACTTCTCGACTATCTCGGCATCGGCGAGACGGAGAAGACCATCGTGCTCTCCGTTATTCCCGAGACGGACGAGGAGCGCATCATGCGCAATTTGCGCCGCGAACTCTCGCTGTATCTCGCGGGGCGCGGCATCGCATTCACCATCCCGCTCACGGGAATTTCCAAAATCGTCGCAGACGGCATCACGGGCGCTGCGACCAACAAATTAACAGATTGGGGGAAGATCATGAAGAGCAGCGATCGGAAATTCGACCTTGTTGTCGTCGCAGTGGCGGCAAATTTTGTGGATCAGGCCGTGGACGCGGCGCGTTCGGCGGGCGCGGCGGGCGGCACCATCATCCGCGCGCAGTCGATGAAGAACGACAAGGCGGAACAGTTCATCGGCATCACCCTCGTGCAGGAGCAGGAAATTTTGCTCGTCCTCACGAAGAAGGAGAACACCGAGCCCATCCTTTCGGCGCTCTCCGCAAGCGTCGGCGCGAAGACGGAGGCGGGCGGCGTCATCTTCTCCGTCCCCGTCGATCGGACGGCGGGCATCTCCGTGGCGGACGAGGAAAAGGAGAACAAGCCCGAAGAGGAGAAGAAGTGACGCGGCTGCTTCTCATCGGCGGCGGTGAACTCAAAAACCGCGAGACGCTGAAAATCGACGAATACATCGCCGGGGAGGCGAAAAAGATCGCGGGGGAGCGGCGCGCCTGCGGACTGTTCATCCCGACCGCCAGCCACGACTGTATGCCCTACTACAATACCTTCCACAAGGTGTACACGGGCATTTTCGACATCAAGACCGACGTCGCACTCACCGTCGGGCGGGAAATTGATGCCGCGAAGATGGGGGAGAAATTCGCCCGCGCCGATTTTTTGTACGTTGGCGGCGGCGATACCGTCTTCATGCTCGAAAGTTGGAAGAAGAGCGGGCTTTTGGAATTTATCCGCGCGGCGTTCGAGGGCGGAAAATTCATCTGCGGGCTTTCGGCGGGCGCCATTTGCTGGTTCGAGGAGATGTACTCGGATTCCGTCATCGAGGGGGAATACGCGATGTTTCCCGGGCTCGGCTGGGTGAAGGGGAAAATTTCTCCCCATTACAACGAAAGAATGCTTGACTTTGACGAGATCGTGCGCTATAATAAATATCACGCTTGGGGTTTGGAGAACGACGCCGCGCTCGAAATCGTGGACGGCGAGCCAATCAAGACCATATCCGGCAGTGGGAAAGTTTGGCTTCTCGACGGCACCTCGGGCGAAAAGGTCGTCAAGACGGAATTTGACAAGCGGGTTTGACCTCCGCCTCGGCTTCCCCGCCGAGTAAAAGTAGGGGCAATTTGCGGACGTGGCGAAATTGGCAGACGCGCAGGTTTCAGGTTCCTGTGGGAGACCATGGGGGTTCAAGTCCCTTCGTCCGCACCAAAAGAACGGAGCACCGAGCGGTGCTCCGTTCTTTTGGCAAAAACGAAACACCGAAGGATAAGTTTGCGGAAAAATTTTTGAGCCCAAAATATGGATAAAATTTTCCTTTTTCCTTTCCCCGCCCGCGCGCGCAGTTCCCCCTTCGGGGGAACTGCGCGCGCGGGCGGGGAAAGGAAATTTTTTGGCGCGCGGCGGGGCGGAGGGAATGGTGCACAAATTTTGCCGAGAAAAATTTTTCAGTTGCATAGCGGTCGTTTTTATATTTTCCGTTTTCATATTTTTGCTTTTTATACTTTTCGTTTTCATACTTTTATTGTATCATCCGCCGCGCTCGTTTTCGGGGACGTATGTCACAAAAAATAAAAAAATTTTTCCGCAATTTTTACGGAAAAATTGGCGAGTTTGGGCTTACGGGAAAGGCGATAGAAATGAGCCTTGGAAAGATTCACTCACCCGCGGGTAGACCGCGGGTTTGGAATGAGGGGGTGTGCCGTGGGTTTGAAATGAGGAGGAGATTTCTCGACTACGCTACGCTCCGCTCGAAATGACATAATTATAACAGAGTGACGCGGGGGATGAGCGAAGAGCGGACTTCGTTTTTCGGAATTCTTCGGTCGCGCTGCTCCCGTCAGAATGACGCGGGGGGAGAGTGAGGGGGCAAAAAAATGCAATATATTGCGAGTTTTTAGGGTTTTCCGATGAAGATGAGGGGGACGAACATTTCGGCAGTCAAAGAGGCGTGGTGACCCTTGTGGCGGTGGGCGCGCTCGTGCAAGAGAAGGATGCGATTGGTCTTGCCAACGGCGATGTAGTCGCCGAGGAGGGCGGCGTTCTTGCCGTCGCCGCCGAAGTAATTCTCCTCGACGAGCGCGGCGCTTTCGTACAGTTCGTAGTCCTCGCCGTAATTTTTACGGAAGAGGGTTTCGAACTTTTGGCGGCAGTCCTGCTTCACGCGGAACGCCGCGGCGCGCGATTCCATGTAGGGCGGGGCGGCGAGGAGGGAGAGAAGTTCCTCGTCCTTGTAGAGTTCGAGATAGCCCTCAACGTCCACCTGTCCGTGGTCGGCCGTGACGATGAGGAGGGTATCGGAGAGATTTTGGAACATCGCTTCCGTCTTGGCGCTGAGCCCGCCGATGAGCGCCTTTGCCTCGGCGGAGTGTACGCCGAAGCGGTGCATGGTGGCGTCGGGCTCATCGCAGTAGGCGTAGATGAACTGTTTGCCCGCATTGCCGCAAATGGTTTGAATATGGGCGAAGAGTTCGTCGTGCGAGTGCCAGACGTAGCGGTTTTTATCGTCCTTATCCCAATATTCAGGCACGACGACGCTTGTCGTATAGTCGGTGCGGGCTTCCTCGTAGAAGGGTTTATAGGGCAGAACTTTACGGACGTAGCCCGCCTCGATGGGCTCGCCCGTATCGGCGTTGGTGCCCGGGAAGAGGTTGACGACGCTTTTGAGTTCCTCAAAATACAGGCACCAACCGAACCAACCGTGCTCCATGGGGTACTTGTTGGTGAGGAGGGAGGTGGTCGCGTTGGTCGTCGTGGAGGGGAAGGTAGAGGTGAGCGTCTGGCGGATGTGGCGGCGCAAAAAGTCGCCCTCTTGCAAATTTACCTCGATGGGGTGGCTGCCGAGCCCGTCGAAGATGAGAAAGACGACGTTTTTATAATGTTTGTTGAGTTCCGCGGCGAGGAGGGGCAGGGTGGGCTTATCGTTGGGACAGCCCAAAAACTCCGCGAGGGTCGCGGTGATGTTGAGGATGTTGGCGTGGAAATCCGGCTTGGTGAAATGGTTTGGCATATTCATCGGTGTTCGTTGATTTTTCGCAAATTGGGCACATGGGGTGGGGAATTACCACGATTTGGCTTCCCGATCCATGGCGCGCTTGACGTCGCGCTCCTTGAGAGCCTGCTTCTTATCGTATGTGTGCTTGCCCTTGCAGAGGGCGATCTCCACCTTGACGAGGGCGTCCTTGAAGTAGATCTTGAGGGGCACGAGGGTGTAGCCCTTCTCGTTGACCCGCCCCACGATCTTGGAGATCTCAAAGCGGTGCAAAAGAAGTTTCCGATCCTTGCGAGAATCGCGCGTGGAGAAGGCGCCGCTCTTATCGTAGAGGGCGATGTGCATATTTTTGAGGAAGATCTCGGAGCCGCGGATCTCGCAGAAACTCTCGCCGAGCGACGCCCTGCCCGCGCGAAGGGACTTGACTTCCGCGCCCTCGAGGACGACGCCCGCCTCATATTTATCCCCGATGAAGTACTCAAAGGGGGCTTGTTTGTTGACGGCGATGATCTTCATACCTTTTCCTCAAACGAAAATTGTACTCTCCGCGCGCCCCAATCGACGCCCACGACGCGGACGCGGATGCGCTCGCCGAGGTGGAAGGTGTGCTTGGTGCCGCGGAGCAGGAAGCGCTCCTCGATGTAATCGTAACTGTCGTCGGGAAGGGTCTCCACGGGGATGAGCCCCTCGACGGTGTTATCGAGTTCGGCAAAGATGCCGAAGGTGGTGACGCCCGAGATGGTGGCCTCGTACGTTTCGCCCACCTTGTCCTGCATATAGGCGACGATGTAGAGGGCATCGACGTCGCGCTCGGCGTCCGTCGCGTTGCGCTCGCAGAGGGACGACTGCGCGGCGGCTTCCTTCACGATATTTTGATAGAAATTTTTCGCGCGGGCGGGGTCGGTGAAACTCTCCTTGATGATGCGGTGGATGCAGAGGTCGGGGTAGCGACGGATGGGGGAGGTGAAGTGGCAGTAGCACTCCGACGCGAGCCCGAAGTGCCCGATGTTTTCGGGCGAGTAGACCGCCTTCATCATGGAGCGGAGCATGACGCGGTTGACAAGGGAGTAAAGCGGCGAGGTTTGAAGCGAGAGGAGGAGGTTGCGGTAGTCGGCGGGGGAGACGTTTTTGGGGTCGAACTTGGGCGCGACGCCCGCTTCTTTCAAAAACTCGGCAAAGTCCGACGCCTTCTCCTCGGAGGGACGTTCATGCACACGGTAGACGAAGGGCATATTTTTCTCCGTCATAATGGTGGCGACGCTCTCGTTGGCGAGCACCATGAACTGCTCGATCATCTCGTGCGAAATTGTGCGCTCGTAGTCGGGAATGGAAATTTTTCCGTCGGCGTACAGGATCTTTGCCTCCTTGACGTCGAGGGCGATGCCGCCGCGCGCTTCCCGCGCATTTTTCAATATATTCGTAAGTTCTACTGCGGTTTTGACGAAATCGACGAGATCGGGGTAGGTTTTGACCGCCTCACGTTCGCCGTTTGCGATGGCGGTGACGGCGGTGTACGTCATGCGGTGGCGGGAGCAAATGACGGTGGGGGCGATGCGTTTTGAAAGCACCCTGCCGCGGCCGTCTACCGTCATGAAGCAGGAGAGGGTGAGGCGCGTTTCGCCCTCATTGAGCGAGCAGATGCCGTTGGAGAGTTCCCGCGGCAGCATGGGCAGGACGCGGTCGGGAAAATACACGCTCGTGCCGCGCTTGAACGCCTCCTCCTCGAGCGCGGAGCCGCGCCTAACATAGTGGGAGACGTCGGCGATGTGGACGCCGAGGTAAAATTTGCCGTTTTTCTTTTCGATGGAGATGGCGTCGTCGATGTCGCGCGTGTCCTCGCCGTCCACCGTGATGATGAGGCGGCTGCGCAAATCTTCGCGGCCTTCGAGGGCGGAAGAGGGGACGGTCTGCGGAATATTTTGCGCCGCGCGGAGGACTTTCTCGGGGAACTCCTCCCGAAGGCCGTGGGCGCGGATGAGGGCGAGTTCTTCCACCGAAAAGTTGCCGTTGCTGCCCAAAATTTCGGTAATTTCGCCCGTGGGCGTCTTGCCGGCGTACGACGTGATGCGGGCGACCGCCTTCATGCCGTCCGAACAGCCGCCCGTCTTGCCCGCGGGAATGTAGACGTCCTCGAAAAATTTGCGTTCATCGGGGACGAGGTAGCCGCCCCGCTTCTCGCGGCGGAATACGCCGACGATCTCGGAATAGCCGCGGGAGAGAACGGCGAGCACTTCGCCCTCGTCGCGGGTGCGCTCCACGTGGAAGGCGAGCACGGTATCGCCGTGCAGGGCGCCTTGAAGCGAGCGGCGGGGGAGGAAGAGGTCGCCCGAGCCGTCTTCGGGGATAAAAAAGGCAAAACCGCGCTCGTTGGCGGAAATTATCCCGCGTTTGGCGCCGAATTGCTCGGCCGTTCCGTAGCGGAAACGGCTGTCCGAGAGCAGTTCACCCTCCCGCACGAGCGCGCGGAGATAGTCGCGCACGGCGAGGGCTTCGCGGCGGCCGAGGCGGAGACGGCGGGAGATCTCATCGTCCGTCATGAGGGCGAACGAGCCATCTTGAATTTTTGTTAAAAGCGATTGTTTGACGTTCAACACAGCACCTATATGTACAAAAGAAGGGCAGCCCCATGAGCCGCCCTTGTATGCTTTGAGAGTTGGTTACGCTTGCCAAATGGCGTCGATCTGCAGGATGAAGAACACGACCGCAAGTACGCCGAGCACGATGAGGCAGATCGCCGTCCACATTTTCAGTTTGGATTCGAGGGATTTGCCCTTGTTCTTGCCGTAGAAGGTCTCGCTCGAGCCGCCGAGCGCATCGATGCCGCGGGAGTTGCCGGGCTGGATCATGATGAGCACGATGGCGGCGAGCGCCGCGATGCCCATGAGCGAAATGAGCACGATGCACACGATCTGGTGGGGCAGATAGTGCGAAGGCGCAAGCAAAGCGGACACAAAAGCTGTAAGGTTCATAGAAACACTTTCCTTTTATTTGCGTGATACAGGAAAAAGTATACCACACCTTTTTTGAAAAGACAACTTTTTTTGCGCGGTTTTCCGAAATATTTGCTCAAAAAACAAATTTTCCATGTTTTCCCAAAAGCCGCGAAGAGCGATTGACAAATGCGCGGCCATGCCCTATAATAGATAAGGCGATATGAGAATTTGCATCTACGGCGCGGGGGCGATGGGAACGTCGCTCGGTGCGCTCCTCACAAAAGCAGGCATTCCGTGCGATTTGGTGACGCGGAACAGGGAACACGTCGAGGCGTTGAATGCGCGCGGCGCGGTAATTTCCGGCGCGCAGGCGGTGCCCGTTTCGGCGCTTCTGCCCGAGGAGATGACGGGCAAGTACGACTTCATCTTTCTCGCCACAAAACAGCGGGAAAATGACAGCGTTTGCACGTTTTTGAAGGATTTTCTGGCGCGGAACGGCGCTATCATCTCCGTGCAGAACGGGTTTCCCGAGGCGGAACTCGCGGAATATTTCGGCGGGGAACGCGTGTACGGATGCGCCCTTTCGTGGGGCGCGGAACGGACGGGCGCGGGGGAAATCACGGTGACTTCCACGGCGGGCTACCGCTTTGCGCTCGGCGCGTTCGGCGCGGGGGTGCGCCTCGGAGAGATCGAGGGGATGTTGCGCCGCGTCGGCAAGGTGACGGTGGGGTTGCTCCCCGAAATTCGCTTTGCCAAACTTGCGACGAATGCCTCCTTTTCCACGCTCTCCGCGATCTCGGGGCTCACGTTCGGCGAACTCTCCCGCCGCTATAAGGCGCTCTCGCTCGCGCTCATCCGCGAAGTGTTTGCGGTGGCGCGCGCCTACGGTTGTACGAAGTTGCCCCTCAACGGGCACGATCTATTCAAAGTATTCGGAAAATTCGGGCGCATTACGCTTCCGTTTGCCCTCCGCGCGTACAAAAAGACGCGTTCGGGGATGCTTCTCGACCTCAATGCGGGAAGGCGGTGCGACGTGGACTATGTGGCGGGCGTCGTCGTCCGCGCGGGGGACTTGAAGGGCGTTGAAACGCCGCTCCTCGCCCGCGCCGTTGCGCTCGTGCACGACGTGGAGAACGGGCTCGCGGAGATCTCCTCCGAGAGTTTGCTGCTCTTAAAGGAGAATATGCTATGAATTACAAAGCACTTGCGGAGCGGTTGCTCCCCGGGAAATATCCCGCGCTTGAAACGTATGAGGAGAAATATCCGCCCAGAAATTTGCCGAAAGGGGCGGAGGTCACCCGCCTTGCGCCCTCGCCGACGGGATTTATCCACCTCGGGAACCTGTTCAGCGCGACGGCAGACGAGCGTCTCGCGCACCGGGGCGGCGGCGTTTTATATCTGCGCATCGAGGACACCGACTTAAAGCGCAAGGTGGACGGCGCGGTAGAGGCCGTCATCAGCGCGCTAAAATATTTTGACATCAAATTTGACGAGGGGGCTCAGATCGGCGGCGATGAGACGTATGCGCCGTGGTATCAGCGACAGCGCGCCGAAATTTACCGCGCCTTTGTAAAGCACCTCATTGAGGAGGGGCGGGCTTATCCCTGTTTCTGCACGGAGGAGGAACTCTCCGCCTTGCGCGAGGAGCAGACGGCGAAGAAGGAGATCACGGGCTACTACGGCAAATACGCCAAGTGCAGAAATCTCACCGAGGAGGAGATCTACAAAAATCTCGACGCGGGCAAGCCCTTCGTTATCCGCTTGAAGTCGCTCGGCAACCCCGAAAATAAATTCAAATTCCACGACGAGATCAAGGGGGACGTCACCGTCACCGAGAACGACCAAGACGTCGTCATTTTGAAGTCCGACGGCATTCCCACTTACCACTTCGCCCACGCCATCGACGACCACTTTATGCGCACGACGCTCGTCATCCGCGGCGAGGAGTGGCTGGCGAGTTTGCCCATTCACATCGAACTCTTCCACGTGCTCGGCTTCCCGCTTCCGCGGTACGGGCACCACTGCTCCCTCATGAAGCAGGACGGTGAGACCCGCCGCAAACTCTCCAAGCGGAAAGACCCCGAACTTGCGCTTGAATTTTACAGGAAAGAGGGGTACTTCCCCCGCGCCGTAAAGGTGTATATGCTTACCCTCCTCAATTCCAACTTCGAGGAGTGGTACTTAAAGAACCCCGACGCAGACCTCAATGACTTCCCGTTCAAGGCGGAGAAGATGTCGAAAAGCGGGGCGCTGTTCGACCTCGACAAACTCAACGATATTTCCAAGAACGAACTTTCCAAACTCTCCGAGGGGGAGATGGCGGCATTTTTGCGGGAATGGGGGGAGGAATTCGGCACCGAGGCGCAGAAAAAATACTTCGAGGACGAGGAAAAACTGCTGCGCGCGCTCGCCCTCTGCATGGGCGTGGGCGGCAAGAAACGCAGAAAGGACTTTACGACCGCCTCGCAGGCCATGGAGTTCATCAAGTTCTTCTTCGAACGCCCCGCGGAGCACGAAAATTACCGCGTGGCGGACGGGGACAGGCGCGCCATTTTGGAGGGCTTTGTGCGGCGTTACGACGAAGCGGACGACGCGCAGGTGTGGTTTAGCAAAGTCAAGGAGATCGCCGCGGAGAACGGGTTTGCCGCCGAGATGAGGGACTACAAGGCGAACCCCGAGGCGTACAAGGGGAGTGTTGCCGACGTTGCCGAAGTTCTGCGCATTGCGACGACGGGAAGAGCCAACACGCCCGATTTATACACCATCATGCAGATCTTGGGGCGGGAAGAGACGCTTTCCCGCATCGGGAGCGAACAGGGGCGCGATTGAAGCGTTTTTACAAAGGCGGAAGAGATGAGCAAGGCGGATCTGATTTTCATCGAAAACTGCAAGGACATCCTGCAAAACGGGGTGTGGGACAGAGGGCATGAAGTTCGTCCCCGGTGGGACGACGGCACCCCCGCGTACACCGTGAAGAGGTTCGGCGTCGTCAACCGCTACAACTTGCAGGAGGAATTTCCCATTCTGACCCTCCGCCGCACGGCGTTCAAGAGTTGCATCGACGAAATTTTGTGGATCTGGCAGAAGAAGAGCAACAACATCCGCGACCTTCATTCCCACATCTGGGACAGTTGGGCGGACGAGAGCGGCTCCATCGGCAAGGCGTACGGGTATCAACTCGGCGTCAAGCACAAATATAGGGAGGGGGAGTTCGACCAAGTGGATCGCGTCCTCTTCGACTTGAAGCACAACCCGACTTCCCGCCGTATCCTCACGAATATCTTTAACTTCGACGATCTGCACGAGATGAATTTGTACCCCTGCGCCTACTCCATGACGTTCAACGTGGCGGGGGATACTTTGAACGGCATTCTCAACCAGCGGTCGCAGGATATGCTCACCGCCAACAATTGGAATGTGGTGCAATATGCCATTCTCCTCGTCATGTTTGCGCAGGTTTCGGGGTTGAAGGCGGGCGAACTCGTGCACGTCATCGCCGACGCCCACCTCTACGACAGGCATATTCCCATCGTGGAGGAGGTCATCTCCCGCGAGCCGCTGCCTGCACCCAAACTTGCGGTAGACCCCGACGTGAAGAATTTTTACGACTTCACGGTGGAGAGTTTTCGGCTCGAAAATTATCAGTTTCACCCGCTGGCGGCGAAGATCCCCGTCGCCATTTGAGATTTCTCGGCTGCGGCTTCGCCTCCGCTCGAAATGACAAATAATTTATATGAAAGCGATTTTTCACGCCGATAAAAATTGGGGCATCGGCAAAGACAACAAATTGATGTTTTCCCTGCCCAAAGATATGAAGTTCTTCCGAGAGACGACGACGGGGAAGGTCGTCGTGATGGGGCTGAATACGCTGCGCTCCTTCCCCGGGGGAAAGCCGCTCAAAAACCGCGTCAACATTGTGCTATGCCCCGAGGATGTGGAGGGGGCGCTTACCGTTCACAACTTGGGCGAACTCTTTGCGGAAGTCGGCAAATATCCGCCCGACGATGTGTTTGTCGTGGGCGGGGCGAGCGTGTACCGCGCGCTTCTGCCGTACTGCACCGAGGCGCTCGTCACCAAGGTGGAGGAGGACGGCGGCGCGGATGTGTTCGTGCCCGACCTTGACGCCGATGCGGATTTTGTTCTCGTTCGCGCGGGTGAGCCCGAGGAGGACAACGGGCACATCATTCGCTTCTGCATCTATCAAAATACCCGCGTCAAAGAGATAGATATTTAGTGGGCGTTCGGCCTTTCATCCGGGCACCGCGATGCGGTGTCTTTTATTTTTTGACAAATAAGAGTTTGCGTGGTATAATCGTGTCGAACTATGTCGATAAAGACTTCTGCCGTAGGGGGCGACGAAATTTTAGAGCCCTTAAAGGCCTATAAAACCAAATACGAGGGCGAGTTTCGGCGCAACTGCGAGGAGTACTTTGACGGGCTCGTGAAGCAGTCGGGCATCGACGCTACCGAGAACAAAAAGACGGTCTCGGCATACAACGCGCAGATGCAACTTGTGGAGGAATCCAAGCGTCAGCTCTCCCGCTATAAGGCTCTGCGCGCGCTGTTTATCGCCATGATCGCCATCGGCGCGGTTTTGCTGATCGCGGCGATCGTCTGCTTCGTCGCGGACGACATGACGGCGGGGGGCATTTTGTGCGCCGTGGGCGGCGTTTTGATCGCGGCGGGGATAGGGCTGCTTATCGGGGTAGCGCTTCCGCGCATCCGCGAGAACGAGAAGAAGCGCGAGGCGCGGCAGCAGAAGGCGAACGAACTCATGGAGCAGGCATGGAAGCAGATGGCGCCCCTCAACGCGCTCTTCGAGAACACCGTCACCAAAAAACTCATCGAAAAGACGGTGCCGCTCATCCGCCTCGACGATTTTTTCAACGTGCGCCGCTACGACTATTTGAACGGCAAGTACGGCTACGCGGCGTCGGAGGATCCCGAGCGCTCGACCATCGGCATTCTGACGGGCGAGATCGTGGGGAACCCCTTCGTCGTCGATCGGGTGCTCGTGGAGAGCATGGGCAGTTGCACGTATACGGGCTCCATCGTCATCACGTGGGAGACGTACGAGACGGACAGCGAGGGGCATCCCATTACCGTGCACCATTCGGAGACGCTCACCGCCTCCGTGACGCGCCCCAAGCCCTATTACAGCGAACAGACGCGGCTCGTCTACGGCAACGAAGCGGCGCCCGATCTGCACTTTTCGCGCAGCCCCGCGCACGTGGAGGATCTCAGCGAGAAGGCGCGCGAGGGCAGGGTGAAACGGGGCGCAAAAAAGATCCGCAAGAAGCAGGAAAAGGCGCTCGAGCGCGGCGGTTCGTTCACCGAGATGGGAAATCAGGAGTTCGACGTGCTGTTCGGCGCGCTCGACCGGGACAACGACGTGCAGTTCCGCCTCCTGTTTACGCCGCTCGCGCAGAAGAATCTTCTCGCGCTCCTCACCGACGGGGAGGGCTACGGCGACGACTTTTCCATGCGGAAGGTGGGTTGCCTCAACTATATTTCCTCCGAGCATTCGGCGCAGTGGGACATGGAGGAACGCCGCGAGCGGTACTATTCGTACAGCGTGGACGGCGCGCGTAACCTCTTTCTGACGTTCAACGGCGAGTACTTCAAGTCGCTGTATTTCGATTTGGCGCCCCTGCTCTCCATTCCGCTGTATCAGCAGCACAAGCCGCACGAGTATATCTACCGCGAGGAATTTCCCCGCAATTTTACCGTGCAGGAATCGGAATACGCCGTCAACCGCATGGACGCTACGGCGTTTGCCCCGCCGTATGCCGCGACGCCGAGCATTCTCAAGACGAGCCTCGCCGCCAAGGACGGCAAGAGCGACCGCCTCGTGGTGACGGCAAACGCATACCGCGCCGTGCCGCATACCGAATTTGTCTCCGTGTTCGGGGGCGATGGGTTTTTCCACAGCGTCCCCGTGGATTGGGTCGAGTATGTGCCCATTCAATCGAATACCATCGTGGAGATGAAGGAGTTGGGGCTCTCGGACAGGGAGTTCTTCAGGGAGGCCAATTCCGGGGTGTACCGCGTCGCCATGGAAAAATACGGAAAGCGGGCGTTCGGGTACAATCACGGAATTTTGTGCTGCGTCGTCTCGGGGGACGATAGGGGCTTCGACGCCGATTTTACCGTAAAAAAATAATTTTAGGAGGATATAGATATGAATGAGTTGGACGAAATGAATGCAACGACGATGGAGGAGGGGCGCGGCGTGGACGTCATCGCCAAACAACTTCCCGTCAAAGTCGGAAAGGGCACCAAGGTCTACGACGTGATCTGGTGGTTCCTGCCGCCCATCATCGGCGGCGTGATCTGGATGATCATCAAGGCAAAGGCGAGGAGCCATCTGCAACAGTTGCAGCAGAAGATCCAGCACGACGCTTCGCAGATCGACAACTATCTCGAACAGCGGGTGCAGATTTTGCAGAATTGCGCGAAACTCCTCGATAAGGCGATCGATCTCGACAAGGACACCTTCACGAAGATCGCCGCCTACCGCAGCAGGGCGGGTGCAGAGGGGGACGCCGCGCGCAACGACTACGCCGAAACGGTGGGCGCGGTTGCCCGTTCCGTGAACATTGCGTTCGAGAACTACCCCGAATTGAGGGCACACAGCGAACTTGCCGACGCCATGCAGCAGAATTCCTACCTGCAACGCGAAATTACGGCGGCGCGTGAGGTGTATAACGACACCGTGAACACGTGGAATACGGAGATCTTCAGCTGGCCCACGAAGCAGATCGTGGCCGCCAAGGCGGGCTACACGACGCGTATTCCCTTCATCGCCGACAGGGAGACCAAGGAAGCGGCGCGGGGGACATTCTTCTGATAATGAAATATCCCAACGGAGAGCCTTCTTTTTGAGAGGGCTCTTTTCATTGCGTCGAATGCGGGCTTCAACATGGGCGAAAGGAAGTTTTGC
>CANRAR010000013.1 GCA_947628675.1 uncultured Clostridia bacterium
GCATTCGCGGTAGCCTGAGGAGGAACCTCCGCCTCGCTCGCCGCGTGTTCGCCGAGCGCATACGTCACGGTGTAACTTATGGCAGGCGTGGCGACCTGCGTCCACTTTGCGGTGACGGTGATGTCATCGGAGACGGTAATTGGCGCTTCGGGCTGCTCCACCGTGCTGCCGACCTGCCAGCCTGCGAACTCCCAACCCTGAGCGGCTTCGGGCGCCGCGGGAAGTTCGACCGTGTATGCGTTGGCAGCATTCGCGGTAGCCTGAGGAGGAACCTCCGCCTCGCTCGCCGCGTGTTCGCCGAGCGCATACGTCACGGTGTAACTCGCGGGCGTGGGCGGCGTGGAAGTATCCCGCCACGTCGCGGTGACGGTGATGTCATCTGTAACGGTAATTTCGTCGCCGGGCTGCTTCACTTGGCCGCCGACATCCCAGCCGGCGAACTCCCAATCCTCAGCGGCTGCGGGCGCTGCGGGAAGTTCGACCGTGTATGCGTTGGCAGCATTCGCGGTAGCCCGAGGAGGAACCTCCGCCTCGCTCGCCGCGTGTTCGCCGAGCGCATACGTCACGGTGTAGCTCGCGGGCGTATTCGACGGCGCCGTCTGGGTGAGCTTCGTGTAACTACCGTTCACATAGTAGTCGCTGCCGCTCTTGTAGATAATATTCCCGCGATCGGCACCGGCGACCAAGCACACGGTATAGGCGCCGACTTCGTAGACCGTCATATTCTTCTGGTTGCCGGAAACCGTGTACTTTTTATTGGTGAAGTCGTAACTCGCCGCCTCTTCGGGATAATCGTAGCCCACGGACGTCCCTTTGAGTTCGTACCACGTCCCCGTGAGGCCGAGCCCATCGGGAAGCGCCGACTTCGTGGGGAAGGTGAGCGTCACGGTGCTGTCCTCGCCGAACATATTCTTGACGACGGCCTCGAGGTTGCTCCCGTTCAGCGTAACGGCAAAGGAAGCGGTGCTGCTGCCCTGCGTCTCTTCGAATTTATAAGAGCCGTCCGTCTGCTTGGCAAGCGCCACGTATCCGCGCGTCCAAACTTCGCCCACCGTGCCGTTATTGACCTCCGCCACGGTATAAACGGTTCTCACGCTGTCGCCGTCCAGATCCACGGTCGCGGTGAACGCGAAGGTGGTGGTTTTTCCCTCGTTGTCGATGTCAGCGGTCGCGCCCGTCCAAACGCCCTCAATGAGATCGGCAACGGGTTCTTCGGGATCTCTGCTTACAAGGTCCCCGCAAGCCGCCAATACGCCGACGCCGAAGCAAACCGTCAGCATCACTATGAGCGCGCGTATCAAGTGCTTTTTCATACTATCCTCCTAAAAAATCTCTTTGTTTCATCGTCCATCCTGCGCCGTCCGTGCGCCTGCACGAAATTGCGAAACCCGCTTTTCCGTTCCGCCGCATTCGACGTCTCGCCGCACCGCTTTCGCTGTGTTCCGACGTTCCGCCGCACCGTACCGCTCCGCCGTATTCCGACGTCCCGCCGCACCGTACCGCTTCGCCGTATTCCGACGTCCCGCCGCACCGTACCGCTCCGCCGTATTCCGACGTTCCGCCGCACCGTACCGCTTTCGCCGAATTCCGACGTTCCGCCGCACCGTACCGCTTCGCCGTATTCCGACGTCCCGCCGTACCGTACCGCTTCGCCGAATTCCGACGTTTCGCCGCACCGCTTTCGCTGTGTTCCGACGTTTCGCCGCACCGTACCGCTTTCGCCGAATTCCGACGTTCCGCCGCACCGTACCGCTTCGGCCGCGGTCGTACCCCGATGCTCCCCGCACTGTTCCGACATAATGTGATAATAATCAATGTGTGCGGGAGCGCGCGTACGCGCGTAGAATGAACTACATCAACCCAATTATTGTTCAATTATAGCACATATCTACCCCCCCCCGTCAACCAAATTGACGGTATTTTTTTATAAAATTTAATTTTTTTCCCAATTTTATCCGCATTTATGCTTATAAATGTATTTTTTATTCATATTTTGTTACTTTTTATCCACCCCCTTCCGCCCCTCATACCGACCTGCCCACCCCCTTCCTCATACCGCCCCGTGCCGCTTATCTCGAACTGCCTGCCCCTTCATACCGACCTGCCCACCCCCTTCCTCATACCGCCCGTGCACCGTTCGTCTACGAAGCGTGGCACAAGTCGTAGGTGAAGCAACCCGCGCAGCGGGTGAGCGTATCCTCCGCCCCGTTATTACCCCCGCCGCGCGCCGCCTTCTCCCGTAAGAGAAAGCGGCGCGCGGCGACCCCGGCTTCGGACATGGTACCCCCATTTTCCTTCATATGACCTTCCCTTCCTCATACGCTCACCGTGCGCCCGCCGACGCTTTGCGTCGGCGGGCGCACGGTGAGCGTATCTTCCCTTATGTAGAGACCGCCGCCGCGGCTCTGCCGCGGCGGCGTCCATATCCTCCCCATTTTTTTGCACCCAATCCCCCTGTTTTTGTATGGTGGAAAGGGCACTGTGCGCCGCCCTCCGCACGGCGGCAGGGGCAACCGCATTGCCGCCCTTGCTGTAAATTACTGCGCGAAGCAAAACCGCGCTTTTGCGGTAGCGCACACAATTTGCCGCATACTTGCGGCTTACTGACTTTGAGAACGAACTATTCGCGGGCGAACCGTTGAGAGACGCACTACTTAACCCCTCGCATAATTTCTTTGCCCGCAGTATGCCGCCCGCAGGGCTCTGTATAAAAAGAAATTGAACGAAACTCAGCAATACGACGCCAGCAGATCGTACAATGTCTGGTAAAACTCGCCCAAATAGGAGCGCGCCAGCGAATCCATGCCGTACGCCTGCAAGCGCGCATTGGGGTCGTCGGTGGCCTCCATGTAGTAGTTCCGCACGACGAGAAACCGCTCCGAGTACGAGAGATTGTAGTTGGGGTTCTGCGGATAGCGGTAGGGGCCGTTTTCGTCCCCCTCCGAGCCCAGCGATTCGTACGCAAGTTGCAAAATGAGATCCTCGCGCACGGTATTCACCTGCTCCTCGGCGTCGGCGTCCACCTGCTGCACGTAGAGGTCATAGGCGGTGCTGCGTTCGAAGTGGTTGCTCGTGAGCACCTGAAACATCTCTGCCTTCTCCTCCTCGGCGGTCGCAAGAATTTTATCCTTCTTGGCCTGCGCCACGCGAACCATGGAGAGTTGTACGGGGGAAAGGTCGCTGTATTCGGGGTCGGTGAGGTCGATGATGTCAATCGTCATATTGTTCGTCCTCCCCGATGCCCAGCGTCACGCCTGCGATGCGGAAGTCCTCCGCAAAGGTGGAAATACACAGCGAAAGTTCCCCGCCGCGCAGGACGCGGGAAAGATACAGTTTCTCCCCCGCCTTGCCCTTTGCAAAGGCGGCGCCGTCCTCCTTGGTGCTCGCCTCCACGGTGAACTCCCCCTCGCCCTCGATGCGCACCCACTCGGCGCAGGGGTTGTTGCCGATGAGCGAGATCGTGCATAACAGCGAGCATGGGTCGCCGTCGGGGGAGAGCCCCCGCCCCTTCAGCTCGCAGATGACGCCGCCGTGGATGGCGTAGGCCTTGTCCTTTGCGCCGAACGATGCAAATTCGGCGGCGAGAAAGCGGTCTCTCTCGAAGTACGGGTCGTACGCCACCACGCGCCGGTTGCCGTCCGCGAGGGCGACGTGGGCGAAGTACTGCCCGTCGCACACGCCCGACTCCACCTCGGCGGAGAGGTCGGCCTTCGCAAGGCAGGGCGAGGGCACCCGCTCGAACTTGTTGCCGTCGAACCGCCACAGCCCCTTGGTGGTGAGAAAGTAGATGTGCCCGTCCACGACTTGGCAGGAATTGGGGATGACCTCGCCGCCGCCGTGCGGGTAGAGCATGGTCTTGGTGTTGAGCACCTTTCCCCCCATGTGCAGTTTCCACACGCCGTATTGGGCGAAGAAGTACGCGTCGTCGCGGTAGACGATGCCCGTCACGAGGTCGCCGCATTCGGGGGGCACCGTCAGGGTGCCCGAGCCCTGCACGTCGGTATTGCTCTCGAGTTCCCAGTTCTCCGCACAGTACATCTTCGTGTAGACGATCTTGTCCTCGGTGACGACGAAGAACCTCCCCGCGTACTGCAATCCGTAGAGGCCGCCCGTCTCCTCGCTGTAATCGAGGAGTTGCCCGTTCCGCGCGTTGGCGAAGAGCGTCCGCTCGGGGAGCACCACGTTCCACGCATCCTTGCGCGTCGTGTCCCGCGCCGTATCGGCGGGCGTCACGGAGCGGGGAAGGTCGGTGAGCCTGTACCCGTAAAAGTTCCTTCGGGAGAAGACGGCGTACATCCCGTCCGAGTTCCTCTGCGGCACATGGTTGACGGAGATGAGCCCGTTTTCCACGGCGTACAGTTTGAAGGGCGTCTCGGCAAAGGGCATCTCGATGGGCACGACGCCCTCCGCGCATTCAAAGCCCCCGTCCGTCTCCCGCATATGCACGAGAAAGACGTCCCGCGCCGTGCTCCCCGCCCGAAGGCGGGAAGCGGGAACGGAGAGCGTTCTCCTCGTGCGGCGGAGGGGCGAATAGGTTTTATCGTAGATCATATCCACCTCCTCGAGCGGACGGAGAGCGTCCTGCGGTAGATGCCCGCAGCGCGGAGGGCATCGCGGTACTTTCTGCCCCACATCGCGCCCTCGGAGAACTGCCGGTTGGTGATGCAGAACTCGCTCGCAACGCCGAAGGCGAGAAGCCGCGCCGAGATGTGGTCGGAAAACGCCGTCTCGTCGCCGAGTTCCTTGACGGGCGGGGAATAGGCGTAGAGAACTTCCACCTCGCCGCTCCCCTCGGGCACGGTGAGATAGGTGGGCATGATGCCGAAGCGGACGGGCGTCCCCTCCTCGTCCATCACTTTGAGGATGTTCACGGGCGCAAAGGAGAAACTTGCGTAGGAAATTTTTCCCTGCGCGGGGACGAACCGCTCCGAAGTTTTGAGCGGGAAAAAGTCGAGCGCAACTTCGTTTTCAATGAGATTGTAACAGCGCAGAAGCGACTTCAATTCGCCGTCGGGCTCCCCCTCGAGCGCGCCGAGCGCGCCTGAAAGGTCGCTCCTTCCCAGCGTCTCCGCCGCCAAAGCGACTACTTCTTTCACCAACATTGCGCGCCCCTCCGTTATGCTTCCGTGATCCCCGTGAGCATTCCCTGACCGCAGGGGCGGTAGCAGAGAAGTTCGGCGTACTTCACGAGCGTCGCCGTGTACACGGGCTTGCCCGCGACCTGCTTCAAAATTTTGCCGTCCTCGCCCTCGAGCCACTGCCAATCGCAGAGTTGGTGCAGCCCGAAGTCCTCGGTATTGAGAAGGTACATGGTGCCCTCGGGGCAGAAGCGGTCGGCTACGACGGGGATGCCGTTGAAGGAGATGGCGGTGTAGCCCCCCTCGAGGTTCAAAGTCTCCACGGTGCGGGCGGCGGAGATGAGTTGGACAAGTTTGCGGCGGACGCCCCACGAGCAGACGATGAAGTTCACCTTGCTGCCCGAGGACTCCTCCACGGCGTCGATGGCGGTCTGCAACGCGTTCTCGGTGAGATCCCCCACTTCCGCCTTCTTATACGGCTTCATCCACGCCGCGCGCTGAACGCCGTAGAGCGTCTCGCTGTCCGAGAAGATGGCGCCGAGCCCCGTGAGTTCGAGGTCCTTGGAGCCCTGCATATAGATGCCGTAACTTTCGGGCGTCTCGATGGCGGCGCCGGAGAGGGTGACGGTTTTCCCCGCCCTGTCCACGGCGAGCACCTCGCGCTGTTCCGCCTTCAAGGTGCCCGCGCCGTCGTACACATCGACTACCATGCCCTCGGCGATACTGCGCACGGAATCCACGGTGTACTTGGTCTCCTCGGAGGAGGAGACGGTGGCAAGTTTGCCCGAGCCGTCGCCGAAGAGCATCCTGCCGAAGTTGAAGGAGGAACTCTTCACGAGCCCGTCCATCTCGTCGTTCAGAAGGTCTACGAACGCGCCCTCGCCGCTCACCGAGGCGCGGAGCGCCTTATCGGTGATCTCCACCGAGCCGTACAAATTTTTGAGGGTGGCGACGAACTGCGCATAGCGGTTGCCGCTCGCGCGGGGAAGGGCGCCCTCCTCCGTGCCCGCGCCGATGCCGCCGTTCACGCCGTAGCGCACGAGTTTCCTCACGTCCCTGCCCCACACATCGGAAGTCGTCTGCGCGATGCGGGCGAGGAAGGGATTGGCGGCCTTATTGAGCTGATCGCTCACGGCGGCGAGGTAGTAAGATTTCAAGGCATTATCTGCCGTTGCGGTTGTTACCATAAAATTTCCTCCAAAAGAATGATTGCTTTTTGTGCTGTAATTATTGCTTGTTGTGCTGTCCACGGAAGTAGCCGAGCGCGAGCCTGCCCGCCTCCGCGATGCTCGCGGGCTTCACGGCGGGCGCAGTGACGCCCGCGCCCGCGGAGCCCATGAGGGGTACGCCGCCGAGCGACTGCAAATAGTCGCCCACGACGCGCGCCCTCACCTCTTTGTTTTCCGTGACGGCGCGGTACAATGTTTCGGGGTCGCGCATGGCGGCCTCCGCCGCGCCCGCCGCCTCTTCGTACGCCTTCAGCTTCTGACTGCGACGGGTAAATTCCGCTTCCAGTTCCGAATAGGCGCGCGCAAGGGCGTCTACGCTCTTGAATTTTCCCGGGAGAGCGGTTTCTATCTCCTGCGGGGTTTTTGCGTTTTCGTTGTCCTCGTTCACTTCATGTCTCCTTTGCGGCGGTGGCTTTCAAGGTGGCGCACGATCCTCGCCTTCGCCGCTTCATCTTGCTCGGCGCCCGAGAGGAGGGCGCGCGTGTGTTCGGCGATGTGGAGGGCGTGGTCGTCGTATTCGTCGGCCTCCAACTCCGCATCCCCCTGCGCCAGAAGGACGTTCTCGCGCTCCGCCTTTTTGAGGTGGAGGGCGGAGACATCCCGCGATGTCTCGAACGAGCCGAAGCCCAGAGCGTCGAGGACTCTGTTCCTCGTCTCGTCCGAAAAGTTGCCCTTCTCATCCCGCAGCAGCCCGAGTTCGAGGAGATATAAAATGTCCTCCCTGATTTGTTCGGGTGTGCGCTCGTATTCCGTATCGAACTGCACGTCGTCCGCCGAAATATCGCTCGCGGAAAAGTAGAAGAGTTCGGTCTCCCCGCCCGTGCCCGTCATGCGGATGAGCCGCTTTTCCGACGCGAACTGCTTGTAAAGGTGCAAAATCTGTTTGCCTGCTTCCTTTACGGCGCGTTCGACGCTCTCGACGCTCATCTGCATTCGGCTTTGGTCTTGGTCGATGAGGAGTTGCAACCCCGTTGCCGAGGTCACGTGCGTGGGGTTCGCCGAGTTGCGGGAAATTTCGCTCATGCCCGAAACGAGAATGAACTCGCCGGCAATGCGCTCTTCCTCCTCGGCAAACTCCGCGGGCAACTTGCCGCAGTCGAGGAACTCGGGTGCGGGAGAACCCTGCCGGTAGACGAGCACCTTCCCGGGATAAAGGCCTTCGTCCGCCAATTCCTCGGCGTCCAGCGAGCCGTCCTCCACCGCGATGACCCCCGCAGAGAGGCGGTTCAAAAATTCGTGCTTGCGGTTCCGTACCGCGTTGTACGCCCTCTGCAAGGGGATCATGCGATCGACGACGGACGTTCCGAAGAACGCCCCCGCGAGCGCCACGCACGTCTGCCGGATAAACGGCAGAACGCGCTCCCCTCTATCGCCGTTGCGGTAGGGAAGCGACCCCTCGTAGAGGAGCCTATCCCCCGCAACGATCTCCAGCCGCCCCTCGGGAAAATTCCCGTTCGGGCGGGTATACCGTTCAATGAGGATCTCCGCATCGGAAAGCGACGGGCGGAAGTTGCCGTCCATCGGCCTCTTCCACGCGCTCGCCGAAGAGTACGGCGCGAGCGGAAATTCCGAAATGTTGCGCCCCGCGATCTCCACGCCGAAGCGCTCTTTGATCTCCGAGACGGGCACCGCCTTGGCGTGGATGAGGCTCTTCACCTCGTCCATATCCTCCGCGGAGAGCGAATCGGGATAAATTTCGAAGGGCGAGAGCGCGACGACGTTTACATCGCCCTCGCGGATGGAGTGCCCCGTATCATCGACGCCGATGACGTTGCCGTCCTCGAAGTTCCAGATGACCTTGTAGAACGCCGTGCCGCACGTCTCCGACCAGAGCGTCGCGCGGGAGATGACCTTATCGAGATCCACCCTCCCCTTGACCGCCTTTAAGATATTGGACGAGAGGCGCGCCGTCTTCATATCCGCTTCGCTATCCGAAAAGGCGCGCACGTTGAGCGTGGGGCGCACTTTGGCGAGCCGCGCAAGGCGGGTATCCACCGTGGGCGCGATGTGGTTGAAGCACCGCCGCGACTGCCAATAGAACTCGGCATCCTCCTGTTGGAGATCGCCTGCGGGCGAGACGTCGCAGTACTGGTTGCCGCTCACAAAGTTCATGTTGAGTTGCCAGCCACGCTCGAGGCTCCGCCGCATTTCGCGGCGCGAGGCGAAGTCCGCCTGAATTTCCCGCACGAGGTCGCGCTTGCGCTTCTCCTCCATTCTCTCTTCCGTCTGCTGTTTATTCATGTTCTTCCTCCTTCAACTGCGCCATGAGGCGCTCCTTTTCGCGTTCGAGATCTTCATCGGAGAGCGCGCGGTAGTCCTTCTTGCCCATGAGAAGCATGGCGGCTTTCAAATCGGGCGGGACGTCCTTCTTCGTCTCCTTGCGCCGTATGAGTTTGAGTTCGCCCTCGCGGGCATCGTACTCCTCGGTGACCTCCTCTACGCTGTACCCCAGCGCGACTTTGAGAATGGCTTCCTTGACTTTTTCCTTTTTCTCGTTGCCTTTTGCGCCGGCTTTCGTGTTCTGTTTCATGTTACCTCCTTGTTTTTTCCTCTCCCGCCCGCCCGCGCGCATTCCCCCTTCGGGGGAATGCGCGCGGGCGGGCGGGAGAGGAAATTCTCCGCGCCGCCGACTTTTTGTTTGGGCGCTCTGCGATTTTTTGGTTGGGGTTTTTTGTGAAAATGAGTTGAGATTTTGCATTGCGTTGCTCCTTTGTGGGGGAAATATGGTAGAGATTTCTCCACGCGCTACGCTTGGTACTTCGTGCGCCGCTACGCGTCGGGCGAAATGACATTTTATAGCGGGCGAGACGGACTGCGTTGGTCGGGATTCTTCGGGGGGCTACGCCCCCACTCAGAATGACGCGTAAAATAAGCGCGGGCGAGTTGGGGGGGGCGCGGGGGGCGGTCAACGGTGGCGGAGGGAGCGGATGCGGCGGAGTTTATCGCGTTGGACGGCGCTCTGCTCCTCGCGCAGGATGGGTCGGCGGGGATAGGACATGAGATAGTAGCGCAGTTCGTCCATGGCGTGGTCATCGACCTTCCGAGGGCTATCGCCGCTGCCCCAAAAGTACGTTTTGAATTCGCGGATCATGTTCGTACAGTTGGAGAAGATGTACAAATTTGGCGACGAACTTTTTTGGCGCAGGTAACTCTTGACCTGCGCGATGCCCGCGAACACATCCTTATTCACCTTGGGATCTACGAGGACGCCGCGCTCGTAGAAGAGTTCGGAGACGGTGCGGCGCGAGGCGAGGGTGCGCTGCCCCGCCGCGGGGTCGATGAGCGCCTCCACCCTGCCTCTGCCATCGTGCTTCCAGCCGAGTTTCTCGCAAATTTCCAGAATGGCGCGGGCGTGGAAGTCCACATCCTCCTCCGCCCTGTAGTGCTCGGCGACGACGTACACGTTGCCGTCGTAGTCCACGGCGTACCAATGGGCGGACAGCGGGTTCTTGAGCCCGGGGTCGATGGAGATGGTATCCTGCCACTCCTTGGGAACGGGGAAGGGCTCGATTACGTGCAATGTTTCATCGAATTCGGGGTAGACGAGCCCCTCGCGCGCGCCGAATCTGCCGTACCGCCGCGACTGCAGGGACGCCTCGTCGAATGCCGCAGAGAGCCGCTCCGCCTCCTCCTGCGGGAGGAAGGGATTATCCGCCCACTCCATGAATTCGTACCAAATTTCGGGGTCGCACTTGCGGTTCAGATAGATGTCGTCGTAGACGAAGGTGAGCCCTTTCAACGGCGTCATGGTGCCGAAGATGTCCCCCTTGCGGTCGGCGACGCGCATGACGCACTCCTCGTAGATATCCTGCGGGGGCTCTTCGTCGAACCACACGAAATCGAGGGAACTGCCCTGAAAGCGCTCTCTGCCCTGATCGCAACTCTTGAACCCGATGACGGAAGTCCCGCCGAAGGCGTTCCGCACGAAGATCTGGTCGATGACGCCCGCCGCGGGGTTATCCTTTCTGCCGCTCGACATGACGATGTCCTCGATGTCCGACGAGCGGAGATAGTGCAGAATTTTGCGCTGGGCGACGTCGCGCTGCACCTGCGACGTGGGCGAGACGACCCAGCCGAACACGTCCTTTTTGTTCTCCCTATACGGGTGGATGCCGCGGGCGATGTACACCGCCTCGACGGCGCCGCACTCGGTCTTGCCAGAGCGGTTGCCGCCGAACACCCAGCGGTTGCGCTTCTTGCATCTGTGAAAGGCGAGCTGCTTTTGGTGCACCACGTCGCCCGTGTTGTAGCGGGAGAGGTGGTCTTCCTCCTTCCGCCGCCGCTGTTCCTCTTCGATCTCCAAAATGTTATACAAAATTTCGTTCATATTCGATAAAATAAATGCTTTCACGCGCGCCGCCGTTCGCTATGATTACGGCTATGAAAAAGCTTTTGTTTGTCCTCCTCCCGATGTTGGTTCTGTGTGCGCTCGTGTTTACCTTTGCGCCCCTGCCCGAGGCGGGTGTTGTCTCCGCCGACGGCGCGGACGGGGCGGGGCAGTACGCCGCCGTAAACAAGAACAATGTGTATTTCTACGGGCAGCCCGACGAGAGCGCGCCCCTCTTCGTGCTCCCCTATACCTACTTCGTGCGCATCCTCGCCCGCGAGGGGGAATTTGTGCGCGTACAGTACGCCGCCGCCGAGGGCTACTGCCGCGCCTCCGACGTCGTCGCCGTCAGTTTCGTACCCCATGTGCCGTTTTTGGAGAAAACCGTGGACTTCGTGTATACCCTCGACGACCCCGGCAAGGCGGGCGCGGAGGAACTTTTATCCGTGACGCGCACCTACGACTACTACGGGCACATCTATGAGAACGGGTGCCTCTATTACTGCGTACTCGCGGACGGCGATTTGAAGCGCATCCCCGCCAAAAAACTGTTGGACTACGAACTGAACACCGAATATTCCGACTATGTGGCGGCGCTGCCCGCCGCTGCCGAGGAGGAGGGAGGGCTCTCCGCCGCCGCCATCGTGGGGATCTGCGTCGGGTGCGTCGCCGCCGTGGGGGTGGCAGTCCTCGTGGCGCGGGGCAAGCGGCCGCCCGCCTACGACCCCGATAAGGCGGAATTTTGAGCGGTTTTTCGGACGGCGGGCAGACGGGCAAAAACCGCGATTATCGACAATATATTGACGTTTTTCAGTCACCTTTCTCCGCCCCGCGCGCTTCTGCCGCGCGGGGCGGCTGCCTGTTTTCGGGCCGGGCTTTTGCGGAGTGCGCCCGCGCCTTGCCCGTAAACGCGACCCCGCCGCGCTTCCTCCGCTCCCACACCATGCGCTCCTTGCCCTCCCGAAGCGCACGGAGGATCTTCATGAAGGGAGAAAACTGCCCGAATACCGCGGCGAAACGGCGATCCGACCAGCCCAAATCTTCCAAAAGACGGGCAACTTTGGCGGCGAGCGCCTCCTGCTTGCGGAAATAGGTGCGGCTGGAGTAGGGAAAGGTCACCCTGCGCCCGCCCGCAAGCCGATCGCCGCGGCGGAAATATTTGTACTCGAGGAGGTACTTCTCCTCGTCGTCCATGGACTGAACGATGCGCTCCATCTGCACGGCGACCTCCCCCACCGCCGCCTGCATGGCGTACTCCCGCACGACCCCGCTTGCCGCTTCCTCCGCCGAACACATCGCCCGATACGACAGAAGCGCTTTGTTTTCGGCACTCTGCGCCATCGCATCCGACAGCGCATCAAGCCACGGATAGGCGTATAAAAATACCTTTGCATATTCGCTTTTCATCTCTGCTCCTTCCCCGCGCGAAACGCCCGTCCGCTCGGGAAAAATTAAAATACGAACTTTTGTTCGTTTTTATCGTACCACAAATTAAAGCGGAATTGAAGTATGTATGACAAACTTTTTTTAATTTTTTTCAAAAATTTTTTTTGCGGGGGGATTTGGGGGGAATTTGGACGGAATTTTTGCCCGCCCCCCGCCGCGCTACGCGCGGCGGGGGGCGGGCAAAGCGGGACGGGGATGAGAGTTGGGGGAAAGATACGCTACTTCGGCGCGTTGCGCCTACTGCGCGGCTACGCCGCTTGTGCCGCCCTTGGTCGAAAATAGTGCGGGCGGGGCGTGCCGCGCTTAGTAGACGAATGGTGCGCGCGGCTCGGTATGAGGAAGGGCGAACGAGCGGCATAAAACCCCCACCACCGCCTACGGCGGAGCCGCCCCCTTCAAAAGGGGGCAGCCAAGAATAGGCGCGGGGCGTTGGTTCCCGTGGAGGAGAATAAGATACTCTCGCCCTGCGCCCGTCCGCAGAAGCGGACGGGCGCAGGGCTCGGTATGAGGGGAACCCCTATCGGCGCGCAAAGGCGCGCCACTTCCCCCAAGGGGGGGGGGAAGCAAGCCCCACCCCCTACCCCCCTCCCGTGGAGGGGCAAAAAGCGAGACAAAAACGGGAGAAATTTTTGGCGCAAAGTAATTGTGTTTTTCGCGCGCGCGTGTTATAATGCTACTATGCTCATACGAAAGACTGCGGGCTTTTTTCTTGCCGCCCTTCTTCTGGCGGCGTCTGCGCTCGGCATTGTAGCGGCGTTCCCCTCCCGAACTGCCACCGCCGACGCGCCCGCAACCCTCACAACCGACAACGCCTCCCTCTTCCTGCCCGATTCCTACGAGCAGTATCTGGCGCTGGATAGTCCCGTTGACGTCGCCGTCGGCGAGAAATATATTGCCGTGGCGGACAAGGACGCGCTCTACGTTTACGACCGCGCGGGAAAGAGCTATTCCAAGACGGAACTACAAAATGAGGGCGACACCATCACCAAGATCGGCTTTGCGGGGAATAGACTGTTCGTCTCCACGCGCGAGGGAACAGGCAATCAATGCTACGAATATGATTTTGAGGTTGGCGCAAGCAACAGGCTCAGGAAACTCGAATTCAACTGCTCGACGTTCTGCATCAACGGCAATATGCTATATGCCGCGACGGTTGGCGGACAGCAGACGACGATTACCTCTTATCCCCTTTCCACCGTGAGCACACAACACCCCAGCCCTAAAAATCTCGGTGCGCTTGGAGTACATACTACGCCGAGCATGACGCTTTTGAACGGTATTCTGTATTGTACGGTGAATGACCAAGTTTATTATTACGACCTCAACGGAAATGGAAATTCCGACGCCGCACAATCTTTTTATCTCTCCAAGGATGCCCCCGGCGAAGCCAAAGACGTGCAAAGTGCTTGCGCGCATAACGGCGTGTTTTACTACACCGCCGCGGGCGGGCTGTACCGCATTGAACTCGCGGAGGGCGGGCACTCCTCCCAAAAGGCGGTGTGCATCCTCAAAGAGAGCGGCCTCGGCGCGCTGACCTCGTTCGGCGACGCGCTGTACGCCGTGAAGGGCAACGCAGTCTGCCGCATCGACTTCGACGGCGAAACGGCGATCCTCTCCGATTACGAAATTTCTGCGGCGTCGGCGAGCACAAACCGCCTTAACGGGGCGACGGAGTGCGTGAGGGCGGGGAACCTTCTCGTCACCGCCGATGTGAACAACGACCGCGTTTCGGTGTACGATACGGCGGAGAAACGCTTTGTGACCCTTTCCTGCGCAAACGTCAAATCCGTGGCGACGGACGGGACGATCATCGCCGCCGCGACGGATACGGGAATTTCTATTTTTGAAAAAGTGCTCAATTCCGAGACCCTTGTTTGGGAATTTTCTTGCACAAAGGCGATTCAAGCATCCAACGTTGTAGGCGTGGTGTGCGTGTACGACGCGATCTACTATATAACGAGCGATTATAACTATGGGAAGATCGAACGCGGGGACGACGGGTGGATCTCGACTTCCAAACAGCGTGGTTTGGGTACCACGCCCAAGGCAATTACCGCCGATTTATTCGGAGATATTTACGTCGCCGCAAACGACGGCAAGGTGTATGAGTTCAGCGAAAATGATTTTACCGTGGGGAACGACCTCGGTAGCACTGTGGCCGAAATAGGCTCTGACTTTTCCTCCCTGCGGGCGGGGTTCGACGGGAAACTGTATTACCTCGACGAAAATAAAAATCTGTGCGTGAACGACGGCGCGGCATCGCAGACGGTTGCGAGCATCGACGGTGCGGCGTTTGTGTACGCGGGCGGCGCGGAAAAGAAGCCCGTCTCCTTTGCGCTCGGGTATGAGGACGACGAGGTGTACTTCTGCTTCGGCGATTTTATTGTGAAGTCGAATGCGGGCGAGTTGACAAAGTTGGGGCTTGCGACCCTCGAGACGCTCTCCCAAACGGTGCTGAACGAGGCCGAGGAGACGCTCACCGCGGTGGCGGATGCGGAAAATGTGCGCCTTGTGGACTGCAACCCCGGCGCGGTGGGCGTACACGGGAACCTCTCCGCCCTCCAAGGCGGCGGCGCGTTTGCGGCGGGCTACAAGCGCTACACCGAGGCGCGGCGCGGCGTGGTGCTCGACGGGCAGGACGATTACAGACTCGTTGCCGTATACGACGGCCACGTGTACACCGCCGAGATCTTCCGCAACGAGGACGTGGGCGAGCCCTTCTCCCCCAAGAAAGAGGACGGGGAAAATGCGGTGATGTACCTTTCCAGCGACTGCCCCGCCTATCACTTCCCCTGCATCGCGGAAGCCCCCGCGCGGGCGGGAACGCTTGCCCGCGGCACGAGGGTGACGGTAATTTCCTACCTCGACGGAAACACCGAAGAGGGCGGAGTGCAGGGCGGATACCCCTTCGCCTATATCGAGTATGAGACGAAAACGCGGAGCGTTGCCCGCGGCTATGTGCCCGTCTCCTACCTCACCGACGCCGATCCCCTCGGCGACACGGAGACCCGCTACACCTTGGGCTATGTGAAGCCCGGGGCGACTTTTACGGGCTCCGACGGGAGCGAGGTAGTGAACGAGGAGCGCGTACAGGCGCGGCTCTATCAAAATGAGGACGGCACCTACACCGCCACCTACGAAAAGGACGGGGTTTCCTACACCGCGACCGTGGAGGAAGGGCAAATTGAATGGGGAGAATCCGACGCGTGGCGCATCGCGCTCATCGTCATCCTTTCCGTCGTTGCCGTGCTCATCATCGGCGGGTATGTGTTCCTTATCCCGTGGAATAAAAAACGAACCAAATAATCGAGGTTTTTATGGCTGACTATCTCTCCCCTCTCGTGCTGCAAAGAGCCGACCCCTATCTCATGAAAAAGGACGGGAAGTATTACTTCACCGCCACCTGCCCCGCCTATGACCGCGTGGAGATCCGCTGTGCGGACACCGTGAACGGCATTGCGACTGCGCCCGCGCGCGTCGTCTGGAAAAAGCACCCGCTCGGCGCCATGGCTTGCCACATCTGGGCGCCCGAAATTCACTATATTATGGGGAAGTGGGTCATCTACTTCGCCGCAGGACACAAGCCCGGGAAATGGCGCATCCGCCCGTATGCCCTCGTCTGCAAGGGGCAAGACCCCATGAAGGACGAATGGGTGGAGGCGGGCAAGTTGCAACCTGCCGACGGCGACAGTTACCCCTTTACGCACTTCTCCCTCGATACGACGGTGTTTGAGCACCGCGGCAGGTGGTACATCATCTGGGCGCAGAAGGTGGGCACCGAGGACAAGGGCATTAAGCCCATCTCCAACCTCTACATCGCCGAACTCGAGACGCCCTTCAAATTGAAGACCTTCCACGTGCTCTTGACGACGCCCGACTATGCCTGGGAGCGCGACGGCGGCTTTTGGGTGAACGAGGGCCCTGCCGTCATCAAGAATGCGGGCAAAATTTTTGTGACGTTCTCCGCCTCGGCGACGGGCGCCTGCTACTGCATGGGGATGCTGGAAGCGGACGAGGACGCCGACCTTTTAGACCCCACCTCGTGGCACAAGCGCAATACGCCCGTCTTTCAGACGGACGCGGGCAAGAAACTGTACGGCCCGGGGCACAACTGCTTCACCGAGGGCGACGACGGCGAGCCCATCGCGCTTTTGCACTTCCGCAACTATGAGAAGATCACGGGCGACCCCCTCAACGACCACAACCGCCACGCGCACGTGATGAAGGTGCGCTTTGACGAAAGCGGCGCGCCCGTGTTTGGGTTCGGCGAGGGAGAACTGTACAACGCCGAAGTGGTGAATGAGAGGCAGAAGAATATCAACGATTGATTTGGGAAATTGAGCGACCCTCCCCGCGCGGGGAGGGTCGCTTTCTATATTTATCTATATTTTATTA
This sequence comes from uncultured Clostridia bacterium, assembly GCA_947628675.1. Classification (GTDB taxonomy): domain Bacteria; phylum Bacillota; class Clostridia; order Christensenellales; family Borkfalkiaceae; genus Gallimonas. The sequence goes on from CANRAR010000013.1 coordinate 16,476, forward strand.
TCTTTCCTTTTTCCCAAATATTTTTGACAAATCCCCTCCTCGCATTTCCCTTCAAAATCTTAATTGTTTTCGCAGATCTTATCGATATACGCCTGCATTTCCTGCGGCGTTTCGTGGAAGCCGCGCCGGATCCACGCATCGAGAAGTCCGAAGAGACCGTGCGAATAAAAACTGCCCTCATAACATTCGAGCGCGCTCTCGCTATCCTGCGGGATCATAATTTCATGGAAGGAATCGTAGATCGCCGTCTGCAAACCGCGCTCGTAGAGAAGCGCAAGAAGATCTTTGATGCTGTAATTGTATTCAAAGAACGTCAAACCGTTTTGGGGCGTAAAGTTTTTGCGTTCCGCCACGTCGTGCTCTTCCGCCCAGCGTTCCCACAATTTGATCAACTTAAACGTGATCGCCTCTTGCTTATTTGAAAAGTTGCGAAAATAAGTCGTCCTTCCCACCTGCGCCGTCGCCACGATCTCGGGGACGGATATTTTTTCGATGGGTTTTTTCTTCAACAACTTGATCAGCGCGTCGGCAAGACATTCCTTTAAGAACTCCGTTGTTTTTGCGTTACCGCCCATGATCCCCTCCCATATGGTACTTTTTGCCGATTTCGTACCGCAAAGGATATTTTATCCCGCAAAGTACCGTTGCGCTTTTTTACCCGACGAAACACTTGGCAAAAGCGACAAAAAGCGGTACATTATTGGTACGATAGTATCATAAAAAGTATATCATGCGCGATATGGTCTGTCAAGCGAAACGGAGAAAAATGCCGAGATCGCGCGGAAATTTCAGTGAATGACTTCATCCCAAAAATTTTCATGCAGGAGAGATAGAAAATGGAAGAACAAACCGATGTGCAAAACAAAACCGACCCCCCAAAAAAGAAAGTAAAGCACAAAGGACTTATTATCGCGGGCTCTGTTTTGGGCGGCTTGGTAATATTGGCCTTGATCCTCTTTTTCGTGTTTACTTGCCATACGCAAATTATCGTGGGCTTTCTTCAAAGGGCGACATACGGGGACAAACCGTTCAATTCGTACGAGCCCTATTATGCGCCGATCGACGGCAAAAAGGACAACGGGCAGTATCTCATCAGCGAGATAAAATACGATACGGAATATCCCAACAGTTATCTCGACATCACTTATCCCGACGAAAACAGGGACTTTGACCGCCCCACGCTGTTTTATTTCCACGGCGGCGGATTCTTCGCGGGCAGCAAAAACATGGGAGACCCCATGGCGGAAACCGACGCAACGGCTCTCATCGACGATATTTGCGCCGCGGGATACAATATCGTCAATGTGGATTATGCGCTCGTTCCCGACTACCGTTTCCCCGTGCCGCTGATTCAGGCGAACAGGGCGTTTGCGTTTATGCAGGAACACGCCGCAGAATATCACTTGAATATGGACAACGTGGTTATTATGGGTTCGTCGGCGGGAGCGATCATGGCGAGCCAACTCGGCAGTATCATCACAAATCCCGAATACGCCGAATTGCTTGGAATTACCCCCGCTTTCAGACCCGAACAAGTCAAGGCGGTCGTTCTCGACGACGCACCTCTCGATTACGAGAAATTCTCTTTTGCAACGAAGATCCTTGTCGGGAATTACGTCAAGGGCAGCATCTATCTGAATAAAGACGAAATCAAAAGATACAACAACATCAAGAGTCTTACCGCAAATTATCCCGCCGCCGTGCTTCTCGGCAGTGAATACCGGCACGATATGAATGTCATGCACGGGGAACTCAATAAACTCGGCTGTGAACATATTCTTATCGACCCGTATGCGGAACGCGGAGAGACAAAACAGCATTGCTTTGTGGCTTCCGAACGGGTCGATCCCGTGGCAAAGGACGCATTTGACAGAATGATGGCGTTCATAGGCGAAAGGACAAAATAAGGTTGCTTCGATATTCCAAAGCGGAGAGAGGGCAAAATGTCTCTCCGCTTTGCTTTGTCTGTGCGGAAAAACCTGTTTAGGGCGGTTGGACTTCGTTGGTCGGGATTCTTCACCCCCTTCCCGCGCCCTGCCCCTGTGGGGGCAGGGCGCGGGAAGGGGGTTCAGAATGACGCGGTGGAACAAGCGGACGGGCAGAATGACGCGGGGAACGGGCGCGGGCGGGGCAGAATGACGCGGGGAACGAGCGCAGGCGGCGGCTCAGAATGACGCAGTAATCAAGCGGACGGGGCGGGGCGCTTGGTTTTTGTGAAGGGCTACCGTTTTTTTACTTTCTGCGGCGGAGAAGCACGACGGCGAGCCACGCCGCAACCGGAAGCACTGCAACGGGCACAACGATGCCCAACCACCACAAACTTTTCGGCGCGCCGTCCTTTTTCCCGTCGGAATTCTCTTCGTTCCCCTCTTTTTCTTCGGGCGCCTCTTCGTTCTCGTCTTGCCCGTCGGGGTCTTTTTCCTCGTTCTCGCCTTGCTCTTCTGGATCTTTTTCCTCGTTCTCGTCCTTTTCCTCGGGCGCCTCTTCACGGGAGAGGGTGATCTCCACCTGCGTGTGGAGGTAGTTATCCGCATCCGCCCCCGTGTAGACCGCCGTCTGCACGAAACTTTCGCCCGTCACCGCAAGCCCGGGGGTCAGCCAAGCCCAATTGTCGCACCCAAGGGGGATCTCTCCCAACGTTGCAATGTTTCCGCTGAATTTCAGGGCATCGCGCGGCCTTTCCGACGGCCATTCGGCCTTACCGATCTCAAATTCGCGGGTGATCTGCCCGTAATATTTGCCGCTGCCCATGATGACGGCCGTCGCCGTGCCCGCATTGACGTTATCCCGGCAAGTGACGATAAAATCGACGCCCGCGCGGAGAGTCTCGCCCGCGTAGGTGACTTTCACGGTCGGGACAATGGCCTGCCCCGTGTAGATATACTCTCCCGCGATCTCCGCCGTGGCCGATGTGATATCGACGGTCGGAGGCGGGGGCGCGTCCGTCTTGTTGACGTAAAAAGTGCAGGTCAGCTTTTGGTAGAACGCCCGATCCGCCCCGATGTATTCGAGCGAATCCGGGCAATAGTTCATGCCAACGTCGAGCGGCCTGTCCGCGACCGCCCACTGCCAATCCTCGGGCGGGGAAATATCGTAGAGCGACAAGGTATCGTTATAGACCTCGATCGTCTCGTGCACCGCCCCGGGCGGCTCCTTTGCCTTGGCCATTTCAAAGTAGGCCTCCCGCGAGCCCGTATAATCGCCGCACCCCGAGACGGTGAACGTCACCATTCCGGGCGCAAGCACCGCGGGGAAGCGAAGGGTATAGTCCCTCTCCTCTTCAAGAAGTTCTTCCCCGAAGTAGACCTGCACCGCGGGGCGCTTTTCCACCCCCCTTTCATAATAGACGAGGGGAGCGGAGACTTCCACCCGCGCGTAGCGGAGATCTTTTCCGAGATCGGCACCCCGTTCCACGGTGTTGGTGATCGCCCTGATCTTGGCCGCCATGTTGCTTGTCGAACTGTCCGCATACATACCGCCGCCCTTGTAACTGCGCCACGTCTCCCCTTGGAGGTAGTAGGTCATATCGTTGACCGACCTCGCGGGATCGACTGCGCACACCACGGGAACCACACTGCCGAATTGATTTTTGCAACACACGACGACGGAGAAAAATTCCCCCTGTTCAAGCGGGAGGGGCTCCTCCAACTCGATGGTGTGCATACCCATGTTGCCGAGGTGAACATTCCTCTCCGCCGCCTCGGGGTTCTGCACGGGCACGTTCCGTGCATCGTTCACGTTGGCGGGATCAACTTTGAGGTTTTTATAGATCTTGACGTTGACATCCAAATCTCCCTGCGAAGTTGTGATCGTCACGGCCTTCAACTGCTCCTTGCGGGTAGCAGACGAAAGTTTGGCCTCGTAGATGGCCGCCTGTGCGTCCGCGACGTAATTGCTCATGCTCTGAATGATGCCCCCATCGTAATAATAAATGTTTTGGTAATTCTCCCGCATCTCCACGTCCACGGCATACAGGGTGCCGATCGGCAACTCGTAGGAGCAGTAAAAGCAGTACGTCCCATTGCTTTCGTAGCCGAAATTCCCCCAACTGTTCTTCACGATCCACGCGCCGTCGGCGGAAGGCGTCTGCGGGCGGAAGTTCTCCTTGGCCATATTGTCATCCCACCCCACGATGAGGGAAGTGTGGTCGGAATACTGCGAGGTACTGTAATATTTCGCGTTCGTGGGGCTCTTGTAGACAAAGGCCACCGCCCCGTACTGCAAGATGGCCCTCTTGATCGACGCCTCGTCCTCCCCGATCCGCACATAATTCTTGATGTAATATCTCGACTGTTCCAGCTTTTCCTTCAATACGCTGTTGCCCGTGGAGGAATGGAGGTGGCAATCGTCCCTTAGGGCAAAGCCCTGCGTCATGGCTGCAAAGGCATTGAAGGAATTATCCCCTTGGTTCCACGAGCCGTAGTCATAGGTATCGTTCGCCGTCAAATGCAGGGGATCCTGCCCGCCGTCCCGCTGGGCGCAGGTGTACGCCACCACCATTTCGTCCAAATTGAGGGTATCCTTCGTCGCGCCCTCCTCGATGCCCTTGCGCAAAATATTCGCCTCAACGGCGCCCACGGCTCCGTATGCCCAGCAGATATTGGTAGTATATTGGTTGCGGGCGGGGGTGATGATGCCGAAATCCCGCCCGTCGAAGCGCGCCAGCGTCTGCGCCCACGCGTCGAGTTGCCCGCCATCCGCCCCTTGAAGCGCCTCCAAACTCTGCGGCCCGTCTTGGGGGAGTTCCTGCGCGCTCGCGGCCGCGGGAAGATCGGCGGAAGCGTATGCGAAAGCGCCCTCTTTCCCCCCGAGGAAAAGAAGCCCCGCGGCGAGCAAAAGGAGCGCCGCTTGCAAGAAAATGAGAACGGACAAAAGGGATCTTTTCATACCGCCAACCGCTCGGCTCGCCTTTTCCGCGCGCCGCACTTTTTTACGGCCTTTGCCGTTTTCATTATATCATACCCGCCCCATGAAAGCAAGAGGAATTTTTTAGTGCCCCTCCCCCTGTGTCCCCCTCCCCGCGGGGAAACCGCGGGGAGGGGGATATAATATGGTGCCCCACCCCCTATCGCCCGCACGTATTATGCCGTCGAAGGGCGACACACCCCGCGCGCACCATTCGTTTACTAAGCGCGGCACAAGCCGTAGGCGCAGTAGCCCGCAGGGCGCAGTACCACCCCCATTGCGGAGAAAGGCTCCACATATCATAGGTCGCCTTTCCCGAAAGCCTCAAGGAAGGCTCCCATGGAGGGGCGAGAAAGGGAAGGCTCCCGAGGAGGGGGCGAGAAAGGGAAGGCTCCCGAGGAGGGGCGGCAACGACAAGGCGGGGCGGAAATAAAACGGGGCGAAGGGAATATACTGTAAGCGTGAAATACATCCTCTTTACGGGCGGGGGGAGCGCGGGGCACGTCGTGCCCAACCTCGCCCTCATGCACGAACTCCGCTACTCCCACCGCATCGCCTATATGGGCACGGGCGGCATCGAGATGCGCCTCGTGGAGGAGGGCGGCTACCCCTTCTTCCGCGTGGAGACCCCCAAACTCGTGCGGGCGTTCACCCTGCAAAATCTCAAGATCCCCCGCCTCCTTGCCAAGGCGAAGAAGGAGGCGCGCGCTGTTTTGGAGCGCGAGAAGCCCGACCTCGTCTTTTCCAAGGGCGGCTTTGCGAGTTACCCCGCGGTGTGGGCGGCGCACCGCCTCGGCATTCCCGCCGTCACCCACGAGAGCGACCTTTCCCCCGGGCTCTGTACGCGGCTCATCGCCAAAAAGTGCAAGTACGTTTTGACCTCCTTCCCCGAGACCGCCGCGCTCTTTTCAAACGGCGTGTGCGTGGGCTCCCCCATCCGCCGCGAGGTTTTGAGCGGCGAGAAGGGCCGTGCAAGGCGCAAATACGGCTTCTACGGGGCGAAACCCGTGCTCCTCGTGCTGGGCGGCGGGAGCGGCAGCAAGGCCTTAAATGATGCCGTAAGAGCCCATCTCGCGGCGCTCCTGAAACGGTTTTGCGTTCTGCACATCACGGGACGCGGGCATACCATGTCCGAGGTGAGAGCCGACTACGTGCAGCGGGAGTTCGAGAATGACATGGGCAGCGCGTACGCCGCGGCCGACCTCATTTTGGCGCGCGCGGGGAGCAACACCGTGTTTGAGGCGCTCGCCCTCAAAAAGCCCGCCCTCTTCGTGCCGCTGGAGCGCGGCTCCCGCGGGGATCAGGCCGAGAATGCGCTGTACTTCAAGGAAAAGGGGCTGTGCCATGTGTGCCGCGAGAGCGAACTTGAAGGGCTGCCCGATGCGCTCGGGGCGCTGGATGCCGACGCCACCCTGCGGCACAATTTGGAGGTGTGCGAAATTTCAAGCGGCACGGAGAAAATTTTGGAGATCGTGAAGAGCACCGTGGCGGAATAAGGATGGGAGAATTTTTATGCCCCTCCCCCCTTACCCCCTCCCCGCGGCGTTGCCGCGGGGAGGGGGTAAGGGGGGGCGCGGGGATAAGATACACTCACGCGCCGCCGCGCTCCTGTGGAGCGCGGCGGCGCGTTCGGTATGAGGGAACGAGGCGGTATGAGGAAACCGTTAGCCCAAGGGGGGCGCGTTGGCTCACGGACGGGGCGGCATGAAGAAACCGTCAATTCGAGGGGCGTAAGGCGCTAGTCCGAGGGGGCGAGGGTGTAGCCGTCGCCGAAGATGTCCGTCTGCAGGTAGGTTTCGGGGACTTTGCCGAGAAGGACGCTCTCGCAGATGAGAACCTCCGTGAGGGAGGCAAAATTGCTCGTGCCCGAAGGCATGACGATGGAGATGTCCGCCACGATCTCCAAATAGATGGAGTGCTTGGTCTGGTTGACGCCCTGCGCCTCGAAATTTGAGACAAAGCGGCAGGCGACGTTGGAGATGGGGATGATCTTCATGGTGATCTTGGGCCCGAAGCCCGCCCACGCCTCGATGCCCGTGAACGCGCCGAGGGGCACTTCCACCCCGCTCTCGCTCATCTTTTGCAGGTTCTGTTGCGACATATACGCCGCGTCGCGCGCAATGCGGTTGATCTGCAGGGGGTCGGAGGTGAGCGAGACGACGTTCCCTGCCTCGTCCTTTTCGACGGTGACGAGGTCCTCGTAGCGGACGCCGTCGGAGAGGGTGTAGTAGATGGCGTCGTTGACGGCGACCGTCGTGATGGAGCGCATATTGGCCTCGGCGATGGCCTTTAAGACCTTGGTGACGTTGACCATCGCCACGATGACGAGGGAGATGAGAAGCAGCGCGATGAGGCCGAAAACGATGCGGCGGCGAATTTTATTTTGGCGGGAACGATACTTTTTTGCGGCTTTTTCCACGGTTTATTGTATGCCCGCGCCGCGCCGCAAATACGGACAAGATATTATAATGTGGAAAAGGGCGCACCCCCTCCCCTACCTTGCTTGCGGCGACAGGAACCGCCGCAAGCCCCGTACTTCGCCTAAGGCTACTTCGGCGCGTTGCGCCTCGTGCCACGCTTAGTCGGCAATGGTGCGCGTGGGGCGTACCGCCCTTGGTCGAAAATAGTGCGGGCGGGGCGCGCCTGCCAGCGCTCCTGTCGCGGCGCGTTACTTCGTGCCGCGCTTAGTAGACAAATAGTGCGCGCGGGGCACAGCCCACAGGGCTGTTGAACATGGTGCGCCGCTCCACCCCTTACGCAGGGGGAGGGCAAGTCGCCAAAGGGCGCACCCCCTCCCCCTGTGTCCCCCTCCCCGCGGCGATGCCGCGGGGAGGGGGATAGATAAAGAGCCGACGGCAGTTGCCGTCGGCTCTTTGCTTTGTTTCGGGGTATTCCCACGTTTCTCTTTTATCAATCGGCTACATTCATATCGCTTACTTTCACAGTAAATGTGATATCGTCCAACCCGTCAATGTGATAGGTGAAGGTAATAACAGCGTAGCCGTGTTGACGTTTACAATCGGCACCAAAAGCACTATCACGTTCCCACGTTTGATCCCACTTATATTCGATAATCCCGTTCGCTTGCGAAATAGTGGGATCATTGGTAATCGACAATTTATCCTTCTCATTGTCTTTCGCTACATAATGCTCTACCGAAATCGTCCGATTCAAAGACAGTTCCGCCACCATAGTGCCGATGAAGAGGAGGCCATCGCCCTCGATTTGCAATGTCGATTCATATCTCCACCGGTTTTCGCCCCACCATTTTGAATCGACTGTTCTTACGGTTTTAAGTGTTGTGGAGAGACCCTCGTTCGTTTCCGTTACCCACAGCGCTTCGACTCTGGTCGTGGTCTCCGCTGCGGCGAGGTCGAGCGTGTCGCTTACCTTACTCCACTTGCCGTTCGCATCCTTCGTGTACCAACCGAGGAAGGTGTAGCCATCGGCAACGGGCGTCCAAGGCGTGTATGAGCCCTGATAGTTTTCGGGATATTCGGTTTTCGCATTGTAAATGCTAAAATCTCCGTCGCCCTTTTCGATCTTGAAGGGAATCTCGCTGTAATACACGATCGTATCTTCGCCGTACTCCGCGGTGAACGTGAAGCCGTAAGGATCGTAATAGTACGAGGTCGATTTCCATTCGCCCTTGCGGTTGCCAATGCTGTAAATATCGCCACCCGTAGGAAGATCGAAGAGATTGTCGCCCGCCTCTACAATATCCGTGCGGATCAAGCCGTTGTAATCCCTGTAGTAGACCTTCGATTCAAGGTAGAGTTGCGTCTTGAAGACGTATTTGCCCGTGGGCTCGCCGTCCTCATATTCCTCCACCCACCTGTCGTCGAGTTTGACATCGGAGCGGAAGGTGACATTTTGCAGTTCGGTCACATAGACGGGGCTAATATCGAGTTCGCTTGACGTAACCTCCTTGTGCGGCCAAATGTACACTTTGCCCTCTTCGTCCGTCTGCGGGCAATCGATGCCGTTGCTCGCAGCGAGTTCATCGGCATAGACGTGAGAACTCGAAGTGATCGTGCCATCGAAGGTAAGTTTGCCATCGAAGAAACTGCTGTTGAAGCTGCCCGTATAGTTGAGGTGGATATCGGGCACGGAGCCGACGACGGTGCCTTCCTGATTCTTGAAGTTCACGGTGTAGGTACCAATGGTGATGACCGCAACATCGTGCACGACGACCTTGGCTTTCTCATCGCGATCGGTGAAGGTGAGTTCCACCGCCGCGCCGCCGTGAGCCGCACCGCTCGAAAGGAAGCCGTATTTTGCCGTCGTCATGCCGGTATCGCTAAACTCGGAGGTGTTACTTCCATCGTTCCGCGGGGTGAGCGTGAAGTCTTTGCCCGACTTCAACGTTTCATCGCCCTTCTTGCCGCCGAGGATATAGATCCCCTTTATATTCTGTTTAACGCCCGCAGCGGTATAAATCTTTTCGCTGAATGCCCCGTGAGGAAGCCCGCCCTTCGCGGTGCCGGAGATGGAATAAGTGGCCGCAAAGTCGTTACCTTCGCGCGAGACGGACGCAATGTTGAGCTTGATCTCTTCGATCCACACGGCGTAAAGCTCGACATCGTAGTCCTTCTCCTCGTCTTCGTAGGCGTTCTTCCCCTTTGTCACGCGGAATTCCAAAACGTCGGTCACGAGCCTCCATCCGCCCTCCACGGCGGAATCTTCCACGAACCACGCGAGGTGCTGATAGCCGCCGTCCGCCGTGGGCTTGAAGGTGATCTGCGTATCGTCGTCCAAGTAGATTTCGTCGTAATAGAAGCCCTTGCCCGAAGCGTAGAGGTCGAGATCGCTCGTCTGAATGTCGCTGTAGAAGCGCACGGTGATGGCGTTGCTCTTCCAATAGGCATAGATGGAGAACTTCACTTCGGCGCCACCCGTCCAACCAAAGACGCCTGTGATGGTGTCGTTATTGATGGTCTCAATGGATTTGCCCTCGCCGAGGGGCTCGGAGAAGAAGCCCTTGTATTCGAAGCCCTTTTTGTGAGCGCCCTGCACGTCCACGGCATCGCCGCCGCCTTCGAGTGTCACTTTATTGCTGTCGTAGACGTAGAAGAGCTTCCGCACGTAGTACTCGGTACCCGTGACACTTTCGGACTTTTCGACCTTCGTAAAGCCGTCCAACGGATAGAGCGAATACTGGTCGATCTCGAAGGTGATGGGCGTGTATTTCGCCCTGATGACGATCTTGCCGTCCTCTCCGTCGCCCGACTCGGGCACGGTGTAATCGGGCGCGATATTCCATTCGCCCGTATAGCCAAACCGTTCGGGCACTTCGTCGGGTATATCCTCATCGGTGAGAGTAGAGCCAACCTGTTTGTTTCTCCCCTCGAACTGCTTAAAGATGTTACCATTTTCATCGCCGAAATACACGTAGACGCCGCGTTTTTCCCAGACCGCCGTAAAGGTGGTGGGCTCCAAAACGTTGGGAAGATTATCCTTATAGGTCTTGTCGCTCTTCCAACCGCTGAGGATAAACCCGCCGTTCTCCGCCTTGGCGTTGATGGGGAGTTTGAACGGCTTATCGTATGTGAACATATACGTTGCAACGTACTTGCCGCTGTGTTCCCCTTCATTGCACATGGTGAAGGTAAGGCCATCCCATTCGATGAAGTGCTCACTCACGAAGGTGATCTCAAACTGCTTGGGCTCGTACTGCGCGGTGTACTTCGCATTATCTACTTCGGGCGAGAACGTCTTGGGAACATTGCTATCCCATTCCGCAAAGGAATAGCCCTCTTTCGCGGTTTCGTACCCTTCGGGGAGTTTGATCTCCGCGCCGAAGATGCCCTTGCGCTCCGTGATTTCGCCGTTGACATCGAAGGTGACGGTGAATTCCACGTCCTTCCAAACGGCGATAAGTTCGACCGTCGTTGCATCGTCGATGGGTTTCCACTTGGTAAGGTCGGTGATGACCTGCCCCGCGTACTGATAGCCGACGAGTTCCTTGACATAGTCGTCCCCGCGAACCTGCGTACCGATGCGGAGATCGTAGGAAGCCCCGTAGGTGTATTCGTCGGTCTTGACGAACTTGCCCTCGGAATTTTCAAAGCGGTCGCCTTCGACATCGTAGTCGCTCTTGAAGAGGAAAGTGTACGTGTTGGGAACTTCCGACGCGTTGATTTCCATAATGGGCTTGAGTTTGAGGTTCTTCGGCCATTCCCAATGATACCCTGCGCCTGCCGCCTCTGCGCCATCGAACGAAGGATATTTGAGTTCGCTGTAAAATTCTTTCGTCTGCGTATCGTAGACGATATGTTGCTCGTTTACGAGTTTGCCCTTGACAAAGTATTTGATGCTGCCGAGTTGCCCTTCGATGCAGTTCGTCGTCTCCCAATCGGCGTTCTCGAGCTTGATATCCATTGCGTCTTCGAGCGTCGCGGCAACATCCGTCGTGGTATCCTTGGAGTCCGCATCCATCTTGCCGCCGGGGTTGTGCCACGTGAGGTCTGCGTGAATGGTGACGGCGCCCGCAATGTCGAGGTCTGCCGCGATTCCGCGGAGGTATCCCACCGCATCCGTCGTGACCGCGACCTGCATCTTCTTGAAGGTATCGCTCCCCGTGAGACCCTGACCGTTGATGTTGAGCGTCCACGTATCGCCCACTTCCGCCTTATTGTAGGTGCAGGACTTGACAAACTTATCGAGATATGCGCCGAGATCGGTGGGCGTATTGTCCGCCGCGCCGCCCGAACTGCCGCTCGTGCCGACCATCTCCATGACGTTGGTTATGACCTTCTCGCTGAGGTTGAACATGAAGCAGATGTGGTTCATGTAGTCCTTCATAAAGTTGGAGAGCGGCAACGCGCGGTAAATCACGTAAGGTTCGGGCAACGTGAGTTCTTTGCTACCGTCGAACTCCGTCGTCTGCGTACGCTTCATGTAGAGCATGAGGCCTTCGCCGCTGCGCGGGCTCTCTTTGATGGTGACATCGAGCGCCGTATCGCCCTTGATGATGTCACTGTCGCCGAGAACGCCGCCCAAGAGGTTGTGATAGCCGTCGTATTCGAGGCGGAGATTGATGCCCACCCTGCCGTCTTCATCGAGATTGACGGAGATCGCAATGACCTTGATCGTGATCTTCGCGGCACCGCTCAACAGGTCGAGCGTCGCCGAGCCGTCGATATAGAAGTTATTGTTGAGCACGTAGTGGTGCGGCGTCTCCTCGCCCGTGTACACCGTGCCGTCCTCGTTGACGCCGTGCGTCGCGGACTTTGCAAGCGCGAGAATGAGCGTATCCACCGCCTCGACGTTGAAGTAGCCCTCGATCGCGGGCGCCTGCGCCGTCACTTCCGCCGTGCCGATGTTGAGGGCGATGTCCGTCTTTTCCGTGCCCTTCTTTCCATATATATTATTGATAGAAAGCGACGTGAGCAGCGTGGAGCCGTCTTCGCCCATCGCCTTTTGCAGGGTGACGGTGAGGTCGTCGCACCCTTCGCCGAACAGCGCGGCGCCGTCGAGCGAGAAGGTGAACTTGCCCGCCTGTTCCTTGGTCGCCTTGGAGAGTTCGAGCGCGGTGATGTAGCCGCCCTTCTTGGCGGGCGCCGATTCTTCGGGCTGCCCCACGGACGTATCCTGCCCTTCGGGGGTCTGCCCGTCGGGCGCATCTTGCCCTTCGGAGATCTCGAGTTCGGCCGCCGCGGGTTCGTCCTTCTTGCCGAAGAGCCCCGTAAGCCCGCCGAGCCCATTTTCTTTGAGCCCGTTGAGCGTCCCGATGACGCCCTCGATCTGCTCGAGGATGGGCCCGACGCCCGAGATGTCCGCGAGCATGGATTTGAGACTGTCGCCGAGGCCTTTTAACTCGCCCACGTTCTCGGCGGTCAGCCACTTGCCGATCATGTAGTCGTTGAGAATATCCACATCCACGCCGAACATCGCGCACACGCCCGAAAGGATCGTCATCACTTCGTCGGCGGGGGCGTACAGTTTGAGCGGGTCATAGTAGTCCGCGTTGGCCGTGTCGGCCTTGCCGATCGTGGAAGCGGTAATGTAGAAGTCGAGAATATCGTCCTGCTTGACCTCTTTGTCGGCATCCACGACGGTGATGTCGAGTTCCATATTGCTGTCGTCGGGGTGCGGCGAGGTCATGGCGAACGAGACGTGCAGGTAGACGTCGGGATCGACGACGAGGTGCTTGCCGTCCACGTCGAGGTAGAGCGGGAAGTTCTCGCCCGCCTTGTATTCTATGGTCGCCTCGATATTCGACTTGACGTACCCGTAGTCCGCGTACTTCTCATCCGTCGAGGTGACGGTGCCCGTGAGCGTGAGGGTGAGGTTTTTCTGCGAGATGAGCCCGACCGCCGCGCCGAGATAGTCGATGAGGTCGGCGATCTCCTCGGTGCCGAGGTATTCGATTGCGGGCATTTCGGGAATTTCGCCCGTGTACACGGCGGCGTGGAGCGCGCCGTTGACGGTGACGGATTGGGCGGTAAAGCCGAGTTTGAGCCCGATGAGCCCCTTCGCCGCGAGTTCGGAGAGGATCTCCACCGTGAGCCCCTTGTATTCGAGGTGCGCGATGCCGCCCTCCTCCGCGGAGGCGCCGATGACGATGCTCCCCACGAGTTCCGTCCAATCGAAGTCCTTGCCCTCTTCCACCGTCTCCTCGGTGGCCTCGGCGAGCACTGCGCTGCCCTGGAGCAGATCCATGAGATCTTCGAAGCCCGTAAGTTCTGGAAGCGGGTTCTTTGCATCCGCACCGAGCGCATCCTGCACAATGCCGCGTACACGGCCGTACACGTCGAGTAGCGCCGTCTCGAGCTGGGAGAGATCCTTATAATACAACTGCACCCCGATGCCGCTGTAATACAGCTGCACTTCGGCATCCGTGATGCGCAGAAGGATGTTCTGCTGCACGTCGCCCACGCCGAGGATGAGGTCGAGGTAGACGTCGATGCCGTCCTTCCACGAGATGTACCCCTTCTGCACGGCGAGGGAGATCTCCGTCTGCGTGACGCCGGGCTCCGCCTTGCCGAGGCGGACGACCACCTCGCCCTCGAGGGAGAGCGTCTCCGCGTTGAGAATGGCGGGAAGTTCCTTGAGGACGGGCGTGAGGTCGGTAAATTCATCGGGGTCGGGAAGTGTGCCGAGTTCGTCGCCCTTAGCGAGCGTGAGCGAGAGGCCAAGGTCTTCCGCCGTCGCCTCGATGGTGTCGCCCAAGGTGAGAACGACGGTGCCGAGCCCGAACTTCACGCCGAACGCTTCGAGAAGCGCGGTGCCATTGAGGGTGAGCGAGAGAGTATCGTCCGCATCGGAGAGTGAGAGCACGTCGCCGAAGCGGAAGGAGAATACGGCGTCGAGGATCTTCTCCACGGTATCGTCCTCCGCGGCGTCGGGATCCTCCTCCGCAATGAGGCTCTTCACAATATCGATGGCGTCGCTCGCGTAGACTTTGAGTTTGAGGCCGTCGATTGTGAGGCACAATTCCTTCCCCTCGCCGCCCAAATAGGCAATTTGTATCGTCTTGACAAGTTTCTGATATGTGAGGGTGATCTCGCCCACTGCGGCGAGGTGGTTGATGTCGAGTTTCACCGTCCCGCTGACTTGCAGGCCGTTCTTATTATAATCGACGTTCGCGCCGATAAATCCGCTCTCCGTGATGGCGGTGACGGCGTTCACGAAGCCCATGAGGTCGGTATAGCCGTCCTTTTCCACCGTGACGCCCGTGCCCTTCGTCACCTTGAGGCTCGCGCCGAGTTTCTCGGAGGCGACGGAGATGCTCTCGCCCGCAACGCCGAGCGTGAGGTCGCTCAGATCGAAACTGCCGAGGTCGAACCCGAACGCCTTGATGAGCGCGGTGACGTTGACGGCGGCTGTGAGCGCGTCCGCATTGCCCGAGACCTTGATGTTGTCGGTGAGGAGCGTCGTGAAGAGCAGGGTATCGACGAGTTTGGGAATGGAGAAGCCCTCATCCGCGGCGGTGTCCTGATCCGTCGCGCCGTCCGCGTTGTCCTTATCCTCGTCCTTTGCGAGGAACTTCTTCACGAGGTCGGCTGCCTCGTTGACGCTCGCCGAGATCTTCACGCCGTCGAGGTCGATGTAGGCGACGCCGTTTTCGTAGGCGATGCGCACCGTCTTGCTCGCCTCTCCCCTCTTGATGGTGAGGAGGGCGCTCGCCTTGATGCGCTCCTGTTTCTGTTCGTCGGTGAGTTCCCCGTCGGCGGAGGTGGGATAGGTAATATCCACGCCGCCCGTCACGGTGAGCCCGTAGCCCTCGTAGGCGAGTTCCACGTGCAGATCGCCGCTCTGGACGAGCGCGAGGATGTTCTTTACGTGCCCCGCGAGTTCCACATAGCCGTCCTTATCGGAGATGGGCGCGGGCGCCTTGTCCGCCTGCGTATAGCCGAGCGTCGCCTCGACGGAAATATCCGCCACGGTGAACGCGGTATGTACATTGTTGAGGGAAGCGGTGAGTTTCTCCTCGTCGATGAAGTAATTGAAGTCGATGGGAAGAAGCAGCCCGCCGAGGTCGAGTTCCGCGTGTGCGTTGGCGACGCCCGAGCCGTCCTCGTGGACGAGTTCGGCGTCCATGATGGCGCTGAGCGGGTTGGAAGCCTCCTCTTCGGGCGTCTCCGCAGGCACGGTTTCCGCGGGAGGTTCCGCAGTCTCCGTGTCGCCGCCGATGAGTCCGCCGAGCAGATCCATGAGTTCGGAGATAGTGAGTTTGAGTTTGAGGTCGTCCCCCACGCTGATGTACGCCGCCGCGGGGGTGACAACGGTCACTTCGCCCGTCGCCGCATCCGTCTGTTTGACGGCGGGATCCACCTGCAACCGCACGTTGCCGAACTTCGCGCGCACCTCGAGATTGTCGATGAAGTTGGTAATATCCTCCTCCGTCGCAAAACTCGGGACGCCGCCGCCCGTGTGCAAATCGACGTAGATGATGCCCTCCACGGGTTTGCCGCCCACGGCGAGATCCACCCGCAGGGTGCACGGACCGCTGATGACGGGCGCAAACGCCGAGGCGAGCGCGCTCATGCCGTCGATGGTGGGATCGGGCGCGCCCGTCGCCTCCATCTGCGCGTACTGCTGGAAGTACTCCTCGTACGCGTTGGAGATGGGCAAATAGGGCGTATCGTAGGAGAATTCCGTCACGCCCTCCGCCTCACAGCCGACGGTAAAGCCCATCGTCGCCGTGTATTTTTCGTGCGCCTCCGTCTTGAGGTTTTCCCAATTCTCGTTGAAGGTGAAGGAAATTTCGATGTCCTCGAAGGTGGGCACGTCGGTGAGGCCGCCCGTGAACTTCATCTGGTTGGAGTAGTAGGCGGGCGCGCCCTCGGTGGAGCCGTCCTCCGCCTGCCACACCGCGGGATTCATATGATAGGTAATGGTATAGGTGCCGTCGCCGTTATCCACCGCGGGGTCGGAACTCAAAATGGTCTCCTCGCGGAAGACGTACACCGAAAGTTCGGTCGCGGGCAGGCCGTTCTTGGCCTTGAAGCCATCGGGGCCGCTGATCGTCATGTTGCCCCGGGGGGCACCCTGCTCCCAAGGGGTATCGAAGCCGTTGTAGGTGGAGGGGCCGCCCGCCGCCTCGCGCCAGATGACGCGGTCTTGGGAGGGAATATAGCAGAACTGCCTCGCCGCATTGACGAGGCTGGAAGTCGTGATGTCGGCGGAGATGAGCCGCCCGTCCTTGAACTGTTTGTACGTCTTGACGTCTTGGTTGACCGTCGTATAGACGTAGCCCTGATAGGAGGAGTACCACTCCGTCTTCTGCTGGAACGTCCAGTTCAATCGCCCGAACACGTCGAGCCCCGAATAGCCCTTATCGGGGGAGAAGGTCTCGCCCTCCTGCACGACGTAGGAGACGGAGCCGTAGCCCTCGTTGACCACAAAGCCTTCGCCGGGTCTGAACATGAGCCCGATGCCGAGCCCCGAGGCCATCAGCGCGAGCGCCACCGCGATGGCGGTGAAGAGTTTGAGTTTCCTGTGGGTGCCCACCTTGAGGGGACGGCGCCCCATGCGCTTGTCCATGGCGTCGGCATGGCGCTTGGCAGCGGCAGTCGCGGCCGCTCTGCGCGCAGCCGCCTCGGAATGCGATACTTTCTGCATGGAACCCGCCGCGCCCGTATGCGCCGCGGTCGTATATACCCTTCCCACGTTCTCGGGAACTTTCCTCGCTTCGGCGGAGGCGCGCATCGCCTCCTTCATCTCCCTGCGGGCAATGCGCTCCTTCGCCTTCTGTTCGGCGAGCGCAGCCGCCTTGCGGCGGGAGGCAGAGACCTTGGCTCCCTGCCGCGTTCCCATGGCGTTTTTCCCGGATTTATTACTCATGACCAACACCTCCTGCGCCCCGTCGGCGAAAATATGACGGCGGCGCCGCGATGTAATTTTTTTCTATGACACGATTGTACCACAACAAATTATGCCTGTCAATAAAAATTATGACAAAAATCGAGATTTCCACAAAATAATTTCAAAAAAACAAAAAATTTCCCCTACTGTAAGTAGGGGAACGCGTTTTTGCGGAAAAATTGCCGCCTAATCGTGCAAAAGAGCGCCCAAAAGTTCGCGCTCCAAGGGGAGCGGCGCCAAAAAATCGCGCGGATAGGGCGCGGGGTTCTCCACATCGGCGACGATCTTCCCCGCGCGGAGCACGAGCGCGCGCTCGGAGAGCACGGCGGCCTCGTGGATGTCGTGCGTCACAAAGAGCACGGTCGTGCCCGTCTCCCGCCACAGGGAGAGGGTGAGCGCGATGAGCGAACGCTTCAACGAGACGTCGAGCGAGGAGAAGGGCTCGTCCATGAGGAGGGTATCGTGCGGGAAGAGGAAGGCGCGGGCGATGGCGACGCGCTGTTTTTCTCCCCCCGAAAGTTCGGAGGGGCGCGCCTTCTCCCTGCCCCCGAGCCCCACTTTTTCGAGCATGGAGGAGATCTCCCCCCACTTCTCCTTGGGCAGGACGAACTTCAGATTCCCCTCCGCCGTGAGGTTGGGCAGGAGTTTGGGCTCTTGGAAGAGGTAGGAGACGCGCCCCGCCCCCTCCACCTTCCCCTCGAAGGGGATGCGCCCCGCAATGGCGGAGAGCAGCGTCGTCTTTCCCGCCCCGCTCTCCCCGAGCACGGCAGTCATCCTCCCCTCCCCGAGCGTCAGTTCGGCGTCGAGGCAAAACGTCTCGCCGTATTGCTTATGAATTTTCGCGCAGATCATTTGAGCCTCCTCTCCGCAAAGCGGTACAGAAGATACCCCGCCCCCTCGAGGACGAACCCGATGACGACGACGATGAGGGTGAGCGCGAAGAGGCTCGCAAGTTGCAGTTCGAGTTGCGCCGTCTGCATCAGCCCGCCGATGCTGCGGTACGTCCGCGCGAGGATCTCCCCCGAGACGGTGATCTTCAGCCCGAGGGAGAGGATGGGGCCGCACTGCGCCAAGACGGGCGGCGCGGCGAGCGGGACGTACATCTTGAAGAGTTGATTTTTGGCGCTCACGCCGAACGCCGCCGCAACTTCCCCGTAGCCCGCGCGCACCTCGTCCACACTTGCGAGCATCGCCGCATAGAGGGTGGGAAGCAGCACGAGCAGGGCGACGATGATGGGCGCCGTCGAATAGAGCGCAGGATAGCGCACCGCCCACGCGAGCAGGATGAGCGTCACCGCAATCGTGGGCACACTGCGGAGCACGGAGACGAAGGGCGCAATGAGGGCGCGCGCCTTCTCCGAGAGCGAGGCGAGCGCGGCGAGCCCCGCCCCCAAGAGAAAGGCGAGGGCGAAGGCGGCGAGGTCGCGCAGCAACGTAAAGGCGAACCCCCGCCAGAAGGCGGCGCTCCCGAACTCCCTCCCCGCGGCGACAAAGGTATCCCAGAGGGAGGGAACGATGCCGTCGTTTCTCACAATGAAATAGACGGCGACCCACGCAAGCGCCAAAATGGCGAGCGAGAGCGCCGAAAAGAGCAGATTTTTCTTCACGTTACTTGTTTTGCGCCTTAAAATTGTTCACTTTGAGGGTCGCGGCGGGCTCGGGGCAGAGGTAGTAATCGCACCCGCCCGCAGGGCCGACGGTCGTCGCATCCGCGTAGGAGACGAGGTTGACCTTATCCGCGGCGACCTGTCCCTCCGAATTGAGCACGGAGAAGGGTATGCCCGCCTTCGTCAGCACGGCCTTGAAAGTGAGCCCGGGGACGTTTTCGAGTTGGACGACCCCCACCTTCTTGCCGACGAGCGCCGTAAGGTTTTCCGCCGTGAGATCGGGGAGCAAGGTGTTCGCGCGAAGGAAGTACATATTGCCGTGGGTGACGACGCCGAGCATCGTGTACTTTTCCGCCGTCCCGAGTTTCTGCGCCGCCGCATTGGAGGGCAGGATGCAGAAATCGGCATTCTTCGCCGCCTCCTCCCCCGTGACGGTCGTCACGATGCCGTTCGCGTTCACAATGTGATAGGCGAAGTGCGCGTTCCCGTCCGCAATGGCGCCCGCAAGCGCGAGCGCAGGCGCACCGTCGGGCGCATACACCGTGTACTGCCCGCTTATCGTCCCCTCCTGCGCGCCGCCCGCGTAGAAGAAAGCGTCTGCGGGCGCGGGGAAATTGACCTCTGCAAGATAACTCTTCACGCTCGCCTTGGCGGCGGCAGCCGCCTCGAACTTCACCGAGCAGTTCTCAATGACCTGCGCATTGAGATTTTTCGCGTTGAACGAGGGGGTGAAGTCGGTCGCGGGATAGGCCACGGAGAGATCGGAGACCACCTTTGTCGGCTCGGAGGCGGCGAGATAGTCATGCGCGCCCTCCATGTAGGTGAGCATCTTCGCAACGGCGGCGGGGTCGTCCCCGAGGACGTCGTTCTTGACGACGAGCACCGCCTGCGGATAGCCGCCCTCGCCGTAGAGCGCCTGCAAACTGCCGGCGAACTCGAAGGTCGTCTCGCCCTCCACCGCCTCGCCGCACGCCGCGCCGAACATCGCCACGCCGCACACCGCGGCGCACAAAATGCCTGCAAAAAATTTTTTCATATATGCCTCCTGAAATTACTTTTCTTTCGCTTGATTTATGGTTTTGAATCGATTTTCGTTTGTTGATTTTATGTTTATCGATTGATTTGTGCTTGTTGATCGATTTGCGTTTGTTGATCGATTTGCGCTTGTTGATTGATTTACGCTTGTTGATTGATTTGCGTTTGTTGATCGATTTGTGTTTGTCGATCGATTTGCGCTTGTTGATTGATTTGCGCTTGTTGATTGATTTGCGCTTGTTGATTGATTTGCGCTTGTTGATTGATTTGCGCTTGTTGATTGATTT
>CANRAR010000014.1 GCA_947628675.1 uncultured Clostridia bacterium
CGCTGATACGAAGTGCATATTTAACGCCGCCTTGCGTTCCCTCAAAATAACCTTGCCAATCCGCGTCGATCTCAATGGCCTCCGCCGGTTCCTCTGTGCGCAAGCAATTGGTAGATTTGAGACTGTCGGGCCCGCCACTGAGCATGACCGACTGATACGGACTGCCGCTCCACGGCGCTTCGATTTTCCAAGTTCCGCCCGAGAGTGTAAAGCTGATGTGATCGCCTTTCACACACTCCGTCACCGTGCCGACACTGAACTCTCCGTCGCCAATCTTGAGTTCCACCTGCGTTGCGCTGATACGAAGTGCATATTTAACGCCGCCTTGCGTTCCCTCAAAATAACCTTGCCAATCCGCGTCGATCTCAATGACCTCCGTCTCCGTTATGCGATCCAAAAGTACGCACTCCGTCGCCCAACTGCCGTAAAAGAAATTCATTTTATCGTAACTGTCGGCATAATTTTGCAAACGATATACTGTCTCGTCGTCGCCAAGCGTAAAGGTATAACCGCGCCCGTCGGTATATCCCGTAAGCGTCGCCTGCACAGGCTGAGCGTCGCCGATCGTCACGAAGATGCCCTCGTCCGTCACCGATACATGGTACTTGGTGCCGCTCTTTTCGCCCTCGAATTCGCCCTTGTATTCCTCTAAAATTTCCACTTCCGGCGGCGCGATGGGCTCGCCGTCCTTCACCGTAAACTGAATGCTATTGCCCGTGTTCTCCTTCTCAGAAACGCTGAGCGTATTGTCAGCGCCGAACATCATGGTATAGTCCTTGCCGCCCGCCGTAAAGTTGTAGTACACGGTGCTTGCCTCTTGCAGCGTTTCAAACGCCGTTGCGGACGCGCCGTCAAGGGTGAGCGCCGTTTTTGTGACGGTCATCGTGTGATCGCCGGCCGTCGTCGTCCACACGCCCACAAGGTTGTCGGGAATGGTGAGTTCGGGGGGCGTTATTTGCCCGCCTTGACGCGTGAATACGATGGGGTCGCCGCTGCCTCCCGAAAGAGTAAAGGTGTCGCCTTCCAACTCACCGGAGTATACCACGCCTTCCACCGTAAACGAATAGGTGGTAAAGGTCAATATGGTGTCCTTATGATACGTAGTCGCCTGCTTGCCGTCCAAATCGATGGCCTGTTTGGTGATGGACAACGTGTGATCCGTGGCAGTCCATACGCCAATAAGTTCATCGTCCACGCCAAGCCCCGGATCTTCTGCGCGCGTACAAGTGGTAGATTTAAGATTATCGGAGCCGCCGCTGAGCATGACCGATTGATACGGACGTTGTGTGCCCCACGGCGCTTCGATTTTCCAAGTACCCTTGCCGGGGAGCGTAAAGCTGATATGATCGCCGTCCTTGTACTCTGTCACCGTGCCGGTGGCGAATATTTCGTCGCCGATCTTGAGTTCCACCTTCGTTTCGCCGATGCGCAGAGCAAAATTAACAGTTTGCGAATTGACAGTCTGATGACCTTCGTAGTATCCCTGCCAATCCGTGCCGATCTCGATGACCTCCGGCGTGTCGGCTTCGTACTCCACCGTCACAGTGGTATCGGTGGTAAGTTGAATTTGCAACGTATTATCTTCTACTTCCGAGATCTTCTCCACGTTGTTGACTTTGATGGACTTCAACTTCTGTCCGCTCGGCGCGGTGATCGTCAGCGTGACGGTATCCCCCTCATGGTAGGTTCCCGTGGGCGCCGCCGTGACCGTTCCGTCCGCAGGCAACGAAAGCGTCACTTCTTGCGGCGGCGTGGGGATGTTCTCATACTCCACCGTAACAGTGGTATTGCCGCTGAGTTGAATCTCCAACGTGTTATCATCTACTTCCGAGATCTTCTCCACGTCGTTGACTTTGATGGACTTCAACTGTTGCCCATTCGGTGCCGTAATCGTGAGTATGACGGTATCGCCCTCGTGGTAGGGCGCCGCGGGCGACGCCGTGACCGTATTATCCGCAGGCAACGTAAGCGTCACCACTTGCGGCGGCGTGGGGATGTTCTCATACTCCACCGTCACGGTGGTATCGGCGGTAAGTTGAATTTGCAACGTGTTCTCCGTCACTTCCGAGAACTTCTCCGTGCCGTTCACCTTGATGGACTTCAGTTGTTGCCCGCTCGGCGCGGTGATCGTGAGCGTGACGGTATCGCCCTCATGATAGGGCGCCGCGGGCGACGCCGTGACCGTATTATCCGCAGGCAACGTGAGCGTCACCACCTGCGGCGGCGTGGGAATGTTCTCATACTCCACCGTCACGGTGGTATCGGCGGAGAGCACGATCTGCAACGTGTTCTCCGACACTTCCGTGACCTTCTCCGTGCCGTTCACCTTGATGGACTTTAACTGTTGCCCATTCGGCGCGGTGATCGTGAGCGTGACGGTATCGCCCTCATGGTAGGGAGCCGCGGGCGACGCCGTGACCGTTCCGTCCGTCGGCAATGTGAGCGTAACCACTTGCGGCTGGGCGGCGGTTTCTTCAAACGTCACCGCAACCGTCGTGTTTTTGCTCACGGCAAAGGTGAGTTTGCTCTCGACGAGCTCCTTATCTTCGCCGTTCAAAGTGACCTTCTTTACTTCAACGCCACTGTTGGGGACAACGGTCACTGTAACCTGTTCGCCGGCCACATAACCGTTTTCCGATGCGGGCTTGCTTACGGTAACGCTGCCCAGCGTTTCATCGTACTGCGCTTGCACCGTGTAGTAAGCGGGCTGCATCAGATCGCCACAGGCGGTGCAGATGCCGAGTGTAAGGGTGAGCACCGCCAAGAACAAGAAAATTTTACGTAGTTTCATATCCTACACCTCTTTATTGCTGATAATACACCCCCCCCCGTAAAAATGTCAAGCAAATTTACGTAATTTTATAAATTTATACTACAAAAATTAAAAAAATTTTGAAACAAAGGATCGTTTTTGCGTTTTTTATTCATTATCTCTAAATATATTCATTTTTCGCCGTTTGCCGCCCAAAAATCCCATCTTTGCCTGTTTTTCTGCCCCACCCCCCTATCGCCCGCACGTATTATGCCGCCCGCACGTATTATGCCGTCGAAGGGCGGCGTGATATTTTTGGGGCAAGGCAGACTTCGTTGTTCGGGATTCTTCCGTCGCTACGCTCCGTCAGAATGACGCGGTAACACAGGGCAGAGGCGGCGTGATTGGTTCCCGAGGGGGGCGGAAAGGAAGGCTCCCGAGGGGGGGCGGAAAGGAAGACGGCCGCGGAGGGGGCTTCTCACAAGATATAAAGGCATAAGAAAAAAGCGGCCGAGGGGGTCGCTTTTTCTTGCTCCAAAGGGGGAGCTCACTTCTTCAAAAGATTCTTGAGGTACTCTTCGTACTCCTCTTCCGTGATCGCCTTCACCTTGTTCTTCTTTGCCATGGGAAAACCTCGCTGGTTGGATTACCGTAAGTATTCCCCACGGCGTGGAATTTATTCGGTGCGCAGGGCGATGACGGGATCCTTCTTCGCCGCCTTCGCCGCGGGGATGAGCCCCGAGATGAGGGTTAGGGCGACGCTGACGCAGATCATGATGAACGCCGTGAGCGGTTGCAGGGAGGCTATGCCCGCGATGCCCGTAAACGACTTGATGACCGCGCTGACGATGAAACTCAAAATGTAGGTGACGGCAACGCCGAACACGCCCGCGGCGAGCCCGATGATGAACGTCTCCGCGTTGAACAGGTTCTTGATATCCCGCTTGCTCGCGCCGAGACTTCGGAGAACCCCTATCTCCTTGACGCGCTCTACGACAGATACGTAGGTGATGATGCCGATCATGACCGACGAGACGATGAGCGAGATGGACGTAAACGCCACGAGTACGTAGGTGATGACGTCGAGCATGGTCTGCATGATGCCCATGAGGAGCCCCACGCGGTCGGTATAGGTGATCTTATCCTCCTCGGCGCGCCCGTTCGCATTGTTCCATGCGTCGAGATATTCGAGCACGTGCTCCTTCGCGTCGAAGTCGGAGGGGTAGAGAAAGACGCCGTTGGGCTTATCGCTCCCGCCGAGGAGACGCAACACGGTATCCTGCGTGACGTTGATATACATCGTCGTCGTGCCGAGCGGCAGTTCGACGGGGAAGCCGAAGTAGTTGCCGTTGCTGAGGTGCATCGAGGGCGAGAGGTAAACCGTGCCGTCCTCGTTGATATACGGCTTGATGTCGTCGGGAATTTCGACCCCCGCGGGGATCTTCATCTTCGCGCCGCCCTCATCCGCAAGCATCCACTTTACGATCTCCGACTTCATATTGTGGGAGATGTAATTTGCGATCGCAGCCTCGGTGAAATTGAGCCCCTCGGTGAGGCACCCGTATGTGCGCCCCTCTTTGAGACGTACGATGGCGGAGACGTGCATGGGCATACCGAGTTCATCCTCCCCATCCGTTGCATTGAGGCTGCTGCGCGAACCGCTATATGTAAAGGGTTGGGCGGTCGGGAGAGCATTCGCGTCCTTTGTGTAGACCGCATCGTTATAGAACAGCGTGTACTGCTTTTTCAGAATGTCGTCGAAGGAGACCGTCATGGGCTCGGTATCTTTTCCCTCCTCCTGCTGTTCGCCGAGTTTGAAGAGATCCATAAAACTCGATTCGGGGATATAGCCGAGCTGGGCGAGGGTGAGGTCGGTCATTTCGTTGGTCTCGCCCACGACGAGCACCGCCTCGTTCATGTTCTTGGGGAACTCGCCCGCAATGATGTCGTACTGATCCTGCACATACTTCCCGTATTCCTCCGCCTCGAAGTCGGAAGTTCCCGGCATGACGCCGAGAATATCGTCGAAAAAGTTGACATACTGCAGAAGCGACTTGTACTCGGGCGCAAGGGTGACGAGGTCGTTGGAATAGAAATCCCGCAAAAAAGACAACGAGACGTTCTGATCTTTTACTTCGGTCGTATTGCCCGCCTGATCCTTCACGCCGCCCGTTGTGACCTGCGTGAACAGGTTATCGGTGAGCGTGACGCCATACGAATATTTGATGGCGGAGATCCAATCGGGGTGATCGGCCTTGCCCTTTTCGAGATAGTTGAGATAGTCCTCGGAGATGTTGTTGGTGACGGCGATGCCCTGCGCGAGTTGCGTCAGGAAGGAGTTGACGTACACCTTATCGCCGATCTGATCCATATCGGGCATATCGTTCATGGAGCCCGCGTTATCCATGACCGCCGAAAGATCGAGCGTGTTCTGCTGGATCTCCACGGGATAGTACGAGAGCATATCTTCCTCGGTGCGGCGGATATAACTGTTGAAGCCCGAGGAGAGCGCCAAAACGAGGCAGACCGAGATGATGCCGATGCTCCCCGCGACCGACGTGATGATGGTGCGTCCCTTCTTTGTAAGCAGGTTGCGCGCCGAGAGCGCGAGCGACGTCAAAAAGCCCATCTTCGCGCGCGGTTTTTTCTCCCTCTTCTTCTTTTTCGGGGGCTGCTCCGCCGACACTGGCTGCGCCTCGACCTCGGACATGGTGGGCTCCTCCGCCGTCTCCGCGGGCGCCGCAGCCTCTGCGGACTGTTCCGCGGCCTTAGCGATCTCCGCCGCCTCTTCCTCCGCGGAATAGGGGGCGGAATCCTCCTCCACGAGGCCGTCGTGCAGGCGCACGATGCGCGTTGCGTACTGCTCGGCAAGTTCGGGGTTGTGCGTCACCATGATGACGAGCCGCTCGGAGGCGATCTCCTTCATGAGGTCCATGATCTGGACGCTCGTCTTGCTGTCGAGTGCGCCCGTGGGCTCATCGGCAAGCAAAATATCGGGGTTGTTGACGAGGGCGCGCGCAATGGCGACGCGCTGCATCTGCCCGCCCGAGAGTTGGTTAGGGCGCTTGTTGAGTTCTTCGCCCAGCCCCACGCGCTCCAAGGCCTCGGCGGCGCGCTTCTTGCGCTCCTCCTTGCCGACGCCCGCAATGGTGAGCGCGAGTTCCACGTTGGAGAGCACGTTCTGGTGCGGGATGAGGTTGTAGTTCTGGAACACGAACCCGATGCGGTGGTTGCGGTAGACGTCCCAATCGCGGTCCTTGAAGTCCTTGGTGGATCTGCCTTGAATGACGAGATCGCCCGAGGTATAGTGGTCGAGCCCGCCGATGATGTTGAGGAGCGTCGTTTTGCCGCAGCCCGAGGGGCCTAAAATGCACACAAATTCGCTCTTGCGGAATTGGAGGCTCACCCCTTTGAGGGCGTGGACGGCGCCCGAAGCGACCTTATAGTCCTTTTTGATGTCAGTCAGTTTGAGCATATCTCTTCCTCATTCGGCGTGTTCGCTCGAAATTTTTTTCTTCGCCGCGCCGAGAGCGGCGCAAAATTCTCTGTACAGTTTGACGAGTTCGTTCATCTTCCTCTCGCCGAGCGTCACCGAGACGCGCTCCATAATGGCGTTTGCCTGCGCGCACTGCTCGTAGAACACGGCGAGGGAGTGCTCCGTAAGCCGCACGTAGGCGATCTTCTTGTCGTTCGGCGCCGACGTGCGCATCACGATGCCCCGCTCTTCGAGTTTGGTGACGACCTGCGAGACCGCCGACCGCGTGATGCCGAGGCGGCGCGCAAGTTCGGAGGAGATGATGTCCTTTCCCTTCTCCCGTTCCATGAGGATCTCGCGGATCATGCGGAACTCCGTGCGGGAAAGTTTTGCCGCGTCCGCAAAGAGGTTCAGATCCTCCATTTCCTTGGTGATTTGGATAAAGTTGATGAGATGTTCGTTGATTTCCATTTTTTCCTCTGCTTATGATTGTTTCGTACTGAACAATCCTATTTATTATATACATTCACCCGCGGAATTGTCAACAAAATTAAAGTATAAAATTCATAAAATTTACAATTTTTTTACAAAAACCCACAAACGCTACGAAAAAACCGCCCTCACGGCGATCGCTTGGGCGGTTTTCCGGGATAGGCATAAAACGTACACGGAATATGGGCGTTCGAGAGCGGCTTTTTCTTGGGACACCTGCCGAACGCGCGCTCCGCGCCCTCAAAGGCGGAGAGAAAATAACAACTCCAATCGGGCAGGCGGCGGAAGGTCGTTGCAAAGTCGCGGTAGAGCGAAAAGAGGTCGTCGTCCCGCCCCAACCGCTCCCCATAGGGCGGATTGGAGACGAGTACGCCGTAGGGCTCGGCGGAAGTGAACGCGCGCATATCGGCACATTGGAAGCGGATGTGCTCAAAAACGCCCGCCCGCGCGGCGTGAAATTTGGTGATCTCGATGGCGCGCATGGAGATGTCCCCCGCAAAGACGGGCGGAATTTCGCCGCGGAAGCGTACATCCGCCGCCTCCTCCCGCGCCTTTTCAAGGGCGCCTGCGGGCGCACATTTCCACCGCACAAAGTCGAAGTCCCGCCCCGCGCCGGGGGCAATGTTCAAAGCGTACATGGCGGCCTCGATGGGCAGAGTTCCGCTCCCGCAGAAGAGGTCGGCAAAGGCCTTGCCGCGGCGGAAATAACTACTCTCCACCATCGCCGCCGCCACCGTCTCGCGGAGGGTCGCGTCGTACGTCCTGACGCGGTAGCCGCGCTTGTGGAGCCCGTCGCCCGAGGTGTCGAGGGTGATGCTCGCAACGTCGTTTATTATAGAGACGCCTACCACGGCGCGCTCCCCTTTCTCGTCAAAAGAGGTCGTGCCGAGTTTTTCCGAGAGCCGACGAAGGACTGCCTTTTTGGCGACGCCGCCCGCCGCCTTCACCGCGACGAGTTTGCTCTTGTGGCTTTTCCCGTCCATAAAAATCGCAGAATGGGGTGCCAAAAACTCCTCCCACGGAAGGGAAAACACGCCGTTAAAGAGTTCATCGAAGGTGTGCGCGGGAAACCGCCCGAGTTCGATGAGTACCCGCTCGCCCGCGCGCAGAAAGACGTTGAGACGGGCGACGTCAAAGAAGTCGCCCGCAAGCGAAATGCGCCCGGCTTCGGCGGGACAGTCGCCGTAGCCAAGCGCCTTTAATTGCCGTTTGACGGAAGCCTCGCATCCCGCCGTCACGGGAATGAGGAGTTTCATAATCTGTGTTCCTTTCCCCCACCCCCGTCTCTTTGAGACACCCCCTCCTCGGAGGGGGCTGGGGGGAGGCGGTTATCGCGCCGCCGAGCTACCGCACGGCGACGCTTGGTGCGAGGCGGGTCTCCCGCCGCTGCACGACCCAATTTGCCGCATACTTGCGGCTTAATGTCTGGTCGAACGCCCCGCGCGCACCATTTACAATCTAAGCGCGGCACGAGCGGCGCAGCCGCGAAGTAATGAGACGTTGACCCAAGAGGACGCAAACGCCTATTTCCCTCGTTCAATTTATTTTTGAGCATACGCCCCCCAAGGGGCGGAGACGAAAAAAGAAATTGAACGAAATTTTTACTCCTCCGTCTCGTCCACCGTTTCGGGCGTCTCGGGCTCGGGAATGAACGGTTGCAGGGGCGAAGTGATGGGCGTGAGATCGTACTTATCGTCGATGTCGCCGCCTAAGAGTTCTTCGAGCATATCCTCGCGCGTGATGAGCCCGAGGGCGTTCCCCTCCGCGCCGACGATGACCATCTGTTCGCGCATCGCCTGCATCCGCTTCATGAGGTCGGAGACCTTCTCGTCCGTCGTCGTATAAGAGACGGGGCGGATGATATTCTGGAAATCCCGCCGCCCCGCGAGCAAATTTTCGTAGAAGTCGGCGCGGTACAAGACGCCGATGATGTTTTGTTTCGTCCCCTTGTAGACGGGGATGCGCGAGAAGTTGGTCTCGCGGAAAATTTTATAGACGAGGTGGGAATTATCGCGCACTTCGGCGAGGACGACGCGCTCCAAGGGGATCATGCACGAGCCCACGTGCAGTTCGTCGTAGCGCAGGGTGCGGTTGATGAGTTCGTGCTCCGTATCGTTCAGAACGCCCTCTTCGCGGACGTCGGAGACGAGCATCTTGAACTCCGCCTCGGTGTATTTTTTGCGCTTCTTGTTGAGCCCGAACACGAGGAACAGGAACTTTTTCCAATACCCGAACACATAGTTGAGCGGCCAGCAGATCCACGTGAGCACGAGGAGCGGGTACGCCGTAAAGCAGGCAAACCGCTCCGCCGCCTCCCTTGCGAGCGTCTTGGGCGTAATTTCGCCGAAGATGAGAATGACCACCGTGAGCACAATGGTGGAGAGCGTGGGTGCGAGTTCGGGATCGGAGATCCACCTTCCGAACAGGATGGTGGAAATAGTCGCCGCCGCGATATTCACGATATTATTTCCGATAAGTAACGTCGTGAGAACCTTGTTATAGTCCTCGCCGAGCCGTAAAACGATGCGCGCCGAACGCTTTTTTTGCGCCATGCGGCGCATCCGCACCGTACTGAAACTTGTGTAAGCCGTCTCCGTTGCGCTAAAAAAGGAAGAGAGCACAATGAGCACGATAAGGGCGATTAGCAGACCTATGTCGCCGCCGTCCATAAAAAATAAAACCTCCCGTTTCCCTCGGCAAAATTGCCGAGATTTTTTTTCGCGCCCGCAGAGAGCGCGTCGTATTCCTATTATACAAAAGTTCCGCCCGAAATACAAGGGGTTTCGCGCGGATTTTTCCGAATTTTAACCGTTTTTCGCCGCGGAGAGGTATCTTCGCGCCGAATAGGCGGCAACGAGCCCCTCCCCCGCCGCCTTCGCGTATTGGTACGGCGCGCCCGTCACGTCGCCCGCGGCGAACAGCCCCGCAAGGTTGGTGGAGCCGTCCTTTTTCGTCACGATGTGCGCGCCGTCGGTTTCCAGCCCGCCGCAGAGCGCCCGCGCAGGGGTGCTGTCCTTGAGGAAAAATACGCCCGAAACCGACAGCGTTTTATTGTTTTTGACGATTTGCTCCACGCGCGCCCCGCCCGAAATTTCCTCGGGGGCGCCCATATGGACGACGATATTTTTCGCCTTGAAATGCGGCTCCTTATAGAGGCAGAAGCAGTGCACCGTCTCCGCGAGCGAGGCGAGATACTCCGCCTCCTCCTTGTAGCGGGGCGAAAAGAGAACGGCGGCGACCGTCCTGTTGCGATAGAGCGCGCCGTCGCACACGGCACAGTAACTCACGCCCCTGCCGAAAAATTCGCGCTCCCCTTTGATGTCACCCTTGAGATCCACGCCCGTCGCAAGCACGACGGTGCGCGCGGAGAACATCTCCTTCCCCGCCGTAATCAAATATCCGCCGCCCTGCGCGAACACGCCGTCCGCCCGCGCCCGTGTGAGCGCCACGCCCTCGCGGACGCGCTGGGCTTCGAGCGCAGAAGAAAATGCCGCCCCATTCCCCGAAAACGCGGGAAAGTTGCGCACATATTCGGCGGCGCGCGTCTTCTCCCCGAATGCCTCGGGAGCGATCCAAAGATAGTCGAGCCCCAAATTTTTCGCAGTCAGCGCGGCGGTATAGCCCGCAATGCCGCCGCCCACGACGGCAATTTCGTACACTCTATCCATATGCAAAGTTTGCGCCTTTTTTGCGCCGTCCAACCCCTATTTCGCGAATTTTCCGTACACCTCGGAGGTGGGCGAGAAGAACGCAAACGTATCGGGATATTGCTTGATGATGCGTTGAAGTTCGGCGATCTGCCGCTTGCGGATAATGCAGACGAGCATACTCTTGTCCTCGTGCGTGTACATCCCCGTGGCGTGTACGAGCGTCACGCCGTGATGGGTGCGCTCCATGATCTCTTTTGCGACCTCTTCGGGGTGGTCGGTGACGATCTCGAACTTATACGCCGTCTTGAAGCCGTGCAGGATGAGGTCGCACGTCTTGCTCGTCACGAACAGAGAGACGAGCGCGGCGAGCACGGGCACGAGGTTTACGGCAAACCCTACATCCCCTCTGTAATACACAAAGAATGAGGCGAACACGACGACGGCGTCGAAGGCGGAAGTCATCCAGCTCACGCTCAAAAACCGCCATTTTTTGTGGACGACGGAGGCAAGCACCGCAGTGCCGCCCGCCGTGCCGCACGCGCGGAGCATGATGGCGAGCGCCACGCCGAGAAAGATACCGCCCGCGACCGCCCCGTAAATGCCGTAGGCGATGGGTTCGGCTGTTTTCAGCCCGTCAAAGGTGAGTGCCTGCGCAAATCCGGGGATATAATCGAATACGATGAGAAGAACGGAGGTGAGCGCCATGGAGGCGGTGGAAAGAATGGCGTCCTTCTTGCCGAGGCAGAAAAACGCAAGGAAGAAGAGCGGTACGTTGAACGCGATGAGGAAGTAGCCCGAATTGATCTTGACGCCCGCCCGATCGGTGGCATATTCGAGCATGACGGCAAGCCCGTTGATGCCGCCGGGCGCGAAGTGGTTGGGCGAGACGAAGATATACAGCCCGATCGCCCGCACGATGCCCGACATGAGGATGGGCAAAATCACGGCCAGCAAAAATTTGCCGACCTTCTTCCAAGTGTTCTTTGTCTTATCTTGCATGGTATTCTCTCGCTGCGTTCCACGACGCCTTCCCTATTCTACCATGGAAATTGAATAAAATCAACATAATTTTGAAAAAAGTTACAAAAAATCGGCGCGATCGCTCGCACCGATTGAAATATCAAACCGTCAACGCCTGTGTGCGCTCTTTTTCGGAGGCGCGGCGTCCACTGGCGGTTCCAAGGTCTCCTCCGAGGATTCGCCCCCGTCGTCCTCTTCGGGCTCCTGCTTCTTGACGGGGCGGAATTTCAGCTCCTCCGCCTCATCCAACAGACCCCCGAGCCACGCAAACACGAGCGAGCACACCGCATACGCGAGGTAACTCACGCCCGCGAATATCCAATCGCCCTGCGCGCTCAAAAGGCGCACACACGAGAGCACCCCCAAAACGGCGAACGCCGAGCCAAGCACGACGCGCGCGATGAACTCCGCTTTTTTCTCCTTCCGCATCTGCAGGCCGCCGTAGAACATCGCCGCCGCATGGAGGATGAGCGAGATGCCGAGCGCAATGGGCACGACGTACCGCTTTGCAAGCGGCGGTACGAAGAGATAGATGGCAACGGAGACCGCCCCCACGCCCGAGAGGAGCATGAATACGTCGTCCTGTCTGCCGAGGAAGTAATAGGCAAGGGCACACGCCCCCGCAATAAGCAGAAGCGCTGCTGCGGTGAACTCATAGGCAGTCCACGTTGTGCCGCCCGACGTGGAGGGGTACATCGCCGCCGTCATCACGCCGACTATAAAGTACAGCACTGCGGGGACGAACACGCCCCAGCGGAACCGTTTGAGCCATTCTTTTGCCGTCATAATGTCTCCTTTATTGCATTCCGTAATAGTTGAATTCCCGCACCCGCCGCGAATCAATGGCGTAGATAAGGTTGAGAAGTTCGTCATCGCCGAAGGAGGAATTGCGTCCCTCCTCGTACTCCGCATCCACGGCGGCCTTCATCATGCCCACGAGGGGATCGCTCTTCTCCACCTTGTGCTCCTCGGGGAGTTTGAAGTAGTCGTTGATCCAAAAGGCGATGCCCGCGAGCCCGCTCGTCTTGTTCACCGTCACGCGGGCGGGGCGTCCCAAAATTTTCGCCGTATCGAAGATGTTGTAGATCTCCTCGTCCTTGAGCATTCCGTCGGCGTGGATGCCCGCGCGGGTGGAATTGAACGCCCGCCCCACAAAGGGCGTCTTGGGGGGAACGGCGTAGTTGATCTCCTTCTCGAAGTAGCGCGCAATGTCGGTGATGGCGGTAAGATCCATGCCGTCCATCGTGCCGCGGAGGGAGGCGTACTCCACCGTCATCGCCTCGAGCGGACAGTTGCCCGTGCGCTCTCCGATGCCGAGCAGGGAGCAGTTCACCGCCGAGGCGCCGTACAGCCACGCCGTAGAGGCGTTGGTCACGACCTTGTAGAAATCGTTGTGCCCGTGCCACTCCAAAAGTTCGTGCGGCACCCCCGCATAGTGGTGAAGCCCGTACACAATGCCCTGCACACTGCGGGGCAGGGTCACGCCGGGGAAGGTGACGCCGAAGCCCATCGTATCGCACATACGGATCTTGACGGGAATACCACTCTCCTCCGCAAGGCGCATGAGTTCGCTCGCAAAGGGCACGACGAAGCCGTAGAAGTCGGCGCGCGTGATGTCCTCGAAATGACAGCGCGGGCGGATGCCGTAGGAGAGCGCGCTCTTCACGATGCCGAGGTACTTATCGAGCGCCTGGCGGCGCGTCAGGTTCATCTTCTTGAAGATGTGATAGTCCGAACAGGAGACGAGGATGCCCGTCTCCGCCACGCCGATCTCTTTGACGAGGGCGAAATCCTTCTCGTTCGCGCGGATCCACGTCGTGATCTCGGGGAATTTCAGCCCCGTTTCGCGGCAGGCCTCGAGGGCTTCCCTATCCTTCTTGGAATAGATGAAGAACTCCGACTGCCGCACGAGCCCCTTCTCGCCGCCGAGGCGGGACATGAGTTTGTAGAGATCCACGATCTGTTTGACGGTAAAGGGCGACGTGGACTGCTGCCCGTCGCGGAAAGTGGTATCCGTCATCCAGATCTCCTCCGGCATATTCATGGGAACATGGCGGTTGTTGAAGGCGATCTTGGGGATCTCCTCGTAGTTGAACAGTTCGCGGTAGAGTTTGGGCTCCTTCACGTCCTGCAATTCATAGTGATAGACGCTGTCCTCGAGCAAATTGGACTTATCGTTAAAGACGATCAAAATGCGGTCTCCTTGGATAGATTTACAATCCATTGTAACAATTCCGCGCGGACTTGTCAAGTAAGACCGCCCCGTCTTTCACAAAAATATTTTATAAAAATAACTTTTTTGCCCGAATTATGCAAATAAACGTATAAACCCGTCAGAACAGCCGCCTGCGCAGCAGCACGACTGCGAGCGCAATGAGCCCTACGCCCGCCGCACCGCCGACGGAGATGCCAGCAATGGCTGCGGGTGAAAGCCCGCCCGCCTTTTCTTCGTCCGCGCCGTCTCCCTTGTCCGCATCGTTGCCGCCGCCCGAGCCATCCGAGCCGTCCGTCTTTGCGCCGTCCTTGTCTGCGCCGTCTGTGTCGTCGGCGCTGTCTGTGGCGTCGGAACCGCCCGTATCGCCGCCGCCCGCATCCCCCGTGTCGCCGCCGCCCGTTTCACCTGTATCGGGTTCGGGGTCGGGTTTTGGATCAGGCTCGGGTTCGGGGTCGGGGTCGGGTAACGCCGCTTTCTCTATCAGTTCAAACGTCACTTCGCGCGTAAGCACGGCATAATTGTCCGCATCCGCGCCCACGTATTCGCAAGTCGCCCCCACCGTGCCGAGGGCGAGCGGCGCAGTTTCGTCCGCCCACCGCCAACCTTCGGGCAGTGCAATATCTCCGAGCGTCTCCATGCCCTCTTCTTTTTCGATGCTCTCGGGCAGCACGAGCCGCGGCGGCTCCTGCGATTTTCCGATCGTAAATGCAAAGGTTTGGCTCCCCGTGAAGGTGAACGTGCCCACGACGGTCGCCGTTGCATTCCCCGCATCGACGGCGGTAGAAACGACGTTATAGTGAAGACCCCGCGTAAGCACACAGCCGTTTACCTTCACGACGACCTCGGGCACAATATATTCACCCGAATAGAAATATTCCCCCGTCCCCGTGACTTCTGCGCCCGTAATCGGGGCGGGCATATGCGATTTGCTCTCGCGCTTGACATAGACGCCCGCCTGAATATACTCCTCCCCCGTCTCTTTGTCGTGCACATTCGGCACATAATTGCCGTCCGTCACGGGGAATTTGATCGCCCAACCCATGGGCTCGTCGGAGGCGTATTTCGTGAGATCGACGTCGATGCACCATTCCCACCCCTCCGGAAGCGGGATCTGGCCGAGGTGGGTCACTTCGCTCCCCACGACGATGGGGCTTTGGGAACTCGTAACGGGCTTATTCGGCGCCTCTTTCGCCTGCGCGATATAGAAGTGCGCCCGCGCCTCGCCCGTGTACTCGCCGCGCCCCTCTGCGATCGCAACGGCGTTCCCGAGCGCATTTTTGTTGTTCTCGTAGCGGAGTTCGAAGTCCTGCCCCTCGCGGAGCGTTTTTCCGCCGAGTGTGACCGTCACTTTGGGCATATACATTTCGCCGGAATATGTGAAATTGTGCTCGTCAAGGGTCATCCGCGCGAATTGTAGGTCGTTTGCGGATACCTCTTCTTCCCGCGCGACGTTCCTCGTATAGGCGCGGACGTGGGCGCAGTAATTGCCGTAATTTTTAAGATTGCTCCACGCGCCGTCCTTGTATTCAAACGTCATGTCGTTGGTGCTGAAATAGTCCTGCGTACCGAGGATGCGCGCCTTTTTCTCCGTTCCGCTCGTCGCCTCGACGACGACGGAGAAGGACTCCCCGTTCTCGAGGGGCACACTTTTATCGAGATAGAACGTATAATATCCGTCCCGCGTGACCTTCGCCGAGGCGGTCGAAACGGGCTCGCCGCAGACGGGGTCATTCAGCGGCGACGAAGGGTTGCCGTAGTTGGGCTGAAGCCCCGTATACACGGATATGTTGACGGTGACATCCTCCCCGCCGATGCCGACGTTGACGGCGGTGAGTTCCTCGCGCGTCTCGCTCGTACCGCCCTGCGCGCAGTAGATGGCCGCGGCACGGGCAGTTGCGTCGTCCTCGCCGTAAATGGAGACGGAGCCGCGGCCTATGGTGCCGTTGTAGAGGTATTGATTGTCGAATGCTTCCGCCTTTGTATAGTCGAACGCCCAGATGTCGTAGATGTCGGAATCGTAGGAGAGGTAGAAGTACCCCTCGTCATGTCTCTCCGATCCCCAACTGTTCTTCACGATCCA
Organism: uncultured Clostridia bacterium; assembly: GCA_947628675.1. GTDB lineage: Bacteria > Bacillota > Clostridia > Christensenellales > Borkfalkiaceae > Gallimonas. The sequence goes on from CANRAR010000014.1 coordinate 15,685, forward strand.
CCCGCCGTCGCCCGTGGAAGCCCGCGGCTTGAATTTGGAAGCGGGAATGGTATCGTCCCAGCCGACGATGATGCAACCGTGCGGATTTGCTTTGGATTGCCCCGTGTTGTTGAAATATGTATCGATATCGTAGTAGCCCGTCGAATAAGTATGGATCGGGAAGGAAAACGCCGCCGCCCCGTACTCCGCGACGAGCAGTTTTACGGCGTCCACCGAATACTTCACGGTCATCATGCTCTCGAGTTTGTACTTGATCTCATAGTCCTCTCTGCGGACGGCGGCCGCGTCGTTTGTATCGTAATATTGCATGGTGGGGCCCCGCCACTGCAGCAGCGTCTTGCCCGCCGCCTCCACATAGCCGCCCTTGTTCCACGATCCGTCGCCCTCTGTCACGTCGTCGTCGATGAGGTGGAAGGGATCGCCCACGGGGTTGTGCGCACGATAGGCGAGGACACGCTCTTCGAGGTCGAAATACGGCGACTGCACCGCGAGCCCCTCGCGGAGGATGGAAGCCTCGGAGGCGGCGTACGTTGCGAATGCCCAGCAGAGGCTGTACCCGCCCTGGTTTTTCACCGTCGAGACGATGCCGTAGTCACGGCCGCTGTACTGCGAGCGCGCGGCAATCTCGGCTGGATCGGCGCTTCGGAGGTCGGCCACGTTCTTTGACCCGAAGTAGGTCTGCGCGGCCGCATCCTCGCGGGGCACAACGAACAATAAGCCCGCGCCCAGCGCGAACAGGCAAAACGCGATCAAAATGAGAAGAATGATTTTGCGCCTGCGCCTCTCCACTTTGCACCTCCCCTAATGATAGTTGTATTATATCATATTCCGTCTTCCTTTGCAACACTTTCCGGAAATTCCGCATTTTTGCCCACCGTCCTCTCCCCCTCATCCGCCGCCTGTTCGCTCTTTCTCCGTCCGTTATTTTATCCCCCTCCCCGCGGCGTTTCCGCGGGGAGGGGGACACAGGGGGCGGGGCATAAAAATGCAACCAAACCGTAAGAGCCACTCCGCAACGGGAATGGCTCTTACAAGATTTATGGAGATTGCGTATGGTCGGTTTTTTCGGGCGGCTTGCTGTATTTACAGCCCGCGCAGGCGGAGCAGTTTCCCCCGCAGTCGCAGGAACTCTTCCCATGCTTTCTGCGAATGATGGAGACCGCCGCCACGGCAACGACGAACCCCGCCGCCGCGATGATGAGAAGAATTTCCCACCAGCTCATAATTTTTCCTCCTGTCCGTCGTCCGCCGCTGCGACTTCGGCAGCCTCTTCGTGCGCCTCTTCCTCGGACATGGGTGCCTCGTTTTGCTTCACGGGGTGCTTCTTATTCCAAAACCAAATGCCCGCAATGGCCGCCGCCGCGACTGCCGCGAAGATGAACACCGTCCACCACCAACTGCCGATGAGGTAGATGGCCATGGCTGCCGTATACGAGGTGCACACCCAGAAGAGGAGCGTCCACTTGAACTTGCCCTTGGGCAGTTCCGCCCGCGCCGTGGCGCAAGCCGCAAAGCAGGGAATGGTGAGCATATTGAAGGCGATAAAGGCGATGAGCGCGGGGATCGTGATGCCCGTCTGCCCCATGAGGGTGATGACTTCGCTCACGCCCTCTTCTGTAGCCTCGAAGCCCGCCACGAGGGAGGCTGCGAGCGTCGAGAAGGTCGCAATGACGTTCTCCTTTGCAATGAGCCCCGTGATGGCGGCGACGGCGAACACCCAGCCCGCGGCCCTACCCAGCTGCGAGCCGAACCCGAGCGGCGTGAAGAGCGGCTGGATGAACATCCCGATGCTCGCAAGGATGCTCGCGCCCATCTCCTCGTCCGGGAGGTACCGCCAATCCCACGAGAAGTGCGAGAGGAACCACACCACGATGGTGGAGGCGAGGATGATGGTGAACGCCTTCTTGACGAAGTGTTTGAGTTTATCCCACAGGTGGATCATCAGCCCCTTGAAGAGCGGCTTATGATAGGGCGGGAGTTCCATGATGAAGGGCGGCACGTCCCCCCGCATCGTCGTGGCGCGCATGAGAATGACCGTCGTCACGGCGACGAGAATGCCGAGAACGTACATCGAGAGCACGATGAGATCGACCATGGGCGCATCCGCCGCCCCCAAGATGCCGCCCGCGATCGCCGTGAGAATGGGCAACTTTGCGCCGCAGGAGAAGAACGGGATGACGCGCACCGTACTCGTTCGTTCGTTGTCGTCCGCGAGTGTCCGCGTGTTGATCATGGCGGGAATGGAGCACCCGAAGCCCATGATCATGGGCATGAACGCCCTGCCCGAGAGCCCGAAGCGGCGGAAAATTCGATCCATAATGAACGCAATGCGCGCCATGTAGCCGCTATCCTCCAGAATGGAGAAGAACAGGAACAAAACGAGAATCTGCGGAATGAAACTGAGCACCGCGGCGAGGCCTTCCCAAACACCATTCACGATGAGCCCCGAGACCCACTCGGGCGCATTGGCGCAGGCCTCCTCGAAGCCCATGCCGACGAGCCCCGTCAGCCATCCCATGAGATTTTGCAAGATGACCCCGGGCGAGAACAGCGCGCCGTCGTAGAAACAGGCGAGCAGTTGCACCCCGATGTTCTCCGTATCGTAGCCGAGGTCGGCAAGTGCGGGAAGCGGTGTGCCCGCGAGCGACGCCCAGCCGCTGATATAGAAGAAGTCCTCGGCGAACGTCACATGGAAGATGCAGAAGAGAATGACGATGAAGATGGGGATGCCCCAAACTTTATGCGTCAGAATTTTATCCGCCTTGTCGCTCCGCGAGAGTTGTTCGCGGCGCTCCTTCCTGCGGTAGGCGGAGGAATAGTTGGCGGAGATGTACTTATACCGCGCGTCGGCGACGACGGCCTCCAAATCGTCCCCGAAGGTGTCGTCCTGGAAGGTCGCTTTGAATTCGTCCACCATGTTGACGAGTTCGGGGTGCATCCCCGTCTCGATCTCGTCCATCTCGGCGAGTTTGACGGCGTGGAAGAGCGGCGCACCCACCTTTGCGCCCTTTAAGGCGATGGTGACGTCCCGCACGAGGTGGGCGAGCGGAGAATCGTGCAGCACCGTCGTGCCCTCCCTCCCCTCTTTGGAGACGGAGATCGCCCTGTCCATGAGTTCCTTGATGCCCGTGCCGTGCAGGGCGGAGATAGCGACGACGGGCAGCCCTATCTTGCGTTCGAGTTCCTTGGCGTCGATCTGATCCCCCTGCTTTTCCACGGCGTCCATCATGTTGAGCGCGATGATGACGGGCACATCGATCTCCATGAGTTGGGTCGTGAGGTACAGGTTTCTCTCGAGGTTGGTCGCATCCACGACGTCGATGACGCAGTCGGGCTTCTCGTCGAGAATGAAGTTGCGCGAGATGACCTCCTCGGGCGTATACGGCGAGAGCGAATAGATGCCGGGAAGATCGACGATCTTCACGGGTTCCTCCCCCTTCTTGTAGGTGCCCTCGCGCTTATCCACGGTGACGCCGGGCCAGTTCCCCACATACGCCGTCGAGCCCGTCAAGAGGTTGAAGAGCGTCGTCTTGCCGCAGTTGGGGTTGCCCGCCAAAGCGAAGTTTTTCATGCTTTCACCTCCATCGTCACGAGCCCCGCCTCCGACTTGCGCAGGGTAAGTTCATACCCACGGATGGTCACCTCAATGGGGTCGCCGAGGGGGGCGCGCTTGCGGAGCATGACCTCCGCGCCGGGCGTCACGCCCATATCGAAGAGGCGGCGACGGATCCTTCCCTCGCCCGCGACGGTCTTGATGACGCCCCTCTCTCCGATGGAAAATTCATCGAGTGTCTTGGTTGCCATAAAAAATTTGTTCCTCCATGGCAGATCGGCTCTTCGGCGCGTCTGCCCGATATTATCCAATATTATCCAACGTAAATGTGGGAAGCGATATTCCGATCGAGGGCGAGCCTGCCCTCCTTCACGCGGCACACGGTGCTCCCGCCGCTCGCGGAGAGCACGGTGATCGTCCCCTGCACGAGGACGCCCAAATTTGACAAATGCTTTTTGGTTTTGTCGTCGGCGACGATCTTCACGATGGTCACCTCCTGCCCGATGGGCGCGAGTACTAACGGCATAGATCTCCTTCGAGTTCGCCATTGCGAACTTCATCTCCGAAAAAACAGTTCGCCATTGCGAACTTACGGGCATATTGTATCAGAAACATTTCACTCTGTCAACTGTTTGAACGCCGTTTTTACAAAAAAAGTTCGCCATTGCGAACTTTTTTTCTGCGCCCTCTCTCGGAATATTCTTCATTATAATTCCAATTCGGCATAATATCGATAAAACGCCGTGCTATACTTCCAAATGAGAAGTAAAAAGCCATGAAACCGAGAAAGAATTACGGAACAAGCAACCGCATCGGCAAAAATGTGGAACAACTCCGCCTTGTGCGCGGCATCAGCCAAAAGGACTTCATCGCGCGGTTACAGACGGACGGGCTCGACATCAACCCCACGAGTTATTCCAAACTCGAGGGGCAACATCGCATTGCGACGGACGCCGAAGTGTTTACGATCGCAAAGGCGCTCGGCGTTCCCATGGAGGCGCTCTTTTCCGCGGAAAAGTAGAACAAATACTGACGGCATGAAACTTTGCGAAGCGATTTCAAAACGTTTAAGGGAGCTCATGAAGGAGCGCAAACTGACGCAATACGCTCTTGCTATGAAAACGGGCGTTTCGCAGTCAACGATCAGCGCGGTGGTGCGCTCCTTGCACGATAATCCAAGCGTGACGTTGCTCTACGAGATCACCGCGGGGCTCGACATCACGTTGTCCGAATTCTTCGCCTCTCCCCTCTTCCGCTACGAAAATATCATCGATTGACCTCACATCATTTTCTCATATCGTCCGTCCGCCCCGCACCGTACGCGGGGCGGACGCATTTTCTCCCCTCACGCGTACGCGCGCGTCGCGCCCATTAAAAAATGCAAAATATTTTCACGCGCGCCCTTGACTTCCCAAATAAAATGCAATATAATGATTTCGGCGGCGAAAAACCGGCTGTTTTTTGCCGTGCTTTCTACATGAAAAACAATTTTTGGAGGTTTTTTGATGACAAAGATGACGATTGACGGCAACACCGCCGCCTCGCACGTCGCTTACGCATTCAGCGAAGTGGCGGCGATCTACCCCATCACCCCCTCCTCGCCGATGGCAGAATCGGCAGACGAGTGGGCGACGCAGGGCAGAGTGAATATGTGGGGACAGAAACTCCGCATCACCGAGATGCAGTCGGAAGGCGGCGCCGCGGGCGCCGTGCACGGCTCCCTTGCCGCGGGCGCTCTCACCACGACGTACACCGCCTCGCAGGGGCTTCTTTTGATGATCCCCAATATGTACAAGATCTCGGGCGAACTTCTCCCCATGGTCATGCACGTTTCGGCACGTGCCCTTGCGGCGCACTCGCTGAACATCTTCGGCGACCATGCCGACGTCATGGCGTGCCGTCAGACGGGCTTTGCGATGATCGCCTCCTGCTCCGTGCAGGAAGTCATGGATCTCGCCACCGTCGCGCACCTTGCAACGCTCCGCGCCCGTGTGCCCTTCCTCTCCTTCTTCGACGGCTTCCGCACCTCCCACGAGGTCTCCAAGATCGACGCCATCGACTATGACGAGATGAAGGCGCTCTTCGATAAGAAGGGGCTTGCCAAGGACGTAGCCGAATTCAAGGCGCGCGCCCTCAACCCCGAGCACCCCGTCCAGCGCGGCACGGCGCAGAACGGCGACACCTACTTCCAGAACAGGGAGACGGCGAACAGTTACTACGCGGCGACCCCCGCCATCGTGCAGGAGATGATGGACGAAGTCTCCGCCCTCACGGGCAGGAGTTACCACCTCTTCGACTATGTGGGCGCGCCCGATGCAAAACACGTCATCGTCATCATGGGCTCCGGTGCGGAGACCGTGGAAGAGTCCATCAACAAACTCAACGCGAAGGGCAAGAAGTATGGCCTCATCAAAGTCCGCCTGTACCGTCCCTTCGTCGCCGACGCCTTCGTCGCAGCCATTCCCAAGACCTGCAAGAAGATCGCCGTCTTGGATAGGACGAAGGAGCCCGGCTCCCTCGGCGAGCCCCTCTACCTCGACGTGTGCACCGCGCTCCTCGAAAAGGGCGTCAAGAACATTCAGGTCGTCGGCGGCAGATACGGCCTCGGTTCCAAGGAGTTCAATCCCTCCATGGTGCTCTCCATCTATAAGAACCTTGAGCAGAAGGAGCCCAAGAACCACTTCACCGTCGGCATCTATGAGGATGTGACGAACAGTTCTTTGGACTTCTCCGAGAAGTTCGATGCCGCGCCTGCGGGCTCCACTTCGGCGAAGTTCTACGGCCTCGGCTCGGACGGCACCGTCGGCGCCAACAAGAACAGCATCAAGATCATCGGCGACCACACCGATATGTACGCGCAGGCCTACTTCTTCTACGACAGCAAGAAGTCGGGCGGCATCACCGTCTCGCACCTCCGCTTCGGCAAGACGCCCATCCAGAGCGAATACCTCATCGACGCGGCGGACTTCATCGCCTGCCACAACCCCTCGTACGTCATCCGCTACGACATGACGAGCGACTTGAAGAAGGGCGGCAGTTTCCTTCTCAACTGCCCGTGGACGACGGTCAAGGATCTCGAAAAGAACCTGCCCGCCAAGATGAAGAACGCCCTCGCCCAGAAGAAGGCGAAACTGTACGTCATCGACGCCATCAAGATCGCGCGCAAGTTGGGGCTCGGCGGCAGAACCAACACCATTCTGCAATCGGCGTTCTTCCTCATCAACGAGCAGATCATGCCCTACACCGACGCCGTCGAATACATGAAGAAGATGGCATATAAGTCCTTCGCAAGAAAGGGCGACGCCATCGTGCAGATGAACTACAACGCCATCGACAGCGCGAAGGCCAATTTGAAGCAGATCCGCATCCCCGCCTCGTGGAAGACGACGACGGAGGGCGCGGAGATGGTCAAACTCGCCGACAACGAATACTTCAAGAGCGTCATCGCTCCCATCCTCGCCCTCGAGGGCGACAAACTCCCCTCCTCGGCATTCAATGCGGACGGCTCCGTCCCCACGGGAACGACGAAGTACGAAAAGCGCGGCGTCGCCGTCATGGTGCCCAAGTGGGTGAAGGAAAACTGCGTCCAGTGCAACCAGTGCTCCTTCGTCTGCCCTCACGCCTGCATCCGTCCCGCCCTCGTCGCGGCGGGCGCCGAGAAGCCCGAAGCGTTTGAAACCAAGCCCGCAACGGGCATCCCCGGCTACGAGTTCAGAATGCAGGTGAGCCCGCTCGACTGTATGGGCTGCGGCGTCTGCGCCGAAGTCTGCCCCGGCATGAAGGGCAACAAGGCGCTCGTCATGGTGCCGTTTGCCGAACTCGAGGAGAAAGAGGCGAAGAATTGGAACTACGCCGTCGATCTCCCCGAAGCCGACCTTTCCAATGTCAAGATGGCGGACGTCAAGAAGTCGCAGTTCACTCCGTCCCTCTTCGAGTTCTCGGGCGCCTGCGCAGGCTGCGGCGAAACGCCCTACGTGAAGGTCGTCACCCAGCTCTTCGGCGACAGAATGATCGTCGCCAACGCCACGGGTTGCTCGTCCATCTACGGCGGCTCCTCCCCCACCTGCCCCTACACGACGAACAAGCAGGGCAAGGGGCCCGCTTGGGCGAACTCCCTGTTTGAAGACAACGCCGAATTCGGCTACGGGATGCACCTCGCCTACAAGGCGCGCCGTACCGCCCTCGCCGAGAAGGTCACAAAACTCGCCGAGATGTGGAAGGAATATCCCGAGTGCGTGAAGCCCCTCACCGATTGGCTGGAGGCCATCGGCGAAGCGGAGGCGAGCAAGACGGCAGCCGCCGCCCTCGTCAAGGAACTCGAAGAGTGCCGCAAGGAGTGCGAAGGCGAAGAACTCGCTCTCGTCGATGAGATCCTCGCCGATAAAGATTGCCTCGTCAAGCCGTCCTTCTGGATCATCGGCGGCGACGGCTGGGCGTACGACATCGGCTACGGCGGCCTCGACCACGTGCTTGCGAGCGGGGAAGACGTCAACGTCCTCGTCCTCGATACCGAGGTGTACTCCAACACGGGCGGTCAGGCAAGTAAGTCCACCCCCATCGGCGCCGTTGCGAAGTTCGCATCGAGCGGCAAGCGCGTCAAGAAGAAGGATCTCGGCATGATCGCCGCCTCCTACGGCTACGTGTACGTCGCGCAGGTCGCCATGGGCGCCGATAAGGGTCAGCTCGTCAAGGCGCTCAAAGAGGCGGAAGCCTACAAGGGGCCGTCCCTCATCATCGCGTATGCTCCCTGCATCAATCACGGCATCAATATGACGAAGTCCCAGCAGGAAGAGAAGAACGCGGTCGAGTGCGGCTATTGGCAGCTCTACCGTTACAATCCCGAACTCGCGGCGAAGGGCGAAAATCCCTTCACGCTGGATAGCAAGGATCCGACGGGCGACTATCAGGCATTCATTTTGGGCGAAACGCGCTACGCGTCCCTCAAAAAGACGCAGCCCGCCGTCGCCGAAGAACTCTTCAAGAAGACGGAGGAGAGCTCCAAGGAGCGCCTCGCCGGCTACAAGAAGATGGCAGGCAGAGAATAATTCTTCCGAAAAGACTGCCCTCTCCTCGGGGAGGGCAGTTTCTTTTTGCTCTCCCCATACTGTCCCCTGCCCTGCCCCACTCCACGACAAAAAAGAACGATTGCAAGGCCGTTCTTTTTTTGTCCCTCCTCATACCGAGGCGGCGGTTCCGTCCGCCATTGCGGACGGAACCGCCGCCGAGTGTATCTTGCCAAACCCTTGTAAACCTATTGACAACCCCGTCTTTCTGTGTTATACTGCCCGAAAAGGAAAGGAGGCCACCATGCAAAAGCTGCTTTTGAGTATTTTCGACGATTGGGCGGCGGAATTGGGCGTCGGGCTCTGGCTCATTTTTGCGCTTCTCGTCGTCGGGATCGCCATCGTCGTCGCAAGTATCGTATTCGGCATCTTGCGGCTCATCATCGCGTGGAATTATTGGATCGCGCGCAAGCCCATTGCGAGCGGCATCACGGGCGAACAGGCGGCGCTCAACGTCTTACAGCGCTTGGGCATCACCGACGTCAAGGTGGAAATGGAGGGCTTTTTCCGCGCCCTCTTCTACAACAACCACTACAATCCCTCCAAAAAGACGATCTATCTCCGCAGGACCACCTTCTATGGGAGAAACGTCTCGGCGGTGGCGCTTGCGGCACAGAAGGCCGTGCTCGTGCGGCAAGACAAGGAGGACAGCGCGAAGTTCCGCGCGCGGTGGAGATTGCAACAGTGCGCGGTATTCGGGCCCATGTTCTTCATTCCGCTCGTCCTCATCGGGCTCGTCATCGACCTCGTCCTGACCCTCAACGGAATAGATTTCACGGGTATCGCAACGCTGATCATGACGGCGATCGGGCTCGCGTTCTTCGTCATAGCCATGGTGCTCGCCGGGCTGACGGTCTCGGTGGAGCGGCGCGCCACGCGCGAGACGATCGAACTTTTGCCGCAGACGGAACTCTTCCAGCCCGAGGAAATCGACAAGGCGGAGCGGGTGCTGAAAACGTACATCCTCGCGTACATCACCGACTTCATCATCGCCATCCTGAAACTCATCCAGTTCATCCTCAAACTCCTCCTTCAAATCTTCGCCCTGTTTACGAATAAGGATAATTAGCGCTCACCCTCGGAAACCAACTCACCGCCCCCTTATCCCACGCGTCATTCTGAACTCACCACCCCCCTCCTCGGGAGCCTTCCTTGAGGCTTTCGGGAAAGGCGACCTATGATATGTGGAGCCTTTCTCCGCAATGGGGGTGCCCCGTAGGGGCGGGGGTGGGGTAGCCGCGTCATTCTGCCCCGCCCGCACTATTTTCGACTAAGGGCGGCACGAGCGGCACCGCCGCGAAGTAGCCGCCGCCCGCGAAATCACCGCGTCATCCCCCCATCCTTCGACCCGCCCCAATCGGAGCGGGTCTCCTTTTATGTACCCCGCCCGCTTCCTCCCCACCCTCCTCATCCCGAGCGGGGCGCCCGCCGCGTTTTGCGCGGCGGGCGCCCCGCGAGCGGATCTTTTTCACCCCCCCCCAAAAAAAAGCCCGCCCTTCCCCATACAGAAAAGCGCCGCGGCCAAAAGCCGCGGCGCCCTCTTTCCCCCCTTACATCGATCATCCCGCATACGCGATGATGATATACGCAAGGTTGATGCACTTATCTCCCGCCACCTCATTCACGGGGTTGGTGACATCCAGCGTCAGCATCCCGTCCGTGATGTTCACGGTAAAACTCACTTCCTGCCCGCAGGCGGCGTTGGTGAGTTTATTCGTCCCGTTCGCCGCCACGTCGGCATTTTTGGAGCACTCCCACGGGTCGGCAAAGTACATCTTCACCGTGTAATTGCCGTTGGGCAAGACGAATTTGTACGAAAGTTTCATCGCCGTCAGTCCGCACTCGTATTGGTTCTTGGTGTAGCGGTTGGAGATCGTCTTATCCGCGCCGTCATCCACGTCCTCTTTCGCCCACGTGCTGTTCGTGGAGACCCCGCCGTTCGGCACTTGCCCGCGTATCGCGTCAGCATTTCCATGCGGCGTGGAATAAGCAAGCCCCGTGCCCCAGGTCTTGTTATATTCGTCCACAACGCCCCAACTTGCGCCCGTTACTGCGTCCGCACCGAACACTTGGTCGGTGACCGACTGAAACAGCCCGAGCGTATCCCCCGAAGAGAGCGTCGTGGGGTCGTGATCGCCGCAGTCCACAAAGTAGGCGATGCTGCCCTGTTTGAGTTCGCGGGTGAGCGTATTGAACGCACTCACGACCCTCGCGGAGGCCTGCCCCGCCACTTTGCTCTCGATCTTGATGAGAATGCAGTCCATTTCTCTCGTGTCGATGGTTCGTTTCGTCGCCCCGTTCACGACGTCCTTGGGAATGGGGATATACACCTCGTACATGGTGTCCGTACCCGTATAGTTGAGGGTCGCCGAGAAGATCACCTTGCTCCCCACGCTCATCTTGATGGTCTTGCCGTTGTCGGCCTTCATGAAGTTGGTCATGAGGTAGTTGACGTCCGGCTTGCTCTTATCCACGCCCATATAGTAGGAGAAGGAGCCTCCCGCGTTGGCATAGCGGCTGGTCTCGGAATCGGCGCCCGTGCTGTTCGTCGCATTTATCATGCGCTCCGACGTCTCATATTGCCCGCGTCCGGGCTGGATGGAATCGACGGTTCTCTCTGTGAAGCCGTTGTCCGTGTCGGGCGCAGAGTCCTTGCCGATAAAGCGGAAGTAGAGCGAATACCGCTGCGTGTGCTGCTTGTAGTGGATGGAGTAGGTGAGCGGGCCGCCCTCGATGCCCGTCAGGGTGAACTTGCCGTCCTCGCCCCGCGCCATATAGGTGTTGATGTTGGCCTTGAAGTCGCTCATGGAGTCGTTGGAGATGTTGTAATCCTCCTTCAATCCCGCGAGTTTGTTGGGCACTTCGATGGAGCCCGCCCAGCCGTGCGTACCGCTCTTCATGTTCTCCGTGCCGAGTTCGGCGGAGAGCACGTAGGGGCCGTACTTAAAGGCATACACATTCTGCGCGTCGGGCAGGTTGTGCATCGTGATCTGCTTGCCGAGGGTGAGTTCCACTTCCGCGCCGTCGGAGACCTTCACGGAGACGAAGTCCCCGCTCTCCGAAACGTCCAGCGCCTCGCCGTTGAGTTTCACCTCGAATCTCGTCGTCCAGTCGGGGCGGCGCAGGCGGAGAATTGTCTCCCCGTCCTCCACTTTCACGGTCACCTTGTCGGAGTTCTCGAGGTCGGCGGTCATCGTCAGCGAGACGTCCTCCGTCTTATACGTCGAACTCATATACATCGCAACATACGTCGCATTGCCTGCCGTGTAGTAGATGCTGTCGCCGAGTTTGGACATACTCTCCATGCCGCTGCCCGTACAGCACCAGAAACTGCTCTCGGGCGTGGAGTACGTCTTATAGTAGCCCGAGGCCATGGGCTGGAAGTACATCGTCATGCCCGTCTCGGGGTTCTGCGACGAGAGAATGGCGTTGATATAGGTGTTCTCGTAGTAGTCGAGATATTTCTTATCCTTGGTGAGCGAGAACAGCATCCGCGTCAGTTTCAACATATTGTAAGTGTTGCACGTCTCGCAGTTGTCGTAGTCGCGGTACCTGTTCTGCGTATCGTCGGCGCGGAAGTGCTCGTCCTCCGAGTTGCCGCCCGTCACATAACTCAAATGCTCCACGACGCGCGTCCAGAAGTTTTCGGCGACTTCGAGATACATCGAGGGCTTCGAGGCGCGCCCGCCAATTTGTTCGGTCACACCCTCTATGGACTTATCCTTGGTCTGGATGTAGCCGTTGAGAAGCCCGATGATCTTGGGAATGGTCGTGTTGGCGTGTTGCCCTTGGAGATAGTTGTTCGTCTCGTTGTTGTACATGAGTTCCACCATCGACGTCTGCGAAAAACTCCCTTGCGTGGGAATATCCTCGTCGAATTGGTGCGCCGCAACGGCGTACTTCTCGTCGCCCGTCACGGCATAGAGGTTATAGAGGCAGTCGTTCATGCCCCCGTATTCGGTGGAGAGAACTACCCGCCTCTTCGCCTCGGTCCAATCCGTCACGCGGTCATACGTCCAGTCGCCGAGCGCCTTCGCAACGGTGAGCGCCTCCTCGCTGCCCGCGAGCCTGTACGCGTCGATGAGCCCCGCGAGGATCTTGTGCATGGTGTACCACGGCACCCACGCCTCGGTATTTATATTCGTTTTCCCGATCTCCACATTGTCGAATTGGAACTCCACATTCGAACTGTTCGTCTTGTTTCCGCCCCACAAAAAGCCCGCCTCCGCCTTGCGGGGATTGCCGTCCACGCCGCTCTCGGCTTGGCACAGACCGAGTTCGCTCACGATGTAGTCGAGGCGGGTCTTGAGTTGCTTCTTTTTGGCGTCAGGCGTCCCGCCGTTTGCGTACGCCTGCGAGAGCGCCGAGAGGTAGTGCCCCATCGTGTGCCCCGCAATGAGGGAGTTCTCCCACGAGCCGCTCCCGCTGTACTTCTGCGCGCCCTGTACGCTCAGCCCCGCGTTGTCGCGGAAGTTGTAGAGGAGCCGCTTCGCATCGAGGGAAAGGAGATAGGTGATTTCCTTTTCGAGCGCATTTGCGGCATACGCATCGGTGTCGGCGACCGCCCCCATATCCGCATAGGAAATGGCGCCGCTGTCCTCCTCCGCCGTCAATCCGTCGCTGCCGCCGCCGCACCCCGCGAGCGTCCCCAAAAGGATAGGTACGCAAAGTAAGGAGGCAACCGCCGAAGCAACCACTCTCTTTCTGATGGAATGTTTCATTTTTTCAAAATCTCCCCTTTTTTCGGTTTTTTTGTTCAGCCCTTGTATTTTCCGAAAATATATGCTATCATCATTATAGAAAAACACGGCGCAAAAAGCAATCTCATTACGCCATGCGAGGGTATCAAAAAGTAAGATGTTACACTTCGATTTGCGGGTGCCCATCGATATGCTGTGGTTCGGGGAATTCATCTCGCCCGCCCGCGGCTGGAAGCACCTCACCCGCCGCCTCTACGAGTACGAGATGATGATCGTCACCGAGGGCGAACTTTTCATCGCCGACGAAGATCGGGAGTACGAAGTCCGCGCGGGGGAATATCTCATCATGTCGCCCACGCGCTTCCAGCACGGCACGAGGGAGTGCAAATGCCGCTTCTATTGGATGCACTTCCACTGCCCCGCCCTGCCCGCGAGCGTCTCGCTCCCGCCGCAGGGAACTTACGAAAATGCGCAAACGCTGCGAGTTTTAGCGTCCATGCTGCTCGCCTCGGAGGCGGAAGCGCCCCGCTCCACGCGCTCCAAATACCTCGCAACGCAGATCCTCATCGAACTTGCACGGGGGCACGAAGAACGGGAATCGGAGGGCGCCCCGCCGCGGAAATTGCTGTGCGAGAAGGTCAAAAATTTCGTCTCCTTCCACCGCTTCTCCGAGATCCGCGTCCGCGACGTCGCAAGGGAACTCGGCTACCACGAGAAGTACCTCTCCGCCGTCTTTCACGAGACGGAGGGCGTCACGTTGAAGCACTACATCACGGCGCAGCGAACCGCCGAGGCAGAGCGCCTTTTATTGGAGACGCAGTACACCGTCGCGCAGGTCGCCCTCTACCTCAACTTCGAGAGCGCACACAACTTTTCCCGCTTCTTCAAGAAGGCGACGGGCTCCTCCCCCGTCGAATTCCGCCGCTCCCACCACCCTTCCCACCGCCCCTCCACTCCTCTCTAATCCCCACCGCCCCCACTATAATCCCATCCCTTTGTACCCCCTCCACCCCTCTCTGATCCCCCATCCCTCCTCATACCGAGCCCTGCCGCCCGTCCGCAAAAGCGGACGGGCGGCAGGGCGAGCGTATCTTTCCCTAATGGCAGGGGCAGACTCTGAACTCCACTTGGCAGGGGTAGGCTTTTATCTTACCCTCCCCCCTTCCCAAGGGGGAGGGCGCGGGAGGGGGTTCCCCTCGGGCAGCGCCCCTCATAAAAAAATCGGCGCGCCGCACCCACGCGACACGCCGAATTTCTTCAAATTTCCCCCGCGCAAACCGCGCGGCCTTTTATTCCACCCCTTCGTTGAGTTTTTCCAAGAGTTCGTCGAGGTCTTTGCCGTGGACGGCGACCGCCTCCGCAATGGTCTCGCCGTGGGCGAGGGCGCAGCCGAAGCAGTGCATCCCGGCGGAAAGCAAGATCTCCGCCGCGTTGGGGTTGCGTTCAAGGCACTCCGCAATGAGGGTGTCCGCCGTAATTTTCGCCATATGTTTTACTCCTTTGATTTTTTCTTTATTGTACCACAAAAAATCGCCGTATGCAACAATTTGCAACAATTTGCTTGAATTTCCCCTTCACGTTCACATCTCTTCCCCGCCGACTTTTTATGTATTCAATATAAGGTAGAACTTTCTCTCCTCTATCCCCTCATCCTTCTCCTGTTACTCTATCCTCTCGCCCCTCTCACTTCTTTGTCCTCTCTCACCCTTCTCTTACTATACTACTCCGTCCACCCCCATCCTCTCTCGCTTCTCATCCCCCCATTTCTTTCTCTTTCTACTCTATCCTCTCGCACTTCTCTCTTCTTTGTCCTCTTTCACCCTTTTCTTACTATACTGCTCCGTCTTCTCCCACCTCGCCGTCCCCCTCGACCTCTCACTCTTTCTTGTCTTTACTGTCATCGGCTTCATTATTTTATTCGTTTTTTTGATGCGCCCCGATCCATATCTACTCACAGTAGAATTCTATCATCCTCGCCTTTTTACTGCACTTCCCACCCGTAGGGCGTTGCACCACCTCCGTCAACGATAAACCAAAGCGCACAACCAACCGCCCCGCCTCATCGTCGCACCAGTCTTTGTCCCAAAAAAATCACAGCCCGATGAGCCAATAAATAAGCCCCACGGCGGCGCCGG
Organism: uncultured Clostridia bacterium; assembly: GCA_947628675.1. Classification (GTDB taxonomy): domain Bacteria; phylum Bacillota; class Clostridia; order Christensenellales; family Borkfalkiaceae; genus Gallimonas. The sequence goes on from CANRAR010000014.1 coordinate 31,136, forward strand.
CGCTCACGCCGAACACGATGATGGGCCCGGCGACCACAAACATCTTTGCGGCCATGCCATAGACGAACCCCTCGGTCTTAAACTCGATGGCGGGCGAGGCAACGGAGTTGGCGAAGCCGGTAATGGGGACAATGCTGCCCGCGCCGGCGTTTTTGCCGATGCGGTCATAGACGCCCACCCCCGTCAAAAAGGTGCCGAGGAAGATGAGGATGGCGGAGACGGTCCCCGCGAGCACATCGCCCGTCAGCCCCGCCATTTCGAGCATAAAACGGAAGAATTGCCCGATGCAGCAGATAAAGCCGCCGACGAGGAAGGCTCTGCCGCACGTTTTGAAGTGTTGGGTGGGCGGGTCGAAAGAATTGACGTAGTTGATGTAGTTGCGGTTATAGTTTTCTTTGGAGCGGCCCGTCACGGTTTCAGCGCCTCCCTGTCGGGGTGCGGAAAGCAAACCTCGCCCTTTTTCCCACCCGCCGCCGGAAAACACGCCTCGCGTTCATCGACGGACTGCGCGGGGATCTTCCCGATGATTTTCTTCATGCCAATACTTTGGGAAACGCGCCCGCATTTTATACATCCCGCCCCGTTCCCCATATCCGCCGCCCCCCCTTATACCGACCTGCCCGCCCCGACATTACCCCCGCCGCGCGCCGCCTTCTCCCGCGGGAGAAGGCGGCGCGCGGCGGCTCCGGCTTCGGACATGGTACCCCCATTTTCCTTCATATGACCTTCCCTTCCTCATACGCTCACCGTGCGCCCGCCGACGCAAAGCGTCGGCGGGCGCACGGTGAGCGTATCTTCCATTATGTGGAGACCGCCGCCGCGGCAGAGCCGCGGCGGCGCGCACAAAGTTCCCGCCTCCAATTGCGGTCGGGGAGAAGCCGAAACTTCGGTACCTCCCCGCCCATTTTTGCGCCCCCGCCTTCCTCCTTACACAAAAAAATCTCACGGTTACCCGTGAGATTTTTTTGCGTTTCTTTTCGGCTAATTACGCCTGAGTAAGTTCGACGGTGGAGGGGAACGCATCAATATATGCGTAAACTCGATTCCCGCTCTTATAGACAAACAAACTTGCATTTTCCATGTTCGGCAATTGGATGACAATAAAATCACCGACATCTATAAAGGTAGCCTGTTGAGAACCACTCATAGAAAATGTTTTATCTGTGAAATTGATCGTGATTCCGTTACTTGTTTCTTTATACTCGCCTTCGAGCGCGAGCGGCGTGAGTGCCTGCTTTTCCGTAAGGGTCGTATCCGCGCTTTGGCCATCGTTATAGACGAGGCCTTCCGCGGTGAGCTTAAACGTAATCGGATAATAATTCACAGTCCCCGAATATTCGTCGCCGTCCTTGGTAAGTGCGGTGTAAAAGTAGTTAGTGCCATTTTTTACGACTGCATGACCCGTTTCGCCGCCTTCTTCGAGCTTGATGGTTATCGTGAGGTTATCTTTCGTCCAAACGCCTTCGATATCCGTTGCGGTCTGAGGCTCGGTCTCGGTCTCGGTCTCGGCGGTGCCGCCTGCGCTCGTGAACTCGGCGGGAGTATACAATTCTAACGCAGGGATCACGCCGTAATACTTATCCGCATCTTTGTAGATATAAAGACCCGCATCTTGGTAGGTACTCATTTTGAAATACACGACCACATAACCGCCGGCAACGACTTCGGTAAAGTCATATGAGCTACCGACTTCAATTTTCTTACTATCGAAATCGACCTTAACCTCTCCCGAGGTGGTAGTCATCGACCATTTGCCCGCGAACTTAATATGCGCAGGAAGATCGGTTCTCGCCGAGAGGGTGACATCTCCGCTGCTGTATTTCAGGCTATCTCCCTCAATGGCGAATGTGACAGGCATATAATTCACAGTCCCCGTATACTCATCGCCCGACTTGGTGAGCGCGGTATATTGGTAGTTGGTTCCTGTTTTGATGACCGCATAGCCCGTTTCGCCACCTTCGTCAAGGTCGATGGTGATCTCGATGTTGTCGCCCGTCCAAACGCCTTCGATATCTACAGTAGGTTGAGGCTCAGTACCCCCCCCCTGCTGTTTGAGTTCAAGCGTAAAATTCGCCGTAGAGACATAGAACTTCTCGCCGTCTTTATAGACAAGATAGTTGCCCGTGGCTTTGACCAAGATATAGTCGCCGATATTTTCAAAGGTCGCTTCGGCGCCGTCTACCGTTTTATCCGTGAAGTTGATCGTCACAGAATCATAGCCGTCGTCTCCCTTATACGTGCCCTCGATCTCGAGAGCCGCGGGAAGATCGGACGTGCGGGTGTAGGTCACGAAGGCTCCGAACCCACCATAAGCTATCTTCACGGAAAGATCAGAACCCGCAGGGGTGATCGTGATCGTCTGGCTCACTGTACCGCCCGAATACGTGCCGTCTGCTTCGGTGAGCGCGAAATAGGTGTACGTCTCTCCATCCGTGCTCTTTACGATCGCGTGGCCGGTACTGCCTTCGACTTTCACGGTGAGAATATAATCTTCACTCGACCAGACGCCGTTGATATCCGTCGTGGGCTCTTCCGCGTCATCCCACTGTGCCACAAAGGCAAGGGCGACGGGCTCTTTTTCGGCATTCTTGTTCTCGGAGTTGTCGGGCGTGTAGGTAGCATGGTCGGTGCCCTTCTTGTAAAGGATATCCTCAACCGCGCGGACGGGCGTATACGTCCCCTGATCCGCGTTATAGAGATACAACTTCCAACCAAGGAAGGTGGCATCGCCCTTGCTGGGCTCGTCGTCAATGATGGAGATCTGCTCGTTGGTCTTATAGGTCTTGCCATCCGTACCGCACGAAACGGCGGTATCCTTCGTGCCGTCCTCGGTAAGGGAGAGGTACTCAACCTTGTATGTCATCGTCCATTCGGCCGTGAATACGATCTTGTAGCCCACGACCTGCGGATTGAACCCTTCGCCCATAACGGCCTCTGCGTCCGCGGCCTTCACTTCGTACGATGCGCCGGCAGCGTAGTGATCGCCATTCGCAGTCTCCCACCAGACGAACTCGCGTGCGCCGTTCTCATCGGTAGGCGCAGTGGGAAGGTTGAACGACTGTCCGACACGGTGCGTGCCCGTAAAGTCTTCGGCCGGCATGCCCTGCGGCTTAACGCCGCTTCTGTTCGGGTTGGAAGTAAACTCGAACGTAATATCCGCCGTTTCGGGCGTGAGGGGCGGCTCCTCTGTCGTGAGTTGCGCGTCGGTCTCATCGTTGTTCAAAAGGGTCGTGTAATAGAGATTCCCGTTCTTATAGAGCGTGTGCGTCGCAACGCCGTCGCCCGAGATCACAAGATAGCTACCTACTGCCTTGTAGCTGATGACGATCTCCGAACCGCTCGCAGAAGTCTTAATGGTATCGTTGCCTTCTGCCGCAAAGGTATATTTCGTTTCGGTATAATCACTGCGAGTATACCTTACATAATACGTGCCGGCCGCGGGCTCTGTAATTCTCACCGCGGGAAGGGGATCGTGATCTCCCTCCAAGGTCGCATTGAAAGGATCGCCTTCCGTAAACGTTTTGCCGAGTACGAGTTGATACTTCGCGTTGACCTGCAAGGTGTAGGCCGTCCCATCTTTCGCCGTCATTTTGTAGACGGAACCTTCTTTTTTGAAGTTACCGAAGACATAGGTCGCGTGATCTACAAAATCGTCGTCGGTGTAATACTCTTTCCAAACGACGTCAAAGCCGTTCGCTTCGTCCGACTGAATGGTGATCTCGAAGTACAAATCGAATTTATCCGAGCCGACTTTGTACCCGTTGATAATATAGTCCGTCCACACGCCGGTGTAGTCGGGCTCGCCCCACTGCGCGGTGAAGGTGATCTCGTGCACGGCGGTGTTTTCGGGAAGGTCGGTATCTTTTACCTGATAGGTAGCGCCCGTCTTGGTTTCTTGGGTGGTGGAAAGTTTCCAGCCCGTGACCACATAGCCCTCGAGCGAGACCGAGGGGAACGTTACTCGCCTGCTCGGCATATCTTCAACGGTGATCGTCGCATCGGTATGCGCACCCTGCACGGCGGCATCAACCTCCGCGGGCTTGCCGCTATCGACGTCAAATTTCACGGTATACGTAATGTAGTCATACTGCGCGATGAACACGATCTCGCTGTCGGCCCCCGAGACGGTAGCCGCATCCGCAGCGGTAACCGTATACTCCGTCGCATCTTTTTCCAACGTTGTTTCCTTGTCTTGAAGCTGCCAACCTGTGAGTTCATACCCCTTAAACGTGTTGACTTTGGGGATAGCGACATTAACTCCGGCTCCCTTTTCGGTAAAGGTAACTGTGTCGGTCGTGGAGCCGCCGCTACCGAGGTTAAACTTTACGGTATAGGTCACCAATTTCCACTGCGCCGTAAAGGTGATCTCATGCGTAGCGGAATTTTCGGGTAAGTCGGATTCTTTGATCGGATACGATGCCGCCAAATAGGCCGAAGCATTGGGATCGGTGGAAATTTTCCAACCCAAGAATTTATAGCCGTTGAGCTTCAATGAGGTCGGGGTCGCAACGGATCCTCCGATTTGCACCGTCGTATCGGCGATGCTATCGGTATCGCTATTGTACGTTACGTCGTCCGTTACGCCTGCCGGCTTATTCAAAATATAATGCACTTGATACGTAATTTTATCATAGGTCGCGGTGACGGTAATATTATCGGAGACGGTGATCTCATCGCCGGCCTCCTCCGTCGCGTTGCCGACTTGCCAACCGGCAAATTCATAGCCTTTGGCGGCTGCGGGCGCTGCGGGAAGTTCGACCGTGTATGCGTTGGCAGCATTCGCGGTAGCCTGAGGAGGAACCTCCGCCTCGCTCGCCGCGTG
>CANRAR010000015.1 GCA_947628675.1 uncultured Clostridia bacterium
TCGCTAAATTATAAAAGTAAATCCGAACCATTCACTCGTTACGAGTATTTGGTTCGGATTATACTGACTTGGTGCGGACGACAGGAGTTGAACCTGCACGGTCATCCCACAAGATCCTTAGTCTTGCGCGTCTGCCAATTCCGCCACGTCCGCATGGCTTCTTGGAAACAGCTTACATATTGTAACGCATCGCGGGAGAAAAGTCAAGTTTTATCCATAGTAAAATTCATAAATTTTCCTGAATTTTGCGATTTTTTTCAAGTACTCCCGCGTCTCGGCGTACGGAACCGCCTTCAACGTAATGCCGTCTGCGGAAAGTTCGGGGTCGGCAAGCCAGCGCGAAACCGTCCCTTCGCCCGCATTGTAGGCGGCGAGCGCCGTCTCCGTGCACGAAAACCGCCCGCACAGATACCCGAGATATTTGCACCCGAGAAGGACGTTGTACTCCCCCTCTTTCAGCCGTTCTGGCTCGTATGCGATGCGTTCGCGGGCGCACACGAACTGCGCCGTCGCGGGCAAAAGTTGCATGAGCCCGATGGCGCCCGCCTCGCTCACGGCGTCCTCCTCGAAGCCGCTCTCCGCCTTCATGAGGGCATAAACGAGGGCGGGCTCCTGCCCGCTCCCCTTCACCGTCTCAAAATACGGGCGCGGATACCCCGCCCGCACCGCAAAGTACAAGATGAGCGCGAGCAGCGCCGCGCCGAACCCCGCACCCACCCAAATGAAAAACCGCCTCTTCACATTGCACAGTATGCGTAAAAAGGCGGAAACTTTCTCTGAGATATCGAACTATAAAATACTAAACCACATGATACTAAATCATAAAATGCCGAAATGGTGCAGAGCGGCCGAGGCGCCTTCTTCGAGCGACTGCGGCGTACCGTCGTTTTCGATGAGAAAGCAATCTTTGCCGTCCAACTTTGCCGCGTCGAGTTGCGCCGCCATGCGCGCCTTGATCTCCTCCTCGCCGAGCCCGTCGCGCAAGCGGACGGAGGCGATGCGCTGCTCCATCGGTCTGCGTAAAGCGATGACGCCGTCGAACAGCCCTTCGAGGTGCTCCTCGAAGAGCAGAGGCACCTCGCCGAAACTTACGGGGTGCGCCGACATCTCGCCGAGCAGCCGCTCCATGATGGCGGGGTGGGCGATCTCGTCGAGGCGCCGCCGCGCCGCCCCGTCCGAAAAAACTTTCCGCGTCAATTTTCCCTTGTCGATCGCCCCATTTTCGCAGCAATCGGGGAAATTTTCGGCGAGGCGCCGCAAATATGCCGCGTCCGTCCAGAGGCGCGCGGAAATTTCGTCGCACGAGAAAACGGCGTAGCCGTAGCCCCGCAAAATGGCGCAGAGTGCGCTCTTTCCGCTTCCGATGCCGCCCGTCACGGCGATCTTCTTACTTTGCATCATACCAACTCTTGCCCGTGGAGACGTCCGCAATCAGCGGAACTTTGAGCGCCACCGCGCCCTCCATCTCCTCCTTCAATGCCTGTTCGGCGCGCTCCGCCTCCCCGAGCGGCGCGTCGAGCACCAACTCGTCGTGGACTTGCAACACCATCTGCGCCTTCAGCCCGTCGCGCGCGAGCCGCTCAAATACGCGCAGCATGGCGATCTTGATGATGTCCGCCGCGCTCCCTTGAAGCGGCATATTCATCGCCGCGCGCTCGCCGAAGGAGCGGATGTTATAATTGGGCGATTTCAGTTCGGGAATAAACCGTTTCCGCCCGAGAATGGTCGTCACGTACCCCTGCTCCTTGGCGGTTTGCACGTTGGCGTCCATATATTCCTTGACCTCGGGGTGCGAGGCGAAATATTTCGTGATGTAGTCCTGCGCCTCATTCGGCGAGCAGCCGAGATCCTTTGCAAGCCCGAACGCGCTCATGCCGTAGATGATGCCGAAGTTGATGACCTTCGCGCGGCGGCGCATGGCGGGAGTCACGTCCTTGAGGTTCGCGTTGAAGATGCGCGCGGCCGTCGCGGCGTGGATGTCCTCGCCCTCGTTGTACGCTTTGAGGAGCGCCTTGCAGTCCGAAAAATGCGCCAAGAGCCGCAGTTCGATCTGCGAATAATCGGCGTCGATGAAGATGTTCCCCTCGCGCGCGATGAAGAGTTTCCTCAGTTCCCGCCCCATGTCGGTGCGCACGGGGATATTCTGCAAGTTGGGGTTGGCGCTCGAGAGCCGCCCCGTCGTCGTCATCATCTGGTTGTACGTCGTGTGCACGATGCCCCCCGCGGCGAGCGGGCGGATGCCGTCGATGTAGGTGGACTGCAACTTCTGCACTTCGCGGTAGCGGAGAATGAGCCGCGCGATCTCGTGCTCCTCCGCGAGTTTTTCCAGCACGTCGGCGCTCGTGGAGAACCCGCCGCGCACGTTCCGCTTGATGCCCTGCGCATCGTAGCCGAGTTTTTCAAACAAAATTTCCGAGAGTTGGAAGGGAGAATTGAGGTTGAACGACCCCACCCCCGCGAGTTCGAAGATGCGCTCGGAGAGTTCTTTGAGTTCGGCGTTGAACTTATCGGAAAACTCGGGGAACTTCTCCATATCCACGCGCACCCCCACGCGCTCCATCTCGTAGAGAACGCGCTCGAGGGGCAATTCCAACTCGCGGTACAATTTTTCCTCCGCCGTCCCCTGAAGCGATCTCATCGCGTCGTCGTAGGTGTAGTGCACCCCCATCCCGAGACATTCGGGCGGCAACCCGAAATCCTTCACGAAGTCCTCCGCTGTGAGCGACCGCTGGTTGGAGTTTGCAAGATAGCGGAGAAGCGAAACGTCCTCGATCGTGCAGGAAGGCGTCACGTTTATTTCGGAGAGCCTATGCATGAGCGCCTTAGCATCGGCGGCGTACGCCACCTTCCCCGCGGAGAAGAGCGCTGAAAAGAGCGTGGCAAAGTCGTGGAAGAAAAATCCGTTGTCGAGGAAGGTCTCGCGGATGGGCAAAATGTATTCCTTCCCGTCAAAGGAGATGTGGCAGGCCTTCTTATCCGAGGCGAAGGCGAATTTTTTGACGTGCTTCACCTCCTCGAGGAGCCCGCCCAAATCGCTGCACACGATCACCTGAACCTCGGGGCGGTGCGCCTCGCCGAAGTAATCGCCGTCCACGAGGGAGCGGAACTCCAGCCGCTGGAAATACGCGCGCGCCTCCTCGGGGAAGGGCAGCGAAAACGTGCAGTCCTCCTTGCGGAGGGTGAGCGGCACGTTGGTATCGATGGTCGCAAGCGTATGCGAAAGGCGCGCCGAATCCTCGCTTGCGGCGAGTTTTACGGCGACGGCGGGCGCGAGTTTTCCGAGGTTTTGGTAGACGCCGTCGAGGCTCGCGTACTCCCGAAGGAGCGAGAGCGCGGTCTTGGGCCCGATGCCCTTGACCCCGGGGATGTTATCCGATGCATCCCCCATGAGCGACTTTTCCTCCACGATCTGCCACGGCTCCAAGCCCACTTTTTCAAAGAAATTTTCGGCGGTGAGAACATCCACATCGCTCACGCCGCGGCGGGTAAAGCAGATGTTCACGTGCTCCTTCACGAGTTGATAGGCGTCGCGGTCGCCCGTGTAGATGAAGGTCTCCACGCCGCCGAACCTGCGGGAGAGCGTCCCGATGATGTCGTCCGCCTCGTAGCCCGCGAGTTCCACCGTGCGGATGCCCATGGCCTGCAACAACTCCTTGAGAATGGGCACTTGCACGACGAGTTCCTGCGGCATGGGCTTCCGCGTCCCCTTGTAGTCCTTGTACATTTTATGGCGGAAGGTCGGTTCGTGCACGTCGAAGGCGACGGCAAAGTAGTCGGGCTTCCTATCCTCGATGATCTTCAAGATGAGCTTCACGAAGCCGAAAATGCCGTTGGTGGGGAGCCCGTCCTTGGTGGTGAAGATGCCCATCGCGTAGAAGGCGCGGTTGAGAAGGCTGTTGCCGTCGATGAGAATAAACGTCTGTAAATTTTTATCCATAAAATTATTGTAACACGCTTTGCTGTTTTTTGCAAGAATATCGGAAAAATCGCTTGCAATTTCCCCACAAATCATATATAATTTGAATGCTTCGCCGGTGTGGTGGAATTGGCAGACGCGCTGGACTCAAAATCCTGTGGTAGTGATACCGTATCGGTTCGACCCCGATCACCGGCACCAAAAAAACGGACGGCAATAAGCCGCCCGTTTTTTTGGTGCCGTACAAAGCGGGGTCGATTTTCGACCCCGCCCCGCGCGCACTATTCGTCTACTAAGCGCGGCACGAGCGCGTAAGCGCGAAGTATCACCGCAATTTTGCCGATGGTCGATTTTCGACCTCGCCCCGCGCGCACTTCGTCGGCGCAAACTTCGCTTTGAGCCCTTCCCGCAAACGGCAAGGGCAACCGCGCTCCGTTGCGCCTCCTCTTCCCGAAAAATCTTTGCTACGCAAATCTTTTTCGGGAGCAATAGGTTCGTAAACTATATTCTCGCGTCGCGGTCGCCGATCGTCGTCTTCAACTGCAAGAGGAGCGCATCGATTTTCTTGTTGGGTTCGTTGGGCTCCGTCTTTTCAAAGCAGATACGAAGATCCTCGATGAGATCCTTGATCTTCAAGTCGTAATCGCGGATCTTGCCGTCCTCGGACGGAATGAGATACTTGATGCGCTCCTTGATCTTGCGGAGTTCATCGAGCAGCACGTCGCTGTTTTTTGCATACTCCACGAGCGCGGCGGCATCCCGCTCGTTCTCCGCGATGAGCGTTCTATCGTCCTTTTTCTTATCGGCATTCTTGTTGCGCTTGCCGAATTTACGGATGAGCACGATCCCGCAGATGACGATGAGCGCCCCCACCGACACCGATACCGAGATCGCAACCACTTGCCAAAGTTCCATACTTGCCTCCGCACCCGAACTATGCACCATTATAGCAAATCGCGGCGAGCCCGTCAAGCCCGTACGCACCGCGGAAAAAGTTTGTTTTTGCTTGAATTCCCCGCGCGCAAGCGGTATAATATGGGCGGAGGGAGATATGATCTTGAGCGTGGGCACACGGACGGACATCGTCAATCACTACGGGGATTGGCTCATGGAGCGCTTTCGGGAGGGCTACGTCTATCAGCGCAACCCCCTCTTCCCCAATCGCGTCAACAGTTATCTCCTCGCGCCCGATAAGATAGACGCCATCTACTTCTGCTCCAAAAATTATGCCCCCTTTCTGGGAAACGCCGCCAAACTCGCGCGCGAATACCGCACGATGTTCCACTATACGATCACGGGCTACGGAGCTGATTTGGAGCCCAACATTCCCCCCGCGGAAGAGGGCATCCGCACCCTTTTAACGCTCGCCTCCATCGTCGGCGCAGAGAAGGTCGTCTGGCGGTACGACCCCGTTCTCCTCACGGAAAATTACACCGCAGAACGGCATTTTGAGACCTTTGAACGCATCGCCGCCGCGCTTTCGGGGAAGATCGGGCGGTGCATCTTCGGCTTTGTGGAGGCGCACCACGCCCTCCGCGATGCCGTAGCGGGGCTCGTTTCCATCACGATGCAGGCGGAAGAGCAGATGGCGGCGAAATTTGCCGAGATCGCGCGGAAATACGGCTTCGTCCCGCAGATGTGCAGGAGCCTTCCGAAGTACGAAAAGTACGGCATCGACACGCGGGGCTGTGTGCGCCTCGACCTCTTGGGACGGGCGAACGGGTGCGCCTTCCGCGACGTCAAGCACAAGGGCAACCGCCGCAGGTGCCTGTGCATCGAGAGCCGCGACGTCGGCGCATACGATACCTGCCCCAACCTATGCAGGTATTGCTACGCCAATACCAATGCAGAGTTAGTTCGCGCCAACATGGCGCAGCACGACGTGCACTCCCCCCTCCTCATCGGGACGCTCAAACCGACGGACATCCTCATGCAGGGGTTGCAGGAACGCTATTTGAAGGACGACGGCGGACAACTCTCCCTGTTCTGAATAAATTTGCGCCCGCGCAAAAAATGCTGCGCCCGACCGCTTTTGCGGTCGGGCGTAATTTTTATTCGACTTTTTTGATCTTTGCGAGGAAGAACCCCTCGTACTCCCGCGTCGGGCACACGCACAACGTTCCCGCGCCGCTCGGCAGGAGCGGAAGCCCTTCCAACGGCTCGATGGGTTGAAGAACGGCGCCGCTGCCGAGGCACTTCTCCAAAATTTCCTCGTTCTCCTGCCGCAGCACGGAACACGTGGAATACACCATTTCGCCTCCCTTTTTGAGGAGGCGCAGCGCCTTTTTCAGCAATTTTTCCTGCAACGCCGCACAGCGCAAGAGGTAACTCTCCGAGAAGCGCGTCGGCTTACAGGGAGACAGCGTTCCGCTCCCCGTGCAGGGGGCGTCGAGCAAAATTTTGTCGAAGGAAAATGCGTCGTCGAGCGCGAGCGCGTCGCACTTTAACGCCGTCACCCGCCCCGCACCCTGCCGCGCGAGGTTGTAGCGGAGGCGCTCGAAGCGAACGCCGTCCCGCTCGCAGGCGGTGATGAGCGCCTTTCCCCCCGAGAGCGCATAGAGCTCGGTCGTCTTGCCGCCGGGGGCGGCGGTCATATCGAGCACCGTCTCGCCCGCCGCGGGCGAGAGGTAGAGGGGCGGCAACATGGAGGAGAGGCTCTGCAAATAAATTTCGCCGTTTTTATACAGTTCCGTCTCGCGCAGGGCGTCCTCGCGCGCCCCCTCGACGAGGTAGGCGTCCGCATACCATTTGGCGCGCCGCGCCTCGATGCCACGTTCCGCGAGCCGTGCCGCGGGGTCGCCCTTTCCCCTGACGGGATTGTAGCGGAAGGAAACGATCCGCTCGGCGGCATACCCTTCTTCGATCGCCGCCGTCTGCGCGTCCCCGTACTGTTTGAGAAGGAGGTCGTGTAACTCCCGCGGGATCATTGGATGAGCGCAAGCCATTCCTTGATGGCGCTATCGGGCGTCACCTGTTTGTGCTCCTCGAATTTCACGTTGAGCACGGGGCCGACCTCCGCGCCGCGCAGCGCCTTGCGGAAGTCGCTCGGCGTATGCCCGAGCCAACCGCCGTTCGTCGCAAAGGGAAACACCTTTTTGCCCTTGAGGCTGCAATTTTTGAGGAATGTACGCACCGCGGGCGCATAGGTGTACCACCACACGGGCGTCCCCACGATGACGGTATCGTACTTGCTCCAATCGATGGCGATTGGCTCGATCTGCGGGAGATACCCGCTCTCCACCTCCTTCTTCCCGAGGCTGACGAGCACGTCGTAATCGTCGGGGTAGGGCTTCACCGTCTTGATCTCCGCAACGTCCGCGCGGAGCGTCCGCGCGATCCTCAGCGCCACCGAGCGCGTGTTGCCGCCGATCGTGTAATATACAACGAGTTTTTTCATAGCGTCCTCCGATATGCTTCCCTTTATCATATTTGATTGCATCCGCAAATCATGCCTGTCAAAAAATTAAAAGAATGTGGCGACTTCCTGTTCGGGCGGGTCGGCAAATTCCAACGCGCTCGCCTTGAGCACGGGCCCCTTCTGCCCGTAGATGGGGCTGTATTCGAGGTCGATGCGCGCCGTCACCTTCACCCAGTCGCGCGTTTTCAGCGGCTGGGGGAAGGCGTGGAAGCACACGAGCCCGCTGTACGTGATGTCGGCCTCGCAGCACGTCATAATGTGCCTGCCGACGACGATCGTCCCCTGCTTCATCTTCCTGTCTACGGCGACGAGCCCCTTGAAGCGCACGATCTTTCCCTTGTACTTTTCGGTGTCCTCCACGAGGTCGCGGTAGAAAAAGGCGTAGTCCTTATCGGCGATCTCGATGATCTTCGCGTCGATATCGAAGGGAAGCGGATCGACGATCTCGTCGTACACCGCCTCGCCGCCGATGTATTCGTACACGATGCCCGGGCGGCGCGAAACAGCCCGCACAATCTTGTGGAAGTCCTCCTTCACGTACTCGCCCTTGAAGCGATTGAACACCACCATGTCCGAGAACTGGATCTTATCGAACACGAGTTGACGCATATTTTTGTTGTAACTTTCGAAGGTGCCCGCGTCGAAGAACGTCATCACCTGCGCGATCGCCCAGCCATCGGGCATGGCGTCGAAGAAGGCGTTCATCGTGAGCATTCCGTTATACTCGACGACGACGCGCTGCGGCCTGTGCTTTTTGGTGAGCGCGGTGAGGGTCGCAAGCGTCATTTGCTCCTGCGGAATGGTCTCCACCGCAAACTGCCGCACGGCAAAGCGGGAGGTGTCGTACTCCTCCTCCCCCTCTTCGCACACGAGGAGAAGGGTGCGCTCGTTGGCGTCGTCAAACCGCTCGTCCTCGAACGTCTCCTGAATGAACTTGGTCTTGCCCGCGTCGAGAAATCCCAAAAAGAGATAGACGGGTACTTCCTGCGCCATTGCTTACTCCAAAAACAACTTCTCTAATTTTTCTTCGTCGGGCTTGCAGCCGATGACGCACAGCCTGCCCGTCACGACGGGTGAGCCCGTGCGGATGTCGATCTCCCCCGGCACATAGTCGAAGTAGAACCACTTCTCCCCGCCGTTTACGATGCCCTTTGCGCGCAAAATTTGCCCGTATTCGCCCGAGGCGAGAGCATTGAGCGCCGTGCGCAGTTTTTCCTCGGAGAAGATCTTCGCGGTCTCCGTGCCCCAACTTGCGAACACCTCATCGGCGTCGTGGTCGCCGTGGTGATGGTGGTGATGATGATGTTCGTGTTCGTCGTCATCGTCGTCGTCATCGTCGTCATCGTGGTGGTGATGGTGATGGCACTCGCATTCGGGGTCGTCGCACTCCTCTTCATCGTGGTGGTGGTGATGATGTTCGTGTTCGTCGTCATCATCGCCATCATCGTGATGATGGTGATGATGTTCGTGCTCCTCGTGCGCCTCGCGCGCAAGTTTTTCGAGTTCCTTTTCGAGGCTGTCCGTCTGCTCGGCGGCGGCGAGGATGTCCTTGCCCGCAAGTTTCTCCCAATCCGTCGTGACGATGGTCGCCTCCGTGTGCTCTTTAAGGAGCGCCACGGCCTCCTCCGTCTTGGCGGGGTCGGATGTATGCGAGAGCACGATGCAGCCCGCGTGTTCCACCTGGTCGAGGAAGAACTCGCCGAAGTTTTTGAGGTAGACCTTGCACTTCTTGGCGTCCACCACCGTGCAAAAGACGTTGAGGCGGCTATCGGGAACCCCCGCGCGCTCCACGGCGCGGATGACATCGGAGAGTTTCCCCACGCCAGAGGGTTCGATGAGAATGCGGTCGGGCGCAAACCGCGCGGCGACCTCTTTGAGAGCCTTGGCAAAGTCCCCCACGAGCGAACAGCAGATGCAGCCCGAGTTCATCTCGGTGATCTCGATGCCCGCTTCGGTGAGGAAACCCCCGTCCACGCCGATCTCGCCGAACTCGTTTTCGATGAGCACGACCTTTTCGCCCGTGTACGCCTCTTTGATGAGTTTCTTGATGAGCGTCGTCTTTCCCGCGCCCAAAAATCCAGAAAAAATATCGATTTTTATCATTTTACTGCCTCAAATGCAATTATATCGCCCAATTTCCGTCCTTGAAGATCTGAATGCGCTCCCCATTCTTCGTGATGCCCACGATGTCGAGATCCTTGCTCCCGATCATGAAATCGACGTGGATCATGCTGTCGTTGATGCCCTTTTCGCGGATCTCCTCGAGCGTCATGTTCTCGAAGCCGCGGATGCACTCGTTGAAGCCCCTGCCGAGCGCGAGGTGGCAACTTGCGTTCTCGTCGAAGAGCGTGTTGTAGAAGAGAATGCCAGAATTGTTGATGGGCGAATCGTACGCGATGAGAGCGCACTCGCCGAGCATCGCCGCGCCCTCGTCCATTGCGACCATCTTTTCAAGGAGGGCTTGGTTCTTTTCGGCCTTGACTTCCACCACTTTTCCGCCCTCGAAGCGCACCGAGAAGTTCTCGATGAGTTCGCCTTGGTAGGAGAGCGGCTTGGTGGAGTAGACGATGCCCTCCGCTTCCCCCGCCTTGGGCGAGATGAAGATCTCCTCGGAGGGAATGTTGGGGTTGAAGTACGCCCCATCCACCGTCTCCTCGCCGCCTCCGCAGAAGCGGCTGTTCTCGATGAGCCCCACCTTGAAATTTGTGCCGTTGGAGGACTTATATTCGAGCGCGACGAGTTTCATGCGGTTGAGCGCGTCGCACTTTTGGGCGAGCGCATCGTTGTGGCGGTGCCATTCGCGCACGGGGTCGGCTCCGTCCGCGCGGGATGCCGATAAGATGGCGTCCCAAAGTTTTTCCACCGCCGCATTGACGTTGAGGTTCGGGAACACCTTCTTCGCCCACGCCTTGCCGGGAACGGCGGCGATGCACCACTGGTATTTGTTCTCCATGCGGTCGCGGTACGGCTTGATAACTTTGGTGCGCGCCGAACGCACGGCGGTGAATTTTTCCTGATCGATGCCGTTCAGCCCGTCGGGGTCGGCCGATTCGAGGTAGAGTTTGGCGGGAAGCGCGGTTGCGCCGTATTCGAGTTTTTCGAGTTCCCACTTCTCGAACTTTTTGAGGCTCTCCTCTTTCTGGTACTTATAGTGCACGGCGGCGAGGGGCTGGTGCGACCACTCCACGGTCACCTTGCCCGCGCCCG
Source organism: uncultured Clostridia bacterium (assembly GCA_947628675.1). Classification (GTDB taxonomy): domain Bacteria; phylum Bacillota; class Clostridia; order Christensenellales; family Borkfalkiaceae; genus Gallimonas. The sequence continues at coordinate 10,542 of CANRAR010000015.1, forward strand.
CGCGGTAGAGTTCCTCCACGACGTACTCCACGAACTCGGGCTGGTCGAGTTCCGCCTGTACGACGACGGTCTGCCCCTTTCTCACGTTGACGCCCGTCTTGGCGATGAGTTTTGCATACCGTTTCAACTGCAACTTATTCATGTCGGCTTTTCACTCCTTTTCCTGCATATTATACCGCATTTTTTTGTTTTCGTCAATCTTCCATAGGAAAAAAGCGGCATTTGCGCCGCAATTTTCCTCTATTCGATATGAAGGACGACTTTGCCCTCCGCGAGCGTCCGCTTCACGTCGATGACGCGCTGGTTGGAGGAGCCGCGGAATTTAAGGCGGATGTCCTTCAATTCCTCCTTGAACGCCCCGTCCACCAGCACATCGAGGAGGGAGATGAACTCCTGCGTCCCCTCGGTGCGCGCCTGCGGCTCCGCGATGCCGCCGTCGAGATAGGTATAGCCCGTGTAGCACCAGATGTTTTTTTGCGGGAAGCGCGCCTTCACCCGCCGCACGAAGGGCAGAAGCGCCTGTTGGTTCTCGGGCTCGAAGGGATCGCCGCCGAGAAGGGAGAGCCCCGCGATGTAGTCGGGCGAGAGCGCCTCCATGATCTCATTTTCCACGGCATCGCCGAAGGGCTTTCCGTAGGAAAAATCCCACGCGATGGCGTTAAAACAGCCCTTGCAGTGCCTTCTGCAACCCGAAACAAAGAGGGAGACACGAACTCCCTCTCCGTTTGCGATATCACATTTTTTGATCTCCGCGTAATTCATGCTTGCCCTCCGCGGGCGAGGCGGAACTTACAGGTGAAGCACACGCTCCCTTATCTCCTGCGTACGCCCCTGGTTCCAATACTGTGTGCCGATGTACCCGCAGGTGCGGCGCGCGACGTTCATCTTGGACTGGTCGCGGTTGTGGCAGTGCGGGCACTCCCACAAGAGTTTCCCGTCCTCTTCGACGATGGCGATCTCGCCGTCGTACCCGCATACCTGACAATAGTCGCTCTTGGTGTTGAGTTCGGCGTACATGATATTGTCGTAGATGTACTGCATCACGGTGATGACCGCGGGGATATTATCCTGCATATTGGGCACTTCCACATAGGAGATGGCACCGCCGGGCGAGAGTTGCTGGAACTCGCTCTCGAACTTCAACTTGGTGAAGGCATCGATCTTCTCGGTGACGTGCACATGGTAACTGTTGGTGATGTAGTTCTTGTCCGTGACGCCCGGAATGACGCCGAAGCGCTGTTGCAGGCACTTGGCGAATTTATACGTGGTGCTCTCGAGCGGGGTACCGTAGAGGGAGAAGTCAATGTTCTCCTTCGCCTTCCACTCCTTGCACTTGTCGTTCATGTGCTGCATCACGGAGAGCGCGAACGGCTTGGCGGTCTCGTCTGTGTGCGACTTGCCCGTCATATACTTCACGCACTCGTACAGCCCCGCATAGCCGAGCGAAATCGTCGAATACCCGCCGTAGAGGAGTTTATCGATGGTCTCGCCCTTTTTGAGACGCGCGAGTGCGCCGTACTGCCAGAGGATGGGCGCCGCATCGGAGAGCGTCCCCTTCAGCCTGTTGTGGCGGTACATGAGGGCGCGGTAGCAAAGTTCGAGCCGCTCGTCGAAGATCTTCCAGAACGCCTCCATGTTGCCGCTCGAGGAGAGCGCAACGTCCACGAGGTTGATGGTGACGACGCCTTGGTTGAACCTGCCGTAGTACTTGGGCTTGCCGTTCTCGTCCACATAGGGCGTGAGGAAACTGCGGCAGCCCATGCAGGTGTAGCAGTGCCCTTCGCCGTTCTTATCCACCTTGAATTCGAGCATCTTCTTCTCGGAGATATAGTCGGGCACCATGCGCTTGGCGGTGCACCGCGCGGCGAGTTCGGTGAGGTAGAAATACCTGCTCCCCTCGCGCACATTGTCCTCTTCGAGCACGTAGATGAGTTTGGGGAAGGCGGGCGTCACCCACACGCCCGATTCGTTCTTGACGCCTTGGATGCGCTGGTTCAAGGTCTCCTCGATGATCATAGCAAGGTCGGCGCGCTCCTGCTCGTTCCGCGCTTCGCCGAGGTACATGAACACCGTCACGAACGGCGCCTGCCCGTTGGTCGTAAGCAGAGTCACCACCTGATATTGGATGGTCTGGATGCCGCGCTTGATCTCCTCGCGGAGCCGCTTTTCGGCGATGCGCGCGATGCGCTTTTCGTCGGTCACGCCCACCTCTTTGAGTTCTTCGGCGACCTCCGCGCGGATCTTCTGGCGGGAAATATCCACGAAGGGCGCGAGGTGCGTAAGCGATATGGACTGCCCGCCGTATTGGTTGGAGGCGACCTGCGCGATGATCTGCGTCGCAATGTTGCAGGCCGTGGAGAACGAATGCGGCTTTTCGATGAACGTCCCCGAGATGACGGTGCCGTTTTGCAGCATATCCTCGAGGTTGACGAGGTCGCAGTTGTGCATATGCTGGGCGTAGTAGTCGGCATCGTGGAAGTGGATGATGCCCGCGTCGTGCGCCTCCACGATTTCACGGGGCAGAAGCAGCCGCCGCGTGAGATCCTTGGAGACCTCGCCCGCCATATAGTCGCGCTGGACGGAGTTCACCGTGGGGTTCTTGTTGGAATTCTCCTGCTTGACTTCCTCGTTGTTGCACTCGATGAGCGTGAGGATGCGCTCATCCGTCGTGTTGGCGCGGCGGACGAGGGCGCGAGAATAGCGATAGGTGATGTATTTGCGGGCAACGGCGAACGCCTTCTGATCCATGATCTGGTTTTCGACGAAATCCTGGATCTCCTCGACGCTGACGGCGCGGTTCAAGTCTCCCGCGAGAGCCTTCACTTTCTCCGCGATCGTCTGGATCTGATCCTCGGTCAGACGGTTGTCCTCGCTGACTTCCCTGTTCGCCTTGCGGATTGCATTGAGGATCTTCGTAATGTCGAATTTGACTTCCGTCCCGTTGCGCTTGATGATCTTCATCTTGTTTTACCCCTTCATCGCTGTTCTTTCCCGAAGAGCGCCCCTGCAAGCAAAAGAGCGCTCCCACAAAGGGAACGCTCCTATCATAGCACCACGCCCTTGTATTTGTCAAGGGTTTTGCCACAAAATTTTGTAGAATTTTTTTTGACACACACAATATATTGTGGTTTGGGGGAAAATTGTCGAATTTTCGCCGTGAAACAAAGGGGCGCAAAAAGTTACACGGTTTTGCAAGTTCCGAGCAAGGTCGCGGGATAGGGCAGCGCCTTAAAACTCCGTCACGGTGAGACTGCCGAAGATCTCCTCGTACTTGCTCTTGGTGAAGGAAATGGTGCCGAACGTCGTCACCGTAGCGGTGCCCGCTGCGACGCCCGCGCGCAGAATATCGGGGAGGTCGGCGCCCTGCTGCATGAATACCGCCGCGGCGGCGACCATGCCGTCGCCCGCCCCCACCGTGGAGTTGACCGCCACGTTGATGCTCTTGCAGTAATAGTTGCGTGTGCCGTTCGTGATGATGGCGCCGTCCTTTCCGAGGGAGAGGAGCACCGTCTTTGCGCCGCGATCCAGAAGTTCGCGGCACCCGCCGAGCATCTCGTCGCGGTCGCGCAGTTGCCGCCCCAGCGTCTCCTCGAGTTCCTCGAGGTTGGGCTTCACGAAGTCCACGCCCGCCTCCAAAGCGGCGAACAGTTTGGCGCCCTCGGTATCGGCGATGCGGAGCGATTTGGGATCGACGGCGCGGAAGATCTCGCGGTAGAAACTCGTATCCACGCCGCGGGGAAGCCCGCCGGAGATGACGGTCACATCGGAGCGGGACGAGAAATTCCGCACCATCTGCATGAGTTCCACGAGTTTTTCGCCGCTCACCTGCTCGCCGACGTCGTTGATCTCGGTGAGCATGGATTTTTTATCGATGCACTTGTAGTTCTCGCGGACGCGCCCGCCGTTCCACACGAAGGAGAAGGGCACCCCCTCCCTATCCAGCGCGCGCTCGAACATCGCGCCGTTCTCGTTGTACATAAAGCCCGTCGCAAACGCCTCCGCGCCGAGGCGCGAAACGCCGATCGCCACATTGAGCGCCTTCCCGGTGAAGGAGAGCGTCTTGCTCTTTACGACGTTCACCTTCCCGATATTCAGCGAATCAAGTTCGATCGTCACGTCCACGCTCGGACTCATGCAGACCGTTAAAATCATCTTCCGACCCCCTTTCTCCCTCGCGGGAGAACGCGGCAGTGCCCTGCCAAACCTATTATATTATCTTTCCGATTATATTATCTTTCCGAAAAAAATTCAATATTTGAACAAAAATTTTCTCACATGGAGATCATTTGCAGCGTCTCGTACAGTTCGTAATTGAACTTCTTCTTCATGGAGACTGCCTCGATGATGTCCATATCGATAATTTCGTTCTTGTGAATGCCCACGACGCGGTTGCCGATGCCGTCCTTGAGGAGGCGCACCGCCTTGTTGCCGAGTTGCGCGGCGAGCATCCTATCCGCCATGGAGGGCGAACCGCCCCGCTGGATGTGCCCGATGTTGGTGGCGCGCACGGAGTACGTCGTCACCTCTTGGAGTTGCTTGGCGAACGCATCGGCGCTCATCACGCCCTCGGCGACGACGATGATGTTGGAGTGCTTGCCGTTGGCGCGGGAGCGGTTGATGCGCATCACGATGTCCTCCATGTCGTAGGCGATCTCGGGCACGACGATGATCTCCGCCCCAGAGGCAATGCCCGTGTAGAGGGCGATGTCGCCGCAGTGCCGCCCCATGACCTCGACGACGGAGATGCGCTCGTGCGAGTTCATCGTGTCGCGCAACTTATTGATGATGTCGAGGCAGGTATTCACCGCCGTATCGAAGCCGAGCGTATAGTCGGTATACTGCAAGTCGTTATCGATGGTGCCGGGAATGCCGATGGTGGGAATGCCGTAGTTCTCGGTGAGGCACTTCGCGCCGCGGAACGAGCCGTCGCCGCCGATGACGACGAGCCCCTCGATCCCCCTCCTTTCGAGGGTGGCAACAGCCTGCTTCTGCCCCTCCACCGTGAGCATTTCGAGGCACCGCGCCGTGCGGAGTTTGGTGCCGCCGCGCTGGACGATGTCCGAAACGCTGCGCATCTCCATGGGCATCATCGTATCGTCGATGAGCCCCGCATAGCCGCGTTCGATGCCGTACACTTCCATGCCGAAGTAGATCGCCGTGCGTACGACCGCACGGATGGCGGCGTTCATGCCGGGCGCGTCGCCCCCGCTTGTGAGTAGACCGATTCGCTTCATATTTTTTCTCCTTGCGTTTCCCGTTTCTCCCCCGCATTATACCACACAACTCGGAAAAAGAAAAGGGGGTTTTTTTATTTTTTTCTGTTGTTACACAACTTTTATGCAACTTTCGGGGAGGAAGGTGCGAAGTTCCGCGATGAGGGCGCGGGAAAGCCTCACGCCCGCCTCGAACCGTTTGCCGCCGTGCAGAATTTTTGCGGTGAGTTCCCCCGGGTAGCCGTCGAGCATCTCGAGAAGTTCGGCAAAATCCTCTTCGGAGAGCGTCCGCGCGTCCACCCACAGCGTCTCCTCGCCCGAGGCAGCTTCCCTCTTTTCCTCTTTGGTCTCCTCCTTGAATTCCGTGAGGGAATCGAGCAGGATAACGGGCAATTTTTCCGAGGGCAGATCGAGTTTTCCCGAGATGCGCACCACCGCGTCGTGTTTGAGCGCGGGCTTGATCTTCTCATACAGCCGCGAAAAGGCGAGGCACTCCACGCTCCCGTAGAGATCCTCCACGGTGATAAACGCCATGATGCCGCCCCCCTTCGTGTTGTGCTTCTTGATGGCGGAGATGATGCCGCCCATCGAAACGCTGTCGCCCGACTTCACCTGATGGTAGATGCGGTCGCCCGTCTCCTCGTCCTCTTCGAAGTCGGAGAGTAGCCCCGTGTGGAAGTTGCAGTCGGTAAAGTTGTGTGCATACGCCGCGAAGGGATGCCCGCTCACGTACACGCCGAGCACCGACTTCTCCTTGGAGAGGAGGTCGGAGGTCTCCCACTCGGGAAGGTTGGGGTATTCCACCTTGGGCGCCTCCTCCTCGATGATGTCGCCAAAGAGGGACATCTGCGCGCTCCCCTTTTGCTTTTCGATGCCCGCAATGCGCCGCATGAGTTCCTCGTAGACGGCGGCATACTGCGAGCGCCGCTGCCCGAAACCGTCGAACGCGCCGCCGAAGATGAGCGCCTCCACCATGCGCTTGTTGAGATACTTGGTGCACCGCATGAGGAAGTCGGAGAAATCCTTGAATTTTCCGTTCTCGTCGCGCTCCTGCATCACGCTCTCCATGGCGCCGATACCAACGCCGCGCAGGGCGCAGAGGCCGATGCGCAGTCCCTCGCCCTGCACCGAGAAGTACGCCTTGGAGAGGTTGACGTCGGGCGGGAGCACCTTGATGTTCTTCTCCTTCATGTAGACGATGTACTTCGCCACCTCGTCTATTTTATCGATGCGGTTGTTGAGGACGCCCGCGAGGAATTCCTTGGGGTAGTACTTCTTCAAGTAGGCGGTCTGGTACGCGATGACGGCGTACGCCGCGGCGTGTGACTTGTTGAAGGCGTACGAGGCGAAACTCTCCATCTGCCCGAAGAGTTCGGCGGCGACTTCGGGGGAAATTCCCCGCGAGCCGCACCCCGCGATGTTGCCCCCGCTTTCGAGGTCGCCGTAGATGAACTTATCCTTCTGCGCCATGAGTTCGTTGAGGTGCTTCTTCGCCATGGCGCGCCGCACGAGGTCGGCCTGCCCCAACGAGTAGCCCGCGAGGCTCTGGAAGATCTGCATGACCTGCTCTTGGTAAATGATGACGCCGTACGTCTTTTCGAGAATGGGTTTAAGGAGCGGCGTAAGATATTGGATATGCTCGGGGTCGCTCTTGTTCTTTAAGTAGGCGGGAATAAAGTCCATCGGCCCCGGTCGGTAGAGCGAGATACCCGCGATGAGATCTTCGAGGCAGTTGGGCTGGAGTTGTTTCATGAACCGCTTCATGCCGCCCTGTTCGAGTTGGAACACGGCGTCGGTATCCCCCTCCGCGATGAGTTGGTATGCCCCGGGGTCGTTGCATTCTTGGTTGAATTCAATGTGCAGCCCGTAGTCCTCATAGATGTAGTCGAGCGTCTTTTTGATATCGGTGAGCGTCGTGAGGGCGAGGAAGTCCATCTTGAGCATCCCGATGGATTCCACTTCCTTCATATCGAACTGCGTCGTGATGTCCTCGCCGTTGCGCGAGAGCGGCACGTTGTCGGCAATTTTCTTGCGGCAGATAACGACGCCCGCCGCGTGCATGGAGGTGTTGCGGGGCATTCCCTCGAGTTTGAGCCCCATGTCGATGACCCGCTTCAACGTCTCGTCCGTCTCGTAGATCTCGGAAAATTCGCTGTTGCGCTTCTGCTCCTCTTCGGTGAGTTTCTTGAAGGCCTCCGCCCGCTCGTCCTCGTCCTGCGCCTCGGCGGCCATCCTGCGGTACTTCTCGATGTCGAGCCCCAAAAGTTCGCGGATGGTCGAACGCCCGTCCATGAGTTTTGTCACCCTGTCGGTCTCGGCGTAGGGCACACGCATCACGCGGCCGACGTCCTTGATGACGGCGCGCGAGGCGAGCGTTCCGAACGTCACGATCTGCGCGACGTTCTCGGGGTGATAGCGCCGCCGCACGTAGGCGATGGTCTCCTCACGCCGCGCCGTGCAGAAGTCCACGTCGAAATCGGGCATGGAAACGCGGTCGGGGTTCAAAAACCGCTCGAAGAGCAGGTCGTAGCGCAGGGGATCGACGTTGGTGATGCCGATGGAGTAGGCGACGATGCTCCCCACGCCCGAGCCCCGCCCGGGGCCAACGGGAATATCGTGGAGGCGCGACCAGTTGATGTAGTCCCAAACGATGAGGAAGTAATCGGCGAACCCCATCTTGATGATGACGGAGAGTTCGTACTCCACCCTCTTCTTAATTTCCTCGGTGATGACGGGATAGCGCGTGGGAAGCCGCTCCCACGTCAGTTTGGTCAAGAACTCGGGCGAGGGAGTGCCGTCGTCCGCCGTATAGAGCGGAATGAGGCTCTTATCGTAGATGGGATCGCCGTTGTCCTTCAAATTGAACGGCGTATCGGTATCGGAAACCTTATTGGCGATGACGCGCGTATTGGCAATGGCCTCGGGGAGATTGGGAAAGAGCGCCGCCATCTCGTCGCCCGACTTCATGTAGAACTCGTGCGTCTGCATCTTCATGCGCGAGGGGTCGTCGAGGGTGCGCTTGGTCTGGATGCACATGAGAACATCCTGCATCTCCCAATCCTCTTTGTTGAGATAGTGCACGTCGTTGGTGGCGACGAGCGGAATGCCCGTCTCCTGCGAAATTCTCACGAGGTGCGGCAAAATTTGCCTCTGTTCGGGAATGCCGTGATCCTGCACTTCGAGGTAGAAATCCTCGCCGAACAGCGATTGAAGGTAGAGTGCGAACTCCTTCGCCTTCTCGTACTCCCCCGCCATGAGGAGCCGCGGGATGCGCCCCGCAAGGCAAGCGGAGAGGCAGATGACCCCCTCCGTGTGTTCCTTCAATACGGTATAGTCGATGCGCGGGCGGTAGTAATAGCCGTCCACGTAGGCGAGGCTGTCGAGTTGGACGAGGTTGATATACCCCGCCTTGTTCTTGGCGAGAAGGATGAGGTGATCGGCGTGTTGGTCGATGCGCGAGCGGTAGTCATCCACCACGTAAAATTCACAGCCGATGATGTACTTGATGCCGTTTTTCTTGCACCGTTCGGCGAATTTGAGCGACGCGTACATATTGCCGTGGTCGGTCACGGCGACCGTATCGATGCCGTTCTTCTTACAGTGTTTTACGAGTTCGTCCACCTTGACGGCGCCGTCCAAAAGGCTGTACTCGGTATGAAGATGAAGATGTACAAAATCCGTCATGAATGTATCTCCCCGTGGATCTGCATCAGTTTTCTCAATCGGTGGTTGAGGCAACTCTTGGTGAGCCCCATGCTCGCGGCAAGTTCGGCAATGGAGAGCGTCGGGCTCTCCGTGCGCGCCCGCGCCGCCTCCTGCAATTGCTCTGGCAGGGTCACGAGCACCCCCCGCTCCGCAAGTTCTTGGAGCGCCACGATCTGCGATGCGCTCGCAATGGCGGATTTATCCGCATTGCCCGCATAGCAGTTACTCACGCGGTTAAAGTTGTTGCTCTCCTCGCGGGCGGCGGCTACGCTCTCCATCCTGCGGAGCGCCGACTCCGCCCCCGTCAGAAAGAGAAGGTCGGCGATCGCCTCGCGGCTCTTCAAGTATACGACGTGCCGCTCCCCGCGCCGCACGGTGCTTCCGATGATCTGCACCCCGTCCAAAATTTCGCACAGTTTTTCCGCGCCTTCCGCGCTTCGCATAATTATTTCGAGGTGATACCCCGCCTTGCCGTCCCCCCGCGGAATGGTGCAACTCCCGCTGCCGAGAAAGGCGCCGCGCAGATACGCCGCGCTCTCCTCCTCGCCCTCGGGCTCATGCGCCGCGCATTTGAGGAGTTTTTTCGCGTCCTCCCCCGTGCAGAGGAAGGTCACCTTGTCGCGCTCCCGCTTGGGGTCGAAGGAGGCGCCCACCTGCATCCTCACGCCGCACAGTTCCTCGGTGAGGGCGAGAAGGAAGGCTGCCACCGTCTCGTTCTCGCTCACGAAGTGCACCCCGTCGCCGTCCTGCGCACCGCAGGTATCGAGAAGCGCCGAGAGCGCACAAGACCGCCGCTCCCGCGAGGGAAGCGGAAGCGCAGAGAGTTCGCGTTTGATGTCGGCAGTAAAACTCACGGCTTGTCCTCAAAGGTGTTTTTTGTACTCCGCAAAGCGGAACGTCGGCAATCTTCCATCGATGTTGTCGATATGTTCGAGCGGAATACCCACGCGCAAAATTTGTTTTTCGGCGCGCGCATAGTCTCCCACGCGCCCCGCGGAGTGCGCATCGGAATTGATGAGAAACCGCACCCCCGTCGCCGCGGCTTTTTCCAACTCATTGTCGGTAAAGTGCCCCTTCTTGGAACTTATCTCGAGGTACGTCCCGTAGTCGCGGCAGCACTTGGCGACCTCCTCGACGTCGGTATCGCAGAGATAGTTGAGGTGGGTCACGATGTCGATGGGATTTTTCTCCACGGCGTTTACAAACGCCCGCGTCGTGTAGCGCACGAGCGATTTCGTGGGCGGAATGTGCAGCACTTTCCGCGGCATACTCAGCCAACCGAAACGGTAATCGCGCCAGTGCTCGTAGTGAATGGGCACGTGCATTCCCATGAGAAAGATGTCGAAATGCTCATACTCCTCGGGCAGAAGATCCACCTTTCCCGAAACGCCTTGAAGGTCGCACTCGAGCCCCGCATACACGCGGATGCCCGCCCTTCTCCCCGCCTCGGCGATGCGCCCCACGTACTCCGCCGTCTTCTTGCGGGAGATGCCCTGCATCCAGTGCGCATAGCCGTGCTCGGTGATGGCGACCTCCTTGAGGCCGCATCCCACCGCGGCGGCAACGTTCTCCTCCACCGTGTTTTTCCCGTCGGAATATTTGGTATGTGTATGATAATCGCCCGTTAAAATCATGGTTTTTTCCGTATGTAACAGTGTATCGGTTTTTCTTTTCGTACGTATCGAAGTATATCAGATTTTCTTGCCCGTACGTTGGAATTTATCGATTTTTTCTACCCCATGTATCAAATATGTCGATTTTTTTCCTTTCCCACCTATCGGAACGCATCCCGATTTCTCTTTATCTATCTAAATTCATTTCTGGTAATTTATCCACCTGTCCGTCTGTCCGTTCGTCTGCCCGTCCGTCTGTCCATTCGTCTGTCTGCCTGTCTGTCTGTCCATCCGTCTGCCCGTCCATCCGTCCGTCTGTCTGTCCGTCCGTCTGTCCGTCCGTCTGCCTGCCCGTTCGCCTGCCCGTTCGCCTGCCTGTCCGCCCGTCTACCCATCCGTCTGTCCGTCCGCCCGTTTGTCTGCCCGTCTGTCCGTCTGTCCGTTCGTCTGCCCGACTGCCTGTCTGTCCGTCAGTCTGCCTGTCCGTCCGCCCGTTTGTCCGTCTGTCCGTTCGTCTGCCCATCCGTCCGTTTGTCTGCCCGCCCGTCTGTCCGCCCGCCTGCCTGTCTGCCTGTCCGTCCGTTTCTTTATCTATCTGAATACATCTTTCTACCAATCTAATTACATCTTTCTACCAATCTAATTACATCTTTTTATCTATCTAATTACATCATTCAAAATATATATCCATATCTATTGATTTTTTAGTTTAGTTTTTCATTTGGTTTTTAATTTGGTTTTTTCAGTTTTATCTATATCGTTTTTTCTTTCCTTATGGAGCGGGATATATTGGAACGGGATGTATCAAAATTCGATGCGGCGGATCTCCTCCCGCAGGCAGATGCCCGTCCTCTTCAGAACTTCCGCCTTGACGTACGCCGCCAATTTCCCGACGTCCTCCGCACTGCCGCCCTCGTTGAGGATGAAGTTCGCGTGTTCTTCGGAGACGCGCGCCCCGCCGATCTTACACCCTTTGAGCCCACACGCATCGATGATGGCGCCCGCCGACCGCCCAGCGGGGTTTACGAACGTACACCCCATGCTCCGCCCCTTGGGGAGCCCCCTTCTCCGCGCGGCAAATTCGCGCATATTTTTCTCGATGACGCGGGGATCCCGCCCCTCGGCGCGGAAGTACACCCCCGTCACGGAGATCCCCTGCAAGAAGATGCTGTCCTTCTCCGAAAACCGACACGCGCGGCGGGAAAACAGCCGCACCTTCCCGTTGGCGACCGCCCTTACGCACACGGCGACGTCGGAAATATGCCCCTCGCGCACCCCCGCGTTCATGGCAGTCGCGCCGCCCACGCTCATGGGAATGCCCGTAAATTGCTCAAATCCCCCCGCACATTTTTCGCAGGCGAATGTGACGAGCGCCGCGCCCGTCGCCCCCGCCCCCGCAAACAGCAGCCCGTCGCCCATCGAGAGGCGGTTCAAGCGGTTGAGCCGCACCACCACGCCGTCGAAGACGCCCTCCGAGGCGAGCACGTTCGCGCCCAGCCCGAGGAGCACATACGGGATTTTTTCCCCGATGAGAAGCGCCAACAGGGCGGCGGTCTCCTCCTCGCAGGAGGGATAGGCGGCGACCCGTGCTTGGCCTCCGCACCCGATGGTCGTATGCGCCGCAAAGGAAAAATTTTCTTCGAGCGACAAGCGGGGCAATTTTTCCCGCAAAAGCGCGGAAATATCCAATTTAATCTCCTTTCATTCTACCATACTTTGCGGCGATTTTCAAACCTTTTTCAAAAATTTATCGGGAAATTTTGCTACCTCCCCGCGCCGCGCATATTCCGCCGTCTCCGAAAGCGCGGAGGGCGGCGTAAAAACGCTCACCGTCCACTCTGCGGGGCATTCCGAAGCCCGACCCATGCCGATGCTTGAGAGCGCCCCCTGTATCTCCTCGGAGAAGAGCGCCGCGAGAAGCGCCGCGCAGTCCCCCTTTTCGTCCCTTGAAAGCACCGCCACCGCCTGATAAAGGTCGCAGTATTTTTCCAGCGGCTTTTCGTATACGGTAACGCCGCGCGTCAAAAACCTCTGACGGTCGCGCTGTGTGCCGAGAAGATAGCGGTACTTCCCGCCCAAAAACGCGGTATACGCCTCCCCCGCGGGCAGTTCCGTCCCCTCGATGCCCTCGAGCGCGGCGCACACGGCGGGCAGATTGCTTCCCCCTGAGGAGATGGCGACCTCCCCCGCCTCGTCAAAATCTTCCGTCAAAGAAAACAGCGCGTATCCGCCCGCACACCACGCGGCAGCGAGATACCCCTTCGCCGTCTCCCCGCCCGCAAAATCCGAAGAAATGGGGCAGCACAGCGCGGAAATATCGCCGAGCCCCACCCCGAACGACAGTACGTCGGGCAGTTCGCCCCGCTCCGCCGCGTCCCGAAACCCCTCCGCGCTATACGAGGTCACGTAGTAATACACATTCCCGCGCGTCTGCTCGGCGAGCCGCGCCGCCCGTGCAAGGAAGGCGGTACGGGAGCCCTTCCCGCCCTCGAAGGTATCCACATTCCATACGCGCACCACGCGCTTTTCCGCGGCCTCGGGCGAAGTCCCGCTTTGCGGAAAGAAGATGAGCGCGCAGAACACGGCAAAAATGAGCGCAAACGGAAGCGCGAGCCTCGCCGCCCGCGCGGCTCTTTCAAATTTCATACGCTATTCTATGCGCCCGCCCGCCTTTCCATGCCGCCCGCGGGGAGTGTTTCTTGCCCTCTCCCGGGAGGGGGACAAAGGGGGTGGGGCTTCCCTCATACAGAGCCGCCCCTCATGCCGCCCCGTCCCTCGCGTCATTCTAAACCCCCGCAGGGGGTGCCCCGCGCGCATTATTTTCGACCAAGCGCGGCACAAGCCGTAGGCGCAGTAAGAATCCCGAAAAACGCAGTCCGAAACAGCAAGAGAGGACGCAACCCTGCGTCCCCTCCGCGTATCCCGCCCGCGCCGCGCGCAGACGGAATACTTTATTTATAAAGCGGAAACCCGCATATCCGCAGTTTGTCCCCGCCCCCGTGTTTTATCCGCATTTTATCCGCAAAATGAAAAAAAGGGAGAAAAACTCTCCCCGTTTTTCGTGCCGCGCCTGAATTTCGCGCAATGCCGCGCCGCAAATTCGGGACGCCACACCGCCGCGCCTCAAATTAAGCGCCTTGTCGCGCTCCCTTAGCCGCGCTTTTGAAAACTGTCGCAGCAAGTGCAGTGTTCGCAGTCGCAGGTGTTGCCCACGTGGATCTTGGCAAGTTCGCACATTTCGCCGTCGCGGTTGAACCTGCAATCGGTCACGCCGCAGGAAACGCCGCAGTTGATATCGTGTTGCATAGTCCCCTCCTTTTCCCTCAGTATGCGCGATGAGCGCAAAATTATCGCAAGGGGGTTGACAAATCCCCGTTCTCCCTGTAAAATAGAGAAAAAGGAGTGCATATGAAAGTTATTTTGAAGGCAGACGTCAAGGGAAGCGGCAAAAAGGGCGATATTTTGGAAGTTTCCGACGGCTATGCAAAGAATTTCCTGCTCAAAAAGGGGCTCGCGGAGGTCGCCACCGTGGGCACCATCAACGAGGCCGACCAGCGCCGCACGGCAGACGCCTACCACAAGGCGGAAAACATCAAGGCGCTCAAGGAGCAAGCCGAGCGGATGAACGGCGCCGAAGTCACCGTCCCCATCCGCGCGGGCGAAAACGGCAAGGTGTTCGGCTCGGTCACCACGGCGCAGATCTCCGCCGCGCTCGCCGAAGCGGGCTTCGAGGTGGATAAAAAGCGCATCACCGTCAAGGAGCCCATCAAAAACGTGGGCACGTACGAGGTAGACGTTCGCTTCATGGAGGGCGTCATCACCAAGGTCAAGGTCACCGTCGTCCCCCTCACCTGATTTTGCATTTGAAAAAATTATTGCATTTGAAAAGGGACTGCCTCGCGCAGTCCCCTCTTTTATTGAACCCATTCAAGCCGAAATTTACGGCTTTTACGCCGAAACCTGCGGAATGGCGATGACGGTGGAGCCGATATGATCCACAACGATGCGCTCATCCCCGTCCCCCTCGTATCCGCCCACGAGGGTGCAGACGGCGCGCACGACCTTCCCGCCGCTCACCGTGATTTCGATATCCGTTAACGTAAAATCATAGGAGTAGTAAGTCACGTCAATGCTCTCCGCACTGTACACACCCGCATTGAATGTGAAGGAAGAGAAGTTCTCGTCGATCGCCTTTGCCGCGACCGCCACCATGATACTCGGGGTAAATACGGCGCTCTCATAGGTATCCTCGTCTACCTCCGTCTTCGTCCATGTAGGCGACAAGGTTCTGGAATACTTGTAATACTTGGTGCCATCGCCGGTATAGATGCGTTCGGTCAGTTCCACGCTCTCGTAATAAGTCTCGCCGGCGAGTTTCATGGAGGCGATCTCTTCGCCGTCCTCCACACCGTAGCGCACGAGGGAATAATTTGTGATCTGCTCGAAGATACTCGCACTCGCCTTCCACTCGTCCTCATCCATCTTCTCGTAGTCCGAGGGCTTGGGAATATCCACCTGGACGGCGCCGTTTTTATCGATGGTGACGAGGCGATCGGGCGTATTGTTATCCTCCGTGCGGATCTTGTACTCGATATTGAGGATGCGCACACGGATGATGAGAAGCGCCGCATTTTCGGTCGGCGCGTCGGTGTAGGCGAGCGAAACGGCGGAGGCCGCCGCGCTCTCATCCTTGACTTCCTCCACGGTGATCACGATGTCCGTATAGGTGAAGCCGCCCTCCGCGGGAATGGACGCCGCGGTATATTTGCCGTCCTTATACTCGAAATCCGCGAAGTGATCGACAAAAAACTTCGCCTGCTCCGTCGTGCCGCCGCTCTCCGTGAAGAACGCCTCCAAACTCTCGCCCCACTCGGTCTCGTTCATCACGAGGGGGTCGCTCTCGCCGCAAGCCGCAAGGCCTGCAAGCCCGCAGACCGCCAAAATGAGGGAAAGCATTCCCGCCAAAAACTTTTTCATTGCCCGATTATCCTCCGAAAAATCAATTGATGTTGTCATTATAATACGTACCCCCCCCCTGTCAAGGGAACACGGACAATTTTTTTGAATTTTTTGGATTTTTTCAGCAATTTTCGCCGCGCGATTTCCACATTTTCCGCGCTCACAACTTCCGCCGCGTGTTTTTGAATGCCATTCGACGATTTCCGCCGCGCGGTTTTTTCATATCACACGCTCAAACCGCCCGCCGTGTGTTTCTGAATGCCCTTCTACGATTTTCACCGCTCAGTCTTTCCATGTTCCATGCGCGCAATGCCCGCCGTGCGCCGTGTACCGATTATAAAATTTTCCCTTAAAGTGAAAAAATCGGGGCAAATCGCCTCCGATTTTTCGATTTATGTCACGCATAGTACAATGTAAAAATGCAAAAATCAAAAAGCGGGCGCCCCGCTCTTTTTTCACTCCCCCGCAAAACCGTCATGCCGCCCACCGCGGAGCGCCGCAAAGAGCCGAGTTCTGCGCGCCTCCATTCTCCGCCCGCAGTGAAATTCCGAATATCGCCCCTTTCCGCTATCCCGCCGCAGCGAGCAACTGCCGCACCAAGTTGCGGTTGTAGGCCATGATTTTTTCGTTGATATTTTGATTGAAATTCCCGCTCGCCGTAGTCACAAAGTCGCATAGGACGATGGGCATCACTTGCATCCAACCGTCAAATGACGGATTTTCGATCATCTCGGCGTTGTGTTTTTTCGCGTAGCGCACCAGCGACCACATCCCCGCCGTTTCCCAGAGATCTTTCGCCGTCGGCGTAGCTTGAATTTGCATAATGCGGAAGCAATCCGCATATTTCCCGAAGTCCTCCCGCATGAGTTCGCACTGCGCGCTTATCGCTTCGGCCAAGGCGGAGGGCGCCGCGCGGTTGTACCACTCGCTACTAAATCGCCTCTCATTAAACACACCCCCCCCCTCCACGAAAATTTTACCGAAATGCGCGTTGCTTTTTGCGGCTTCGAGATCGCCGCTTCTCTTTGCATGATAGAGGGAAAACAGCACTGCGGCGCCGCCCTTTGTGCCCTCTTTCGTCACATCGTTATACCGCAGTTCGCCGAGCGGGATATTTTCATAGGGAATATAGTCCTGTAGCGTCTGCCCGTCGTATTCATAGGAAAAGAGCCGGTCGATCGTCTCCGAAAAGCCAACTCCCGCGCAGTCGCGTAAATTGAAAAACAGCACAACGATCTCGCCCGGGTTCTCCCGCAAAAACCGTATCACGTCCTGCACATATACGCGCATGGGCGCATCGACCAACGTGTGGCTTCCGCACCACTCGCCCTCGTAGTACGAACAGCGGAAACACAAAAACCGCACCCCTTGGCGAAGTTGTGAATAGACGTCCGAAACCTGATTTTTCGAATAACGATAAAAAAGACCGGGCGCTAATGTATTGAGCACACCCGTTACCTTGCTCGCCTCGCCGCTGATCCCCGCAGACTTGTCCAAATTGTATGTGTTTGCATTGTGCGAACCGAGCATCGCAAGATCGACGACGCGCGGATTTGCTTTGGACATATCCTCGATATCCGCCATGACGGAAGCATACGCCCCGTCGTCCGCCACTTCTCCCTCGTACAGCGCGCGGCTATGGCACACCACCGAAAGCGCCACCGTGAGCGCGAGGATCACCGCGCCCAAAACACACAGTACGATGATCGTCCGCCTCTTTAACCTTCCGCGCATATCCCAAAACGCCTCAAAATTTGCAAATTTCCTATATTTATGTCACGCATAGTACTATGCAAAATGTTAAAATTCAAAAATAAAGGGCGGTTTTTTCCCCGCCCTTTCCGCATTTTACTTACTTCCTGCCGTAGTAGGCGTTCAAATACATCTCTTTGATTTCTCCGATGAGCGGGTAGCGGGGATTTGCGCCCGTGCACTGGTCGTCGAAGGCGTCCTCGGACATTTGGTCGAGTTTTGAGAGGAATTCCTCCTCCGTAAATTTCCCCGCAAGCGCCTCTTGGATGGTCTTGGGCAGCCCAATCGCCCGTTGCAGCCCCTTCATCTTCTTGATGAGCGCCTCCACGAGTTCGTCGTCCGTCTTGCCCTTGCAGCCTACATAGCGGGCGACGTCCGCATAGCGCGCCTTGCACTGCGGGTAGGCATACTGCGGGAAGGTGCCCATCTTGGTGGGCGCCTCGCTGCTGTTGAAGCGGATGACCTCCTCGAGCATGAGCGAGTTGGCAACGCCGTGGGCGATGTGGAAGTACGAGCCGAGTTTGTGCGCCATGGAGTGGCACACGCCGAGGAAGGCGTTGGCAAACGCCATGCCCGCCATCGTGGCGGCATTCGCCATCTTCTCGCGCGCGACGGCGTCGTGCTTGCCCTTTTCGTACGCCGCGGGCAGATATTCAAAGATGAGTTTGATGGCCTCCTTCGCAATGCCGTTGGTGAAATCCGTCGCCATCACGGAGGCGGTCGCCTCCAAGGCGTGGGAGAGCGCGTCGATGCCCGAGGCGGAGGTGAGCCCCTTGGGAATATCCATCATGAGGTCGGCATCCACAATGGCGACGTCGGGCATGAGTTCGTAGTCGGCGAGCGGGTACTTCGTGCCCGTCTTCTCGTCGGTGATGACGGCGAACGGCGTCACCTCGCTGCCCGTGCCCGCGGTCGTCGGAATGGCAACAAAGAGCGCCTTATCCCCCATATGCGGGAAGGTATACACGCGCTTGCGGATGTCCGAGAAGCGCATCGCCATGTCCTCGAAGTTGACTTCGGGGTGCTCGTAGAGGACCCACATGATCTTCGCCGCGTCCATGGGCGAACCGCCGCCGACGGCAATGATGACGTCGGGCGCGAAATCGCGCAGCTGCTTTACGCCCTCGTTGGCGCAGGCGAGCGTGGGGTCGGGCGTCACATTGAAAAATGTCGCGTGGGTGATGCCCTCTTCGTCCAAAATTGCGGTGATTTTCTTGGTAAATCCGCTGTCGAAGAGGAATTTATCGGTGACGATGAACGCCTTTTTCTTGTTATAAACTTGCGCGCCGAGTTCTTTGAGCGCAACGCCGAGGCAGCCGCGCTTGAAGTAAACTTTTTCGGGAGCTCTGAACCACAACATATTTTCCTTCCTCTCTGCAACGGTTTTGATATTGATGAGGTGCTTGACACCGACGTTTTCCGAGACGGAGTTGCCGCCCCACGAGCCGCAGCCGAGCGTCATCGACGGCGGGAATTTGAAGTTGTACAAATCGCCGATGCCGCCGTGCGACGAAGGCGTGTTGATGACGATGCGGCAGGTCTTCATCACCGAGCGGAAATATTCGATCTTCTCCGCGCCCGTCTCCACATTCACATAGAGCGCCGAAGTGTGGCCGAGGCCGCCGTCGCGGATGAGGCGGTCTGCCTTTTTCACCGCGTCCTCAAAAGTTTCGGCGCGGTACATCGCAAGCACGGGCGAAAGTTTTTCGTGCGCGAACTCCTCGGTGGGCTCCACGCTCTCCACTTCGCCGACGAGCACTTTGCTCCCCGCGGGCACTTCAAATCCCGCGAGTTTTGCGATGGTAGAAGCCGACTGCCCGACGATCTTCGCGTTGAGCGCACCGTTGATGATGATGGTCTTGCGGACTTTGTTGCATTCCTCGGGCGAAAGAATGTATGCGCCGCGCAGTTGCATCTCCGCCTTGAACGCGTCGTAAATATCTTTGAGCACGATGACGGACTGCTCCGAGGCGCAGATCATGCCGTTATCGAAGGTCTTCGAGTGCAAAATGGAGGAAGCGGCGAGTTGAATATCCGCGGAACTGTCGATGACGGCGGGCGTATTGCCGGCGCCGACGCCGAGGGCGGGCTTGCCGCTCGAATAGGCGGCCTGCACCATGCCGGGCCCGCCGGTTGCGAGGATCATATCCGCCTCGCGCATGATCATGCCGGAAAGCGGCACGGTGGGCATATCGATCCAGCCGATGATATCTTCGGGGGCGCCCGCCTTTACTGCGGCTTCCAAAACAATTTTCGCCGCCTCGATGGTGCTCTTCTTTGCGCGCGGATGCGGGGAGATGATGAGCCCGTTGCGCGTTTTCAGCGAGATGAGGCACTTGAAAATTGCGGTCGAAGTGGGATTGGTCGTGGGAATGATGGCGGCGAGCACTCCGATGGGCTCGGCGATGCGCGTGTAGCCGAAGCCCTCATCGCGCTCGATGACGCCGCACGTCTTGGTGTTTTTGTAGGCGTTGTAGATGTACTCCGAGGCGTAGTGGTTTTTGATCACTTTGTCCTCGACGACGCCCATGCCCGTCTCTTCCACGGTGAGTTTTGCAAGCGGAATGCGCGCCTTGTTCGCGGCGAGCGCTGCGCGGTAAAAAATTTCGTCCACCTGCTCCTGCGTATAAGTGGAAAAAATTTCCTGCGCCTTCCGAACTCTTGCGAGAAGTTTTCCGAGAGATTCCTCGTCGTTTACGATGAAATCTTTCATATGGCTCCCTCCGATTTTCTCTTCTTTTTCATTGTAACAAATATTCCGTGGAATGTCAAACTTTCACCGTAAAAATATTTTCCGCCCCATTCCCCGAATCGACAGACTTCCCCAATCAAAATATTTTCCTTACCGAAAGCCCTTGGCCACACCGCAAGGCAACGCCGCGCCGCCGCGGCGTTGCCTTGCGGTGTGCCCAAGGGCTTTTTTGTTCCCGCGCGCGACTGCCGCTTACTATTTTCTCTTTCCAATGTAATGATACCGCAAAATTTTGCCCGCCGGGCGGGTATGTGTCATATTTTTTTAATTTTTTTCAAAAATTTTTTTCGGACTTCGTTTTTCGGGATCCTTCGCGGATAAGCCACTGCGGACTGCGTAAAGCAATTCGGCTCAGGATGACGCGGTGACCCGAGCGCGGGGCACCCCACCCCCTACCCCCTCCCGAGGAGGGGGCGAGACGGACTTCGTTTTTCGGGATCCTTCGCGGATAAGCCGCTACGGACTACGTAAAGCAATTCGGCTCAGGATGACGCGGTAGGACGGGCGGGGCAGAATGACGCGGAGGGACGGAGAAGCGATGGCAGAGTTCTTCCCTTCTGAATTTTTTTACGGTTCGTAGACGTACTGTTGGGCGGTAAAGGACGCCGTGCGGGTGGTGGCGTCGAGGTAACTATACGTGGTTCCACCGAACAAACCGCCCCACATACCGCCTCCGCCCGAGGTGCGGGACAGCACGTTGCGGTATTCGATTTCGATGCGCTTGCCCGCCGTGACCGTGGAGAGCACCTCGTCGGCGAGATCCGTGAGGGCGTAGGAACTATCCACATCGGCGGTGAATGACGTCTTGACGCCGTCCACCGAGATGGAGAGAATGGCGACATAGCCGTTGCTCCACCACACGTAGAGCGGGCTCTCGGTGCCCGACGCCGAGGCGACGAGATAATTGCCCGTGCTGCTGTGCGTGGAATCGGTATACAGCGTCGCCGCCGTGAAGGAGACGTCGAGGCGGACGTCGCCCGTGACTTCGCCGTACTTCGTGACCTGACTGCCCGTCTCCTCGTGCGTTTCGATGAGCGACTTGGCGGCAAACTTTGCATCGTTGGCGGGAATGGCGAAATTCAAGCCCTCCACATTCTGCCCGTTGTACGTATCGTACCCCGAGTTGATGATGCCGACGAGCCTTCCCGCGCTGTCGAACAGTCCCCCGCCCGAGTTGCCGCCGTTAATAGCGGTATCCGTCTGCATGAGCGTCATCGAACCGATCTCGCCGACGGCGACGGCGCGCTTGGTCGCCGAGACGATGCCGTGCGTCACCGTGCCGCCCAAGATGCCGAGCGGGTTGCCGATGGCAAAGACCTCCGTGCCCACCTTGACTTTGTCGCTATCCGCAAACGTCGCGCAGGCGAATTTTTCACCCGCCTCGGGACGGATGGAGAGCACCGCGATGTCCCGCATAAACGAACCGCCGACGAGGGTCGCTTCGTACGTCTTGGTACTCTCCTCGCCGTTTTCAATGGAGAGAACATCCACCTCGAACGCCTTTCCGCCCTCGATGACGTGGTGATTGGTGATGATGAAGTACTGGTCGTAGGTGGCGTTCGCCGCGGAGGCGCTCTGCCAATCGGCATACTCCCCCTCCGCCGCGCCGCCGATGATGACGCCGCTCCCCGCGCTTGCACTGCTCTCCGCATAACTCGTGACGTCTACGACGGTCGGGCGGATGGCCTCGAGCATCTCCACCGTCGAAGAATACTGCGGCTCGGAGGTGATTTCGGAGAGCATGACCGTATACGAACGGCGCTCCCCGACGCCGCACCCCGCGGTCGCAAGACACATGGCGAGCGCCATGCCCGCCGCGGCAATTTTTATGGCTCTTTTCATTGTGATGACCTCTTACTATGTACTATTAAATATATTATACTATATTTTGCCCGACTTCAAACGGGTTTTTCGGGCAAAAATGACGGTATCGCGTAAATTCTACTGTTGGTAGAGATAGATTGGGACGCATCATAAAAAGATAAAAATGTTTTCTTTTTTATTTATTTTTATATCATTTTATCTCTTTATTATGTATAATTTCATTTTTATTTATAATTTCATACTATTTTTTGCTTTATGGGTGCTTGCTTTTTTCTTTTCCCTCAGCTTTCCCTTTTCCCCGACGCCTCGGTTCGCCGCCCGTCCGAACGGGGACACGCACTTCATCCGCCTCTCCCCGCAGTACGCAGACAAGGAGGGCGCCCCTCCCCCTGTATCCCTCGGTTACGGCGGCAGGGACCACCGTAACCCCCGTACTTCGCCTACGGCTACTTCGGCGCGTTGCGCCTCGTGCCACGCTTAGTCGGCAATGGTGCGCGTGGGGCGTACCGCCCTTGGTCGAAAATAGTGCGGGCTAGATGTGCCGCGCTTAGTAGATACAGGGTTCCCAAAAAAGATTTGCGTAACAAAGGTTTTTGGGGAAGAGGAGGCACCGTGTGCAAAAAGAGCCTTTTCGCAAGAAAAGAGAAAAAAGCACACGCGCGCCGACGAGCGTGCGGGGCAGAATGACGCGGGAACCCAAGGGCGGGGCAAATCGGACTTCGTTGTTCGGGATTCTTACTGCGCCTACGGCTTGTGCCGCGCTTGGTCGAAAATAATGCGCGCGGGGCACCCCCTGCGGGGGTTCAGAATGACGCGGTGGAACGGACACGGGGCGGAATGAGGAAAATACGCAAAAAGCGGCTCCGCGTTGAAAGCGCGGAGCCGCCTTAACTTATTGCAATTACAGCGATTTCAACTTACGGCAAGTTACAGCGATTTCAACTGCTTTTCGATGCGCTTTTTCATGTCGAGATACTTTTCCTTCTTTGCCGCCTCGTCCTCGACGAGTTTCTTGGGCGCCTTGGCGATGAAGTTCTTGTTGGTGAGTTTGCTGTCCGCGCGGGCAATTTCACCCATGATGCGCTCGAGTTCCTTTTCGAGCCGCTTGCGCTCCGCCTCTATGTTGACGAGTTCGCCGAGCGGGATGAAGATTTGCCCCAATTCGCACACCTTGGAGACGGGCTTCTCCCCTGCCTCAGCGCCGCTCTCCACGAAGTCGATGTCGCTCGCGCCCGCGAGCCGCAGGATGGACGATTTGTTGACGGCGACGAGGCGCTTCTCACTTGTGACAAGATAGAGCGGCACCTTTTTGACGGGCTGGCAGCCCACTTCCACCTTCATGGCGCGCACCGTCTTTACAAGGTCGATGACGCCCTCGAACGCCTTTGCCTCCTTCTTGTAGGCAAGTTTGGTGTTGTAGCGCGGGAACTCCGCCGTGATGATGCTCCCCTTGACGTGCGGGAGGTACCCGTAAATTTCCTCCGTGACGAAGGGAATGAAGGGATGCAACAGTTTTAACGTGTTTTCGAGCACAAACATGAGAACTGCAAGCGTTCCGCGCTTCTTCTCCGCGTCGCCGCCGTAGAGGGCGGGCTTGGAAAGTTCGATGTACCAATCGCAGAAGTCGTTCCACGCGAAGTCGGTGAGTTTATCCGCCGCGATGCCCAAGTCGTACTTTTGCAGGGACAGCGTGACCTCGCGGATGGTGGACTGCAACCGCGAGATGATCCAACGGTCGGCGGGTTGCAGGCGCACTTCGGAGAGGGGCAAAATGTCCCCCTCGGCGTTCATGAGGACGAAGCGCGAGGCGTTCCAAATTTTATTGATGAAGTTGCGCGACGCCTCCACCTTAGCGTCGGTGAAGCGCGTGTCGTTGCCCGGGGCGACGCCCGTCATGAGGGAGAGGCGGAGAGAGTCCGCGCCGTATTTTTCGATGACTTCCAAGGGATCGACGCCGTTGCCGAGCGACTTGGACATCTTTCTCCCCTGCTCGTCGCGCACGAGCCCGTGGATGAGGACGTCGCGGAACGGGACTTTCTCGGTGTGTTCGAGCCCCGAGAACATCATGCGCATGACCCAGAACGGGATGATATCGTACCCCGTGACGAGGACGTCGGTGGGATAGAAATATTTGAAGTCTTCGGTCTCGTTCGGCCAGCCGAGCGTGGAGAACGGCCACAGAGCCGACGAAAACCATGTATCGAGGCAATCCTCGTCCTGATGCAGGTGCTCGCTGCCGCACTTGGGGCACTTTTGCGGCGTTTCGCGGGCGCAGATGGTTTCGCCGCAGTCGTCGCAGTACCACACGGGAATGCGGTGCCCCCACCAAAGTTGGCGGGAGATGCACCAATCGCGGATGTTTTCCAGCCAATTGAAGTAGATCTTGGCGAAGCGGTCGGGCACGAACTTGGTCTTGTTCTGCATGACCGCGTG
>CANRAR010000016.1 GCA_947628675.1 uncultured Clostridia bacterium
GGCGCGGGTTGTTGCATTGTGACGGAAAATTTTTATTAAATTTTTTAGAATATTTTTCATACTTTTATTGTACCATATGCGGCGCGGAGTTTTGCCGATGTATGACAGACTTTTTTCAAAAATCCGCAAAAAATTTTTTTGAAAAAGGGCGCAAAATTTTGCGCGAAAATGAGCGGTTTTTTCAAACGGGCGCGCAATGTTATTTCGCTTGACATCGCCGCGGAAAGAGCGTAAAATGTTGAGCAAATACGGAGGTAAAAACCATGGAGAAAAATAAGACGGCAGTCCTCGTAGTGGATATGCTCAACGACTTTGTGACGGGCGCCCTGAAATGCGAAAGGGGGCTCGCCATCGTGCCCAAGACGGCGGATCTCGTGAACGGCGCAAGAAAGGCCGGAGTGCCCGTCGTGTTCTGTAACGACGCGCACATCAAGGGCATCGATCACGAACTCAAACTGTGGGGCGATCATGCCATTGCGGGCACCAAGGGCGCGGAGGTCATTCCCGAACTTGCCCCCTGCGAAAAGGACTACATCGTGCCCAAGCGCAGGTACTCGGGCTTCTTCCACACCGACCTCGACCTACTCCTCAAAGAACTCGGCGTGGAGACGGTGGTCGTGTGCGGGCTTCACGCGCATATGTGTGTGCGGCACACTTCGGCGGACGCCTATCAACTCGGCTATGAAGTCGTAGCCGCCATCGACGCGATGGATAGTTTCACCAAGGAGGACTACGAGTACGGCATCAAATATCTACACGATACCTACGGCGCGGAACTCGTGAAGGTGGACGAACTTCTCGCCCGCTGGGGAATTTAAGCAAAACCGCAAACAATACAAATTTTAGGCCGCCCGAACGTTGCGCGTTCGGGCGGCGGTTTTGGTATGAGGGGGGATGGACTGCGTTTATCGGGATTCTTCGGGGGGCTACGCCCCCACTCAGAATGACGCGGTAACGAGCGCCCCACCCCCTACCCCCCTCCCAAGAGGGGGCTTTCGGACTTCGTTTTTCGGGATTCTTCACCCTTGCCCGCGCCCGCCCCTTTTCGGAGGGGCGGGCGCGGGTGGGGGTTACTTCGCGCTACGCGCTCGTGCCGCGCTTAGTAGACGAATGGTGCGCGCGGGGCAGAATGACGCGTTTATCCGAGCGCGCGGGGCGGAATGACGCGGTAACCAAAAGGGCGGGGCAGAATGACGCGGTAACCCATGCGCGGGACGGCGTGAGACATTTGCTTCGGGCGGCGGTTTTGTAAAAACTGCAAAAATTGTGGAAAACTTTGCGCGGCGCTATTGACACGGGGGGGGGTAAAAGTGTATAATGAGGCTACGCCGTAAAGCCCTCAATATTGTGAACGCGCGCGGGCGCATATAAAACGCGCGGGCGCACGTACACAAGCGCCGAATGCGCGGGCGCGAAACCGCAAAGCGCGGGTGTACATAAAATCGAGGCGGTGCGGCAAAATACGATAAATTTTGGGAGGAAAAGATGAAAAAGCACTTTTTGCGTGTGCTCACGGTGATGCTGATGGTTTGCCTCGGGATCGGCGTACTGGCGGCCTGCGGCGACGGGAAGGAAACGCCCGAAGAACCGCCTGCAACCGAAACCATTGAGGGCGTCTGGACGGACGGCACAGGGGAAATGGCGAACTCGACGGTCACGCTCGATGTGGACGGCAACACGCTGCACGTGGTCGTGAAAACGTCGGACGGCTATAGCTACAATGCGTTCACCAAGGCGGCGGACGGCAGCTTTACCTATTCGCCGTCGGCGGCAATGGGAACGATCACCCTTTCGTTGAACGCGGAGAATAAGCTCGAATACAAATACACGCCCGGGACCGAAGGGGGGAAGGCGGAAACCTTTACGTATGAAACGAAGGCGGCGCTTCCCGCGGCGCTCGACATCACGGGCACCAAGTATACGACCTACAACGGGACGGAGGCGACGATCACCTTCGGCGCGACGCCCGCGATCACCTATGACGGTGAGCCGCTTGACAATGTGAAGGCCGTCGATGTCGGCGGATTCAAAGTGTTTTCGGCGAGCATGGAGGACGCAGACGTTACGGCGATCGTATACAAAGACGGCAACACGAACAAAGCATATGTTTCTTTGGACGGCGAGAACCCCGGCGCAGGGGAAACGTGCATCCTCAGCGATACCGCACCCACGCCCGCACCGGCAGACCCCATGGACGGCGTTTGGACGGGCGGAACGGCTACGGGTAGTATGTATACGTACACCCTCACCGCTACCGTGAAAATCGTAGGGAATAAAGCCTACGCGGTTATCATGGAACAGCACTCGGAAGGTCAGAACCAATACACCCATTACCGCGTCAAGATCCTTGAAAAACAAGGCGACGGCAGTTATAAACTTATAGAAGGTACCGATGTTTATACGGGGACGCTCAACGCCCAAAATCAGTTGGTCGTCACGATGCCCGGCAGTATGGTGGGGCAAAGCGGCACCGCTACGGTTACTTTCACGGATCAGGCTGACCTCCCCGCGCCGATCGCGCCGAGCGGCACACTCTACCCTAATCAGGCGGGGAATTCCTTGGAAATTAACTTCACAACGAAAGAATTGAAACAGGGCACTCAATCAGTCCCGAACGCGCAATTCGTCAATGTCGGCAATTATATCGTGATATCCGTTTCCATTCCCAATATGGGATCGGCGGATTTCATCGTATACGAAAATAATGGCACATATTATTGGGTCGCCGGAGCCAGCACCGCAGAACTCGTTGGAACGAAGCCCACGCCTGCGCCTGCGACGTATGCGGTGGAGTTCTCCCTCGGCCAAAACTCGGAAAATCACTCGACCGGCGACTATACGCTTCCCACCCGGGCAGAAGACAAGGCCGTCGGCGATAAGATAGACCTTCCCGCCACCGATCCCACCCCTGCAAGCGGTTGGAAGTTCGACGGTTGGTATACGGAAAACGATCAGCCCGCAAAGGGGGCGGACGGCAAGTACACCGTTGCCGCAGCGGACGATGAGAATAACGACGGCAAGATCACCCTCACCGCGAAGTGGGCTTTGCATTGGGAAATCGGAAACGATGTGTATGAGAAGGGGGGAACGTGGAACGAGTTCATCCATGAAGCGCACGAACCCGTTTGGCATGATACGATCGCTCCGGGACAAAAAGTTACAGTAACCGGTATCGTAAAGTATGAGTATTTGGCGGCACAACCTTATAGGGGCGCCGTTGCACACCTCTATGACGGCAATCAGACGAACGCTGATGCAGGTGTTTGTATCAACCATTTGAATGGCGGTTCCAACAATGCGATGTGGGCGGTTTACGGCTCCGATGCCGTGATCGTAGGAGCAACGGATCCCAATCCCGAAACTTGGTATGCGGAGGTTCTTGCCGCTACGGGGACAAGTGCCGGCGGTAAGTTGACGATCGTTTGGGAGTATTCCTATAATTCGGCTATCTTCTGCACGATCACTTATGCGACGAACGACGGGACGAAATCCGTCACGCGTTCCTATGTATATCGTCAGAATCCCGACCAAACGATCACTGCAAAAACGTACAATATCGGCGTTGACATTGACCAAGGTTATGTGGTGGTGACCGGTGTCGAAAAGGTGGACGGTACCGCAAAGAGCGCGGAGGTCGTCATCGGCGTTCCCAACAATCAAACAAGCTATTATGCGGAGTATTATGGCGTCGGAACCATTCAGCAGGGCGATACCTTAACAGTTACGGGGACGCAAACGTCTCTTGCTACCGCGAATTTCCACGCAGTCGGTGTTGCGGTGACTGGTAGCTTCTTCCGCGCAGATAACTACGTGAATATGGACGGAATGCCGGTTGAACCCGATGAAGGTTTCGTGCTTGGCGATTGGAAAATCACCAAACAATGTTCCGCAGAGGGAAATGGCACGACGGATTTTTGGGAATTTGCGAAATCCGTTTTTGCCGATTGCTCTTTCGAGCTGAAGATCGAATGGGTCGATAGTACGATAACGATCAGCTATACATTCACCAAGACCGGCGACGAGACGAAGAAGTTTAAGCAAACCTTCACCATTGTGGCCGATAGTGATAAGAGCCTTGCGGAGAACTATTCGCTTGCATTGGGTTGCGACCATTGCTTTGCGGCGGTCAGCAACATCGCAATCTCGCACTCCGCACCTGCCGCGGAATGAGAAGTGGCGAGAAATGAACAAAAAAATCTCACGGGAAACCGTGAGATTTTTTCGTGCGGAAAAATAAAAAAGCCGCCCGCCGACGCTCTGCGTCGGCGGGCGGCGGGGAGGGGATAAGATTCACTCGCCCCCCTGTCCGCCGCGCAAAGCGCGGCGGACAGGGGGGCTCGGAATGAGGGACGGGGCGCGGCCTGTGCCGCCTCGGAATGAGGGACGGGGAAACCCCCTCAGTCTCGGCGTTGCCTCGACAGCTCCCCCAAGAGGGGGAGCCAAGGGGGCGTCAGAACGCGCACTTCTCCGCGAGATAGGCGGCAACCTCGGACATGGGTAGGCGAATTTGCGCCATCGTGTCCCGATCGCGCACCGTCACCGTGCCGTTTTCCAGCGTATCGAAGTCGATGGTGATGCAGTAAGGGGTGCCGATCTCGTCCTGCCGGCGGTAGCGCTTGCCGATGGAGCCCGCCTCGTCGTAGGTGACGGAGAACTGCTTTTTGAGTTTTTTGAGGAGTTCCTTTGCGGGCTCGGCGAGGTTCTTCTGCAGGGGCAGCACCGCCGCCTTGTACGCCGCGATCGCGGGGTGGAAGTGCAACACGCTGCGCATTTCGCCGCCCTCGAGCGCCTCCTCCTCGTATGCCTCGGAGAGCACGGCGAGCATGAGCCTGTCCGCGCCGATCGAGTATTCGATGACGTAGGGGATGTACTTTTCCCCGCTCACGGGATCGACGTAGAGAAGCGACTTGCCCGAATATTCCTGATGGCGGGAAAGGTCGTAGTCGGTGCGGTTGTGGATGCCGTTGAGTTCCTGCCAGCCCATGGGGTAGAGGTACTGGATGTCACACGCCTCCTTGGCGTAGTGGGCGAGTTTATCGTGGTCGTGGAAGCGCAGGTGCTCGGGCTTGAAGCCGAGATCGAGCAGGAATTGCAGCGCCTTTTGTTTGAATTCGGCGTAGTACTGCCCGTCGGTGCCCTCCTTGCAGAACCACTGGTGCTCCATCTGCTCGAACTCTATCGTGCGGAAGATGAAGTTGCCGGGGGTAATTTCATTGCGGAACGCCTTGCCGATCTGCGCGATGCCGAAGGGGACTTTGGCGCGGGTGGTGCGCTGGACGTTGCCGAAGTTGACGAATTCGCCCTGCGCCGTCTCGGGACGGAGATAAATTTTGTTCTGGCTCTCGTCTGTGACGCCGCGGGAAGTTTCAAACATCAAATTGAAGGTGCGGATGGGCGTCCAGTCAAACCCGCCGCAGACGGGGCAGTGCACTTCGTGCTCCTGAATGTACGCCTGCATCTCCTCGTTGGTCATGAGGTCGGGGTTGACTTTGCCCTTGGAGTGCGCCTCGATGAGGTTATCGGCGCGGTGACGCGTCTTGCACTTTTTGCAGTCCATTTTGGGGTCGGAGAAGGACGTGGTGTGGCCGCTCGCCTCCCATACGCGGGAGTTCATGAGGATGGCGGCATCCACGCCGTAGGAATTTTCGCTCTCCTGCACGAAGCGCTTCCACCAAGCCCGCTTGATGTTGTTTTTGATCTCCACGCCGACGGGGCCGTAGTCCCACGTGTTGCCCATGCCGCCGTAAATTTCGCTGCCCGGGAAGATGATGCCCCGCGCCTTGCATAGCGCGACGAGCTTTTCCATCGTAACTTCTGCCATAGTTCACCTCTCGATATTGTTCTGCAATATATTAGCGTTTTGCGGGGAGAAAGTCAAGCGTTGCGCGGGGGAAGTTGCAAAATCGGCGGGAGGCGTTTACGCGGCGGCGCGGCATTTTCTGCGTCGGCGAGGACGGTGTGAGGAATGGGGGGCGCGGGTGAAGGGCGGCGGGTGAGAATTGGGGGGCGGACTTCGTTGCTCGGGATTCTTCGGTCGCCGTGCTCCCTCAGAATGACGCGGTAACCCATGCGGGCGGCTCAGAATGACGCGGTAACCCATGCGGGCGGGGCAGAACGACGCGGTAACCCAAGCGGGCGGGGCAGAACGACGCGGTAACCCAAGCGCGGGGGGCAAACTCGGTATGAGGGCGGAAAATATCACAAAACAAAACCGAGAAAATTGTGGAAAACTTTGCGCGGCGGTATTGACGCGGGGGGGGGGTAAAAGTGTATAATGTGATTACGCCGTAAAATCCTCAATATTATGAGCGCGCGCGGACGGGCACAACGCAACGTGCGAGCACAAAGCGAAGTGCGGGCACAAAGCAACGTGCAGGCACAACGCAACGTGCGGGCACAAAGCGCGGAGCGTGTAGGCGAAAGCGGGCGCGAGCATAAAATAGGGGCGGTGCGGCAAAATACGATAAATTTTGGGAGGAAAAGATGAGAAAACACTTTTTGCGTGTGCTCACGGTGATGCTGATGGTTTGCCTCGGCATCGGCGTCCTTGCCGCCTGCGGCGACAACGAAGAGCCGGAAACCCCGCCTGCGGATGATCCCATCGAGGGCATTTGGACGGGCGTAGACGCTTCCCTGACGGATGGGGAAACGCTCACCCTCATTGTGGATGTGGAGGGAGATACGGCAAACGTCATCTTCAAGTTTGAAGAGGACGGCGACACGGATTACCTCTATTATGCGTTTACCAAGACGGCGGACGGTGGCTTCAAGAAAGAGGATGTGAAAGGGCAAGACCTCGCCATTAAGCTGACCGCGGAGAACAAACTCGAATACACGGCGACGGACGAAACCCCCGTTGTGTTCCCGGAAAAAGCGACGCTTCCCGCTCCGCTCAACATTACGGGCAGCCTTTATACGCTCTACGGAAACGAGGTGGCGGAGATCAACTTCGGCGCCACGCCCGCGATCAAGTTGGGCGAAGATGTGCTCACCGAGGTGAAGGTCATAAACGTCGGCGGATACAAGGTCTTTACGGCCAAATACGGCTCGTTTGACATCGAAGTTTTTGTCTACCGGGCGCAATCCAAGACCTACGCTTTTATGGATAGGGACATTTACGAACTTTCGGCGACGGAGCCCACACCCGCGGCGGAATATACGATCAAGTACAGCTTCGGCACCCCTTCCCACGCCGCAGCGGGAGCAACGCTTCCTTCGGATATGCCTGGGTGTGTGGCCGGTACACAAATCCTGATATATGATAACGTTAGGGCTCAAATAGGGTGGAAATTTGACGGCTGGCGCACAAAGAGCGGCACGAATATAGATACATTGTCGTTCTATACCGTTTCCGCCGCAGATGCGGAAGGGGATACAATTACCCTCACCGCACGGTTCAGCGCGGTTGTCTTCCCGGTGAAGTTCAATTTGAACAAGCCGCAAGACGCAGAGGGAACGTTGACCCCCGCGAGCATTGAAGACGGGTCTATTTCCATGGAGAGCCCGCTCGCCCTTCCCGCCGACCCGAGCGGCCTTACGAATTATACCTTTGCGGGTTGGACGGCACTTGGCATCGAAACCCCCGTCAAGAACAGCGGTTCCACGACCGTCACCCTCACCGAGGACATGATCCCCGAGATAAGCAGTACGCTCGATCTCACCTTCACCGCGAATTGGACGCCGAACACGCCTGCGCCTGCGACGGATTCCATTGAGGGCGTGTGGACGGGCGCGACGGCATCGGATTTATTCGGCGGGGGCGGAGATTATGTGTTTACCGCCACGGTAGATCTCGCTGCGGATAACAATAGCGGCTATATGGTCTTGTCTGCCACACCCGCCGCGGAAGCCCAGACGGTAGCATCGGAAGATCCCGCACCGGTTTATGCTTTCGCGTTTGCCATTACAAAGTCGGAAGGGAATTACACGGCCACTTTCATGGGTCAAGACCTTGTCATTACCTGTGCGGACGGCCAAATGACGGTGACGAATTTTGCGAGCGCCCCGCTCATCTTTACGGCGAATACCGCTCTGCCCGCGGCAATCGATAAGCCCACGGGCACGTTATATGCCGAACTCGGTACAAATTCCATTATTACGATAGATTTTGCCAATCATACCTATACCGATACCGAGGACGAAGAATATACAGCCACCATTGTAAACATCGGTTCGTATATCGGCGTGATGACAGAAAAAGACGGTCAGTCCGTGGGTTACGTTATTACCCGGAGCGCCGATACCTACTATTACTTCAGCTACGAAGGAGAAGTTGTTGAACTTACGGCAACCAAACCCGCATACAAGTACAGCGTTCACTTTGATTTTGGCGAATACTCCCGTGCCGCCGTCGATATGAATGAGCCCGCTTCGGTAGAGGGTAAAAAGGTGGGCGAAAAGGTCACGGGCATTGAGGATGTCACGCCCGCAGAAAATTGGGCATTTGAAGGTTGGTACACAAAGAACGGCGAAAAAGTGGAAAATCACGAATACACCGTAAAGGCGGAGGACGCGCAAAGCGGCTATTGGATCACGCTCACCGCGAAGTGGAAATTGGAAACCACGGTTTCCGAAACCGTCACGGCCGGTGGCGACGGGCAATGGAATGTAATCAAATATTCGTATCCGACCTTGTTGCATATCGGCGAAGAAGTTGTGATAACGGGCAATTTGTCAATGGTTAAAGATTTGGCCTCGGCGAACAATGCCGACGGCGTGTTGGTTGGCATTTCCGAAGCTTCTACTTTGGTAACAAGTTCGCAATTCTGTATGCCGAGATACGATAGGTTCATGTTGGGCTCCGCCTTTAATTATGGATATATCGAGCCCGTAACGGATGCGCCCGGTGATGCGTATGCGGCTCTGCGCGCGATTATTCGTGCGAATGACGCAACATTTAAGGCGACGGTCGGTTTCTATTCAGCGCATCTCGTGGTCATAAAATACGAGTTCACGGGAACCGTGCAATTAGACGGTGAAAGCGTGGCCGCCAAGCGCACGTGGTCGATGACCTATCAATTCTCCAAAGCGAACCAGACGGAAGAGATAAGCCAAATTTCCGTCGGGCTCGGCGGCGAAAATGCTTCGCTTGCAAACGTGAAGTTTGTGCAGACAAACCATATTCACAACTTTGTCAACGGCGAGCGGTGCTCGTGTGGCGCGTACGATCCCAATAAGTCGGTGGATGTAAAAGTTACAACGTTGGGGAGCAATCCGAAAACGTTCGCGGCAAATGTCCTTAGTACGGGTATCATCAATACCGATACCGACGGCGCATGGCCGGATACACAAGGCCAAGGTGGAGGCACGGGTTGCACGACGGAAATTAAAGTTGATGGCAACTTTGCCGTTCTCATTACCTTTGATAAGATCCGCGACTTGAATTATTCCGACGCGCTTTTTGATATCCGAATCGGCACCAACTATTTGACGTACGATTTCGTGAACGATAACTTCATGGCGAGTACGCTCTACGAAACCGACAATATGCAGACCAAAACGACCGGAACAAAGCCCACCAATTGGGCAGGTACGGTGAAATGCCTCGCCGTGAGAGTTGACTCAACGCTTTATATTCAAATTGTGCACTACGCAAGCGGACAGACGACGGCGGATTGGACGCGCGAGTACACGATTACTTCGTTCAGCCAAGAAGATGCGTATATCCGCATGGGCGGCAATGAATATTGGAACGACAACTTTGCGGCGTTCGTCGGAATGGCGTACGAGGAATGACCGATCGGCAAATAAGCGACAAAAAAATCTCACGGGTGACCGTGAGATTTTTTTGTGGAGCGGAATAGAAGGGCGTAAGACGTGAAAAGGAGCGGAGGAATTTCGCCGAAATCAGCAAAAAGTGACGCGAAACGGTATCATTTTCGGGGCGAATATGCTATAATTAACAGGAACATTTCCAAAAATCATATAAAGCCGCGGCAAAACCGTAAGAAACCGTACAAAAATCATACAAACATCGCCCGAGAAGCGGCGAATGGTTCCCGAGAAGCGGCGGACGATTGCCGAAAGGCGGCGGAAAAATTCTCAAAACGGAAAAGCGGCGGCATCAAAGACATCTCGAAATCCACATTGCAAAAGCGGAATTTTTCGGAGGCACATTCATGGCGGAAGCGACAAATTTCATCGAACAGATCGTAGAGGACGACCTCGCGGCGGGCAAAATTTCCGCCGTGCAGACGAGGTTCCCCCCCGAACCCAACGGGTATCTGCACATCGGCCACGCAAAGGCCATGTTCGTCGATTTCGGCACCGCAGAGAAGTACGGCGGCAAGTGCAATCTCTTCTTCGACGACACCAACCCCTCCAAGGAAAAGACGGAGTTCGTGGATGCCATCCGCGCCGACATCCGCTGGATGGGCTACACGTGGGCAAAAGAGGTGTACGCCTCGGACTTCTTCGATACCATCTACGAATACGCCGAGAAGCTCATTTTGATGGGCAAGGCGTTCGTGTGCGACCTCTCCGCCGAGGAAATAAAGAACACGCGGGGCACCCTCACCGAGCCCGGCGTGGAGAGTCCCTATCGGAATAGGACGGCGGAGGAGAATTTGCGGCTCTTCCGCGAGATGAAGGCGGGCAAGTACGCGGACGGCGAGAAGTGCCTCCGCGCCAAGATCGATATGGCGTCGCCCAATGTCAATTTACGCGACCCCGTCATCTACCGCATTCTTCATGCGGAGCACCACCGCACGGGGGACAAGTGGTGCATCTACCCCATGTACGACTACGCGCACCCCATCTGCGACTATTTGCAGGGCGTGACGCACTCCCTGTGCACGTTGGAGTTTGAAGATCACCGCCCGCTGTACGACTGGGTGGGCATCACTTTGGGCTTCGACCCCAAGCCGCGGCAGATCGAGTTTGCGCGGCTCAACCTCACCAACCTCGTGATGAGCAAGCGGTACCTCAAGAAACTCGTCGAAGAGGGCGCGGTGCACGGGTGGGACGACCCCCGTATGCCCACGCTTGCAGGACTCCGCGCGCGGGGCATTCCCGCCGAAGCCATCAAGGACTTTTGCGAGCGGGCGGGCGTCGCCAAGGCGCAGTCGGAGTGCGAGATAAGTTATTTCGAAGCCGTCGTGCGGGAATATCTCAACGCCCATGCGCCCCGTGCGATGGCGGTCGTCGATCCCATCAAACTCACCCTCACCAACTACGAGGGGAGCGAGGACGTGGACTTCGAGATAAACCAGATGCAGGAGGGCGCGGGGACGCGGAAGATAACATTCGGTAAGACGCTGTACATCGAGCGCGGCGATTTCTCCCTCGACCCGCCGCCCAAGTACTACCGCCTGAAACTCGGCGGCTATGCGCGCCTCAAAAATGCGTACATCGTGCGCGCCGACGAGGCGGTGACGGACGAAAACGGGAATGTGACGGAAGTGAAGTGCACGTACTTCCCCGAGAGCAGGAGCGGCAACGATACGAGCGGCATCAAAGCGAAGGGCGTATTGCACTGGGTGAACGCCGAAACGTGCGTGGACGCCACGCTGAAGCAGTACGAGCACCTTCTCCGCGACGCCGACTACGCGGGGCAGGACTTCTCCGAGCGCATGAACTACGACAGCGAGCACATCTTCTCCGCCAAGGCGGAGCCCTATCTTTCGGAACACGCGGAGAGTTTCCAACTCATGCGCACGGGCTACTACCGCGCCTTCACGGAGGGGGGAAAGTTGGTGCTCTCCGAGATCGTTTCGCTCAAAGATAATTTCAATAAATAACGGAGGTTTGGGAACGTGGACGTCATCGGGATCGTTCTCATAGTCGCCGCGGCCGTCGTCGTCGCCTCGGCGTTCATATACGGGCTTTTCCGGAAGTCTTCGCGCATCTCGTGGCTCGGGTGGCAGGTGTTTGCCCTGTTCGCCCTGACCTTCCTTTTGGACGTCGTGCCCCTGCCCGAGGGAGACCTCTCCTTCTGGATCACGGCGGGGGTGTTTCTCGCCGCGCTCGCGCTCGACCTCCTCATCGGCGGGCTCATCCGTGCGCGCATGATGAAGTGCGAGCACCCCAACAAGCACCTGGTACGGTTGAGCCGCTTTTTGGGCGGGCTGTGCGCCATCGTGAACGTTCTGCTCCTCGCGGCGGTCGTCGTGAGTGTGTTTCTTTCCGTGTTCTATGTGACGCCCTTCTACCCCGCCTTCCTCGCGGACTTCTACGAGACCATCCTGTGGGTGGATATTCTCTCGCCGCACCTGTATGACCTCTTCATCATCACGGTCTGCTTCCTCTTCGTGCGCGCGGGACTGCGCGTGGGGTTCGTGCGCGCGCTCTACTATCTGCTCATGTTTGCGCTCACGTTTGCGAGCGTCGGCGGCGCCATTTTGCTCTGCACCAAGGTGAGCGTGTTCGCGGACTGGGGCGCTTGGCTGGGCGAAAAGATGACCTTCGTGCCGCCCGCCGCGGGCGCCGTCCTCGGACATGGTGTGTTCGCATTGCTTTTCTTCGCCGTGCTGTTCGCCGTCGCCATGCTGCTCGGCTGGCTCCTCCACAAGGGGCTGCGCCGCGCGCTCGACTGCCGCACGTTCGGCATGATCTCCGCGATTTTGCTCTACATCATCTTCCTCGTCGTGTTCCTCGCCGTGATGTGCGGCCTCTACTTCGCCGTCTATTCTCTCGTCGGGCAGAATTTAAGCCCGCTTTTAACATCGTTTGCGGAGTGCGCCGAACAGCTGTTTACTTCCTCGCGGCTCTCCGCGGCGTTCTACAACTACAACCCCTTCCTGTTGCTTTTGCAGTAAATTCCGCATGGTACGCCTCCCGAACGGGAATACTGATTGGCGACCATGTTAGACGAAAAGACGGGGGCGCTGCTTTCCGCCATCAACGAGCGGTGCGGCGAGGGCTACCAAATTATCGAGGAGCGGGAACTTGCGGAGAGGCTCTCCTCCCGCGGCGGCGCGGACGGGGGAGAGATCCGCGCCATGCTCTCCTTTTTGGAGGCGGAGCGGTATGTGGAAGTCCGCTACGCCGAGGACGGGCTGTACTGCGTAAAGCCGCTCGCCGAGGGCAAAAAATATTTTGAACAGGAGCGGCTGCGGGAGAAAAACTTCCGTACGCGGCGGCGGGGCGAATTTTGGCTCTCCTCCGCCGGGGCGCTCCTCGGCGCATTTTTGGGGACGCTCCTCTTTTGGGCGGTGTCGCTATTATGGGCGTGACCATGCCCACAGACCGCCTCTCCCGCCGCGAAAACGCCGTGATGAACGCTGTGTTCACCCTCGCGCAGGGCAAGGAGCGCTTTCTCGTGTGCCCCTACGAAATTCTTGCGATGCTCCCCGAGAAGGGGTACGACGAAGAGGGCGTGGAGCGCATCCTGCGCACCTTGGAACTCGACGGCTATCTCGAAATTCTGCCCACCGAGCGCAAGGGGGAAAAGACGTACGTCGTCTGTATGCACGAGGCGGGGCTCGCCTACCGCCGCTCGGACGCGGTGCGGCGCAGAAAACTGTACTTCAAACTCGCGCTCACCGTGGCGTGTGGGCTTCTATCCGCCGCCGTCGGCATCTTGCTTCGGGCGCTTCTTTCTTAAAACGCTTGACAAACAGACGCAAATGCGGTACACTTGGCACAAACGTTTGTTTGTGCTATTTTACGGTATGGAACACTTCGAGTTCAAACTTCATGCGCCGTTTCAGCCGACGGGGGATCAGCCCGAGGCGATCAAGGCGCTCACCGAGGGCGTGGAGGACGGCATCCGCACCCAAGTCCTCGTCGGGGTGACGGGTAGCGGCAAGACGTTCACCATGGCAAACGTCATCAGGAACGTGGGGCGACCCGCCCTCGTCATCGCGCACAACAAGACGCTCGCCGCCCAACTGTGCAACGAGTTCCGCGAGTTCTTCCCCGAGAACCGCGTGGAGTACTTCGTTTCCTATTACGATTACTATCAGCCCGAGAGTTACATCCCGTCCACCGACACCTACATCGAGAAGGATATGTCGATGAACGACGAGATCGATAAACTCCGCAACGCCGCGACTTGCTCTTTGGGCGAAAGGGATGACGTCATCGTCGTCTCCTCCGTCTCCTGCATCTACGGGCTGGGCGCGCCCGAGGAATTTTTCCGCCTCGGCGTCTCCCTCCGCCCCGGGGACAAAATGGAGCGCGACGAACTTTTATCCCGCCTCGTCGGCATTCAATATTCGCGCAACGATATGGACTTCAAGCGCACCACCTTCCGTGTGCGCGGCGACGTCGTGGAAATCTTCCCTGCCTCCAACTCGGAAGTTGCCATCCGCGTGGAGTTTTTCGGCGACGAGATCGACCGCATCTCGGAGGAGGACGTGACGACGGGCAAAATTTTGTCCGAACTCAAACACGCCGTCATCTTTCCCGCCTCCCACTACGCCGTGGGGAGCGAGCGGCTCGAATGGGCGCTCTCCATGATCGCGCAGGATCTGGAGGGCGAGGTGAAGGCGTTCGAGGACGCGGGCAAACTCTTGGAAGCCCAACGCCTCCGCCAGCGCACCGAGCACGACCTCGAGATGATGCGCGAGATCGGGTACTGCTCAGGCATTGAGAATTACTCCCGCTACTTCGACGGTAGAAGCCCCGGGCAGCCCTCCTTCACCCTCCTCGACTATTTCCCCAAAAATTTTCTCGTCTTTATCGACGAGAGCCACATGACCATTCCGCAGATCCGCGCCATGTACAACGGCGACAGGGCGAGGAAGATAAACCTCGTGGAGTACGGCTTCCGGATGCAGTCGGCGTACGATAACCGCCCGCTCACGTTTGAGGAATTCGACGCGCGGGTGCCCCAACTCATCTGCGTCTCGGCGACGCCCGCCCCCTATGAATTGGAGCAGGCGGGGCAGGTCGTCGAACAACTCATCCGCCCGACGGGGCTTCTCGACCCCCCCGTCACCGTCAAGCCCACCAAGGGGCAGATCGACGACCTCTTATCCGAGGTGCACGAGGTGGTGAAGAGCGGCGGGCGGGTGCTCGTGACGACGCTCACCAAGCGCATGGCGGAGAGCCTCACCGACTACATGAAGGAGAACGGCGTCAAGGTGCGCTATATGCACTCGGACATCGATACCTTGGAGCGCATCGACATCGTGAACGGACTGCGTTCGGGCGAGTTCGATGTGCTGTGCGGCATCAATTTGCTCAGAGAAGGGCTCGATTTGCCCGAAGTCAAACTCGTCGCCATTCTCGACGCCGACAAGGAGGGGTTTTTGAGGAGCGAGACCTCCCTCGTGCAGACCATAGGAAGAGCCGCACGGAACGCGGAGGGGCGCGTCGTGATGTACGCCGACGAGATGACGGGCTCTATGGAGCGCGCCATCGGCGAGACCAACAGGCGACGGGCAAAGCAGCAGGCGTACAACGAGGCGCACGGCATTGTACCCAAGACCATCATCAAGGAGGTGAAATCCACGCTCAACATCACGGGCAAGGCGAAGAAGGGCGCGGAGATCGCCGCAAAGGACATCCCCGACGAGATCGAGAAGTTGAAGGCGCTCATGAAGGTGGCGTCCAACGCGCTGGACTTCGAGAGAGCCATCGAAATTCGGGAACAAATCAACGAACTACGCAAGAGAATGAGAAAATAGGTGAAACTATGAAGATTGCCATAGATTTGGATGATACCCTGTCCGTCGTCGATCGGGTGACGCGGGCGCAGGGGTATATTGCGCGCATGGGGCTTCCCTTCAAACTCGTCGATGAGAACGCGCACGAACTCGAAGAGGTGTTCAGCTGGAAACTTCCCGACGTCCTCGAATTTGTTCACGCGGGCGGCGTCACCATCTTCACCGATGCCGAGGCGAGGAAGGGCGCGCGGCAGACCCTCGAAGGGCTTCGGGCGGCGGGGCACCACGTCACCGTGCTCACGGCGCGCACCAAGGAGTGGTTCGTCAACCCCGAAAAAATCTCCCGCGATTGGCTGGAAAAGCGGCGCATTCCCTACGACGAACTCGTCGCGGGCGTAAAGGACAAGGGGACATGGTGCGCGGAGAACGGCTACGATGTGCTCATCGACGACAGCCTTTCTACCTGCCTCTCCGCACAGGCGCAGGGCGTGAAGGCAATTTTGTTCGTGGGGAGAAACAACCTCGCCCGCGCCATGGAAGTGCACTACGGCGGCGCGAATTGGGCGCAGGTGGCGGCCGTCCTCAAAAGAATTTTTGCCGAGCAGGCGACGTAACAGGCGATAGAATATGTTGGAAGAAATTTTCGTCAAGGGTGCCAAGGAAAACAACTTAAAGAATATCGACGTACGCATTCCGCGCAACAGCCTCACCGTGTTTACGGGGCTCTCGGGCAGCGGGAAGAGTACGCTCGCCTTCGATACCATCTACGCGGAGGGGCAAAGGCGGTACATGGAGAGCCTCTCCTCGTACGCGCGGCAGTTCCTCGGCATGATGGAAAAGCCCGATGTGGAGCGCATCGACGGGCTCTCGCCCGCCATCTCCATCGATCAGAAGACGACCTCGCACAACCCCCGCTCCACGGTGGGAACGGTCACGGAGATCTACGACTATCTCCGCCTCTTCTATGCGCGCGCGGGGACGCCGCACTGCCCCAACTGCGGGCGGGAGATCCGCCGCCAGACGGTGGATGAGATCGCCGACCGCGTCATGGAACTGCCCGCGGGGAGCAAAATTCTCGTCTCTGCGCCCGTCGTCCGCGGCAAGAAGGGCGAGTATAAAAAGGAACTCGCCTCCTTCCGCAAGAGTGGCTACGCGCGCGTCAAGATCGACGGCATCGTGTACGACTTGCAGGAGGAGATCGCCCTCGATAAGAACATCAAGCACAACATCTCCGTCGTCATCGACCGCCTCGTCGTCAAGGATGGGGTCTTAAAGCGCCTCACCGAGAGCATAGAGACGGCGCTCAAACTTGCCGACGGGCTCGTCATCATAGATAGAGACGGCGAGGAGACGCTCTATTCCTCCCGCTATGCCTGCCCCGACTGCGGCATCTCCATCGAGGAGATAGAGCCCCGCCTCTTCTCCTTCAACACGCCTTGGGGCGCCTGTCCCGAGTGCTCGGGGCTCGGCTTCAAACAGGCGGTGGACGCCGACCTCATCTGCCCCGACCGCACCAAGACCTTGCGCGAGGGCGCCATCCGCATCAGCGGGTGGATGCTCGATTCGCCGAGCGTCACGCAGGCGTATGTGGAAGCGCTCGCGCGGCACTATCACTTCTCCCTCGATGTGCCCGTCAAGGATCTGCCCGACGGCGTCTTTGAACTTCTGATGTACGGCAACAACGGTGAAAAGATAAATTTGGATTTCCGCAGCCGCACCTATCAATCCACCATTCAGGTGGGCTGGGAGGGGTTCGTCAAGAACTTGGAGCGCCGCTACAACCAGACGAGTTCGGCGGGCGTCAAGTGGGACATCGAGCGGTATATGCGCACGTCGGACTGCCCCGTGTGCCACGGAAAACGCCTCAAAAAGGAGGCGCTCGCGGTCACGGTGGGGGGCAAGAACATCGCCGAGGTGTGCGATATGTCCGTCTCCGCCCTCAAAGAATTCCTTGCGGGGCTTGAACTCACCCCCACGCAACACGCCATAGCCGACGTCGTGTTGAAGGAGATAAAAAGCCGCCTCAACTTTCTCATCGACGTGGGGCTCGAGTACTTGACCCTCTCGCGCTCGGCAGCGACCCTCTCGGGCGGCGAGAGCCAACGCATCCGCCTCGCCACGCAGATAGGCAGTGCGCTCTCGGGCGTCCTCTACATCTTGGACGAGCCCTCCATCGGCCTCCACCAGAGGGACAACGCCCGCCTTCTGCAATCCCTCAAGGAACTGCGCGATTTAGGGAACACCCTCATCGTCGTCGAGCACGACGAGGAGACCATGCGCGCCGCCGACTACATCGTGGACATCGGCCCCAAGGCGGGCATCCACGGCGGCGAGGTCGTCGCCTGCGGGACGCAGGAGGACATCATGAACGAGCCGCGCTCGATTACGGGGGACTTTTTGGCGGGGCGGCGGAAGATCCCCGTGCCCGCCGTGCGCAAGCCCAAGGACGGCCGCTACTTCCGCGTGGAGAACTGCCGCCAAAACAATTTGAAGGGCATCACGGCGGAAGTGCCCGCGGGGCTATTGACCCTCGTCACGGGGGTGAGCGGTTCGGGCAAATCGTCGCTCGTCAACGAAATTATCCTGCCCATTCTCTCCAACAATCTCAACGGCTCGCGCCTGCCCACGGGCAACAGTGGGGACTATTCGGGGCTCGAGTGGTTCGATAAGGTCATCGCCATCGACCAATCGCCCATCGGCCGTACGCCGCGCTCCAACCCCGCCACGTACACGGGGGTGTTCTCTTCCATCCGCGAACTCTTCGCGGCGACGCCCGATGCCAAGGCGCTCGGGTTCAAGGCGGGGCGGTTCTCCTTTAACGTCGCGGGCGGGCGGTGCGAGAACTGCGAGGGCGACGGCATCATGAAGATCGAGATGCACTTCCTGCCCGACATCTACGTGCCCTGCGAGGTGTGCGGCGGCAAGCGCTACAACCGCGAGACGCTCGAGGTAAAATACAAGGGCAAGACCATCTCCGACGTTCTCGAGATGACGGTGGAGGAGGCGTGTGAGTTCTTCAAGAGCATTCCCTCCGTCTACAACAAAATTTCCACGCTCAACGAGGTGGGACTCGGCTACATCAAGTTGGGGCAGAGTTCCACGACGCTCTCGGGCGGCGAGGCGCAGCGCGTGAAGTTGGCGACCGAACTAAGTAAGCGCTCCACGGGCAAGACGTTCTACATTTTGGACGAGCCGACGACGGGGCTCTCGAGTTACGACGTCGAAAAACTCGTCAACATTCTGCTAAGGCTGCGGGACGGCGGCAATACCGTGCTCGTCATCGAGCACAATCTGGACGTCATCAAGGTCGCCGACCACATCATCGATCTCGGCCCCGAGGGGGGCGACGGCGGCGGCACCGTCGTCACGACGGGCACCCCCGAAGAGGTCGCCGCCTGCCCGCAGAGTTACACGGGCGAATTTTTGAAAAAAGTATTGTGAGGCGCGTCATGTTCAACCGACGAATGCAAAAATTGGGCGAAGAGCGCTCGGTCATCCGCGAACTCTTCGAGTACGGCAACCGCCGCAAGGCGGAGATCGGCGCGGAAAACGTGTTCGATTTTTCCCTCGGCAACCCCAACATTCCCGCGCCCGCCGCGGTGAACGGGGAGATCTCCCGCCTCCTCCAAAATACCCCCGCCGATTTGCTCCACGGCTACTCCTCGGCGCAGGGGCTGTATGAGGCGCGCACCGCCATTGCCGCGTACATCCGTAAGAAATTCGGCGCGCCCGCCGAGCCCGACCTTATCTACGTGACGTGCGGGGCGGCGGCGTCCCTCACCGTCACCCT
Organism: uncultured Clostridia bacterium; assembly: GCA_947628675.1. Taxonomy (GTDB): domain Bacteria; phylum Bacillota; class Clostridia; order Christensenellales; family Borkfalkiaceae; genus Gallimonas. The sequence continues at coordinate 19,342 of CANRAR010000016.1, forward strand.
CAATGCGCTCTGCGAGGAGGGCGATGAGTTCATCGTGCTCGCGCCCTTCTTCCCCGAGTACCGCATCTTCGTCGAGAACGCGGGCGGCAAACTCGTCGCCGTCCCCACAAATTCCGCCTTTCACCCCGACCTTGCCGCATTGGAACAGGCAATTACGCCGCATACCAAGGCGGTCATCGTCAACTCGCCCAACAACCCCACGGGCGCGGTGTACACGGAGGAAGAGATGCGCGCCCTCGCCGCTCTTCTCGAAAAGAAGAGCAAAGAGTACGGCGCGCCCGTCCTTCTCATCTCCGACGAGCCCTACCGCGAACTATGCTATGGAGCGGAGCCGCCCTACCTTCCCAACCTCTATCAAAACACCGTCGTGTGCTACTCGTGGTCGAAAGCCCTGTCCCTTGCGGGCGAGCGCATCGGGTACATTTTCATCCCGCCGACGTGCGCAAACGCGCAGGCGCTGTTTTATGCCGTGTGCGGCGCGGGCAGAAGTTTGGGCTTTGTGTGCGCGCCCGTGCTCTTCCAGCGCGTCGTCGCCGCGTGTGCGGGGCAGACTTCGGACATCGCCGAATACAAAAAGAACCGCGACCTTCTCTACGGCGCGCTCACGGAATACGGCTACGAGTGCACCCCGCCCGACGGTGCCTTCTATCTCTTCGTGAAATCGCCCGAGCCGTCCGCGGCGTCGTTCTGCGAGCGGGCAAAGAGGCACGAACTGCTCCTCGTCCCCTCGGAAAGTTTCGGCGTGGAGGGGTACGTGCGCATCTCCTACTGCGTCGCGCGCTCCGTCATCGAGCGGAGCCTGCCCGCCTTCCGCGCCCTCATAAAAGAGTACCGTAAATAACCGCTTCGTTACATAAAAATTCCCTCGCCTCCGCATATTGAAAGTATACGGAGGTTTTTTTATGAAAGCAACGGGAATCGTGAGGCGCATCGATGAACTCGGCAGGGTGGTCATTCCCAAGGAGATACGCAGAACGCTGCGCATCCGCGAGGGCGACCCCTTGGAACTCTTCACCGACCGCGACGAGTTGATGCTCAAAAAATATTCGCCCATCGCGTCGGTGGAACGCTTTGCGGAGGGCACGGCAAAATCACTCTCCGAACAGAGCGGCTACCTTGCCGCCATCTGCGATACGGATACGGTGCTCGCGGCGAGCGGCACGGGCAAGCGCGCGCTCGTGGGGAAGACGGTCTCGGACAAGATGACGGAGATCATGACGTCGCGCCGCAGTTATCTTGCGAGCGCCAAGGAGGGGGCAGACGTCTACCCCGTCGCGCAGGAGAGTGAACTTACCTGCACGGCGCAAATCGTCGTGCCCATCGTGGCGAATGGGGACTGCTTGGGCGCGGTCATTCTGCTCTCCACGGACGAGGGCGCGGTGATGGAAGCCCCTGCGGTCAAACTCGCCCGCCTCACTGCCGACATCATCGCAAATCAGTTCGAATAAATTTCGCCTCGCCGCCCCCTCCTCGGGAGGGGGAGAAAGGGGGTGGGGCATCCCCCCCTACATAATGAAGCACAAGGCCTTTCTCAAAAGCGTCGCCGTCATTTCGCTCGGCGGCTTTGTCGCAAAGGGCGTGGGAGCCTTATACCGCTTCCCGCTCAATGCCATGCTCGGCGGGTACGGCATGGGACTGTATTCCATGGCGTACCCTCTCTTTTGTGTACTACTTACGTTCTCTTCCGCGGGCATCCCCTCGGCGTTTTCGCGCATCGTGGCGCGGGAGACGGCGCGCGGGGGCGATGCGCGTCGGCACGTCTCGGCGGCGCTTCGTCTCTTCGCCCTGCTCGGCGCGTTGGGGACGGCGCTCATGTTTCTCCTCGCGCCCGCCATGGGAAAATTGCAGGGGGAGGAAGCCCTCGCGCCGTGCTATTTTGCCCTTGCGCCGTCGGTGTTTTTCGTCGCGCTCATCGCCGTCTTTCGCGGCTATTTTCAGGGAAAGAACAATATGCTCCCCACGGCGGCGAGCGAAATTGCCGAGCAACTCGTCAAGGCGGGGGTGGGGCTCGTGCTCGTCATGGGGTGCCCGAATGACCCCGCCCGCGCGGCGTTCTATGCGCTCTCGGCGGTAACCATGTCCGAGTTTGCCGCGCTCATATGCCTTGCCCTGCGCTATCGGGGCGAACCATGTCGGAGGCTTCTCGTCGCCCGCCCCGTGGCGGGGGGAAGCATCCTTTTCGCCGCGCTCCCCGTCATGGCGGCGTCCGCGCTTTTGCCCCTTTCGCAGATGCTCGACAGCGTCTTCGTGGTGCGCCTGCTCGCAAAGAGCACGACGCGCGCCGTGGCACAGTACGGGCTCTTCTCGGGCGGCACGGCGGGGCTCGTCAACTTGCCTTCGACGGCGAGTTACGGGCTCGTCGCGGCAACGGTCACCGCCGTTTCATACAGCGTTGCGCGTGGCGAAGCGGGGGAGGGGAGAAGGCGCGCCGTGTACGCCCTTGCCCTGACCCTCCTCATCGCCGTGCCCTGCGCCGTGGGGCTCTTTGCCTTCGCGCGCCCCATCGCCCGCTTCCTCTATCCCGCGCTCGATGAAGCGGATCGGGCGACGCTCGTACGCCTTTTGCGCCTCTCGTCGGTCTCCGCCGCCACGCTCGCGGGGGTAGATACGCTCTCCGCCTGTCTCACGGGCATGGGGAGGGCGGGGCGCGCGGCGTTCAATATGCTCGTCGCCGTCATCGTAAAACACGCCCTGCAATTTGCGCTCATCCCTACGCCGCTCGGCGTTGCGGGAGCCGCCGTCGCGGCAAATGCCTGCTATCTGGTTGCTTTTTCTCTCGATTTGATTTATACTGTTACACGGACGAAAAAGGAGAAATCGCATGGTAACCATCATCGGGCTCGGAACAGAACGCGGCGCTCTCTCGGCGCGCGCGGTGCAGGCGATGAAGGCGGCGAAGGCAGTGCTTTTGAGCACCGCATTTCAGCCCGCCGCCGCGGACTTGAAGGAGGCGGGGATCGCCTTTGAAACGCTGGACTTCCTCTATGAGAAGAGCCGCAATTACGATACGCTCGCCAAAAACATCGCGCGCGAAGTAAAGCGGCGCGAAAGAGAGGGGGACGTCTGCTACTGCGTCTATGGCGCGGTCACCGAGGATCGGGCGGCGCAGTCCCTCCTCGGAAAACATACAGAGGTCATCGAGGGCGTCGGGAAGGCGGCGTCGGCGGCGGCAAAGGCGGGGCTGTTCGGCAAGTACACCGCCGTCTCGGCGTATGAGGCGGAGGGGAGCAAACTCGCGCTGCCCCTCGTCGTCTACGACATCGCGGATAGGGAACTTGCGGGCGATGTCAAACTCCTGCTCGCGGAAAAGTTCGGCGACGAAGCCCCCTGCGCCTACATAAGCGGCGAGGCGTTCAAAAAAATTCCGCTCTACGAGGCGGACAGGCAAAAAGAATACGGCGCGGCGTGTGCGCTCGTCGTGTACGATACGCCCCTCCTCGAAAAGAAGCGGTTCGACCTCGAGGACTTCCTCGCCATTCTGCGCCTGCTGCGCGCGCCCGACGGCTGCCCGTGGGACAGGGTGCAGACGCACGAGAGCATCCGAATCAACTGCATCGAGGAGGCATATGAACTCGTGGACGCCATCGATAAGAAGGACCCCGAAAAGATGCGCGAGGAGGCGGGCGACGTCCTGATGCAGGCGGCCTTCCACACCCTCATGGAGGAGGAAAAGGGCAACTTCACGATGACCGACGTCCTCACAGAAGTCTGCCTCAAACTCATCTCCCGCCACACGCACGTGTTCGGCAAGGACAAGGCGCAGGGCGCGGACGGCGCGCTTTCCGTGTGGGAGAAGAACAAGATGACGGAGAAGCACCAGACGACGTATTCGGACGCCGTCAACGACGTGCCCGAGGTGTTCCCCGCGCTTCTCCGCGCGCAGAAGATCGCAAAGCGCATGGAAAAGGGCGGCTGGGACAGAGCCACCGTCGAGAACTTCGAGAAAAAATTCCGCGAGGAGTATGCGGAGTTCAAGGCGGCGCTCGCCGCGGGCGACAGGGGGCACATCTCCGAGGAGGTGGGCGACGTCCTCTTCTGCACCGTCGAACTCGGGCGGGCGGCGGGCGTCGATTGCGAACAGGCGCTCCTCGATACGGTGAAAAAGTGCACCGCGCGCTACAACGCCTACGAGGCGCTCGTGCTCGCCGACGGCAAGGATGTAAACAGCCTCACGGACGAGGAGAAGGACGCATATTACGGGAGGGCGAAGGATGCCGCGCGAACTTAACGTTGCGGGCATGGTATGCCCCAACAACGTATTTTTGGCGCCCATGGCGGGCTACACCAACTACCCGTACCGCAAACTCTGCGAGGAGTTCGGCGCGGGGCTCACCTTCACGGAGATGGTCAGCGCCAAGGGTCTCCACTACGGGAACGAGGAAACGAGCCTTCTCCTCTACCACGGGGCGGAGCCGTTGAAGGCCGCGCAACTCTTCGGCTCCGAGCCCGACATCCTGCGCGAGGCGTGTGAGAGCGAGGCCTTGAAGGACTTCGACCTCATCGACCTCAACATGGGCTGCCCCATGCCCAAAATCGTGAAAAACGGCGAGGGCAACGCCCTCATGGAGAACCCCACCCTCGCCGAAAAAATTATCGCCGAGTGCGTCAAGAGCGGCAAGCGCATCTCGGTCAAGTTCCGCACGGGCGTAGACGATGCCCACAAGTGCACGGCGGAATTTGCAAAGCGGTGCGAGGGCGCGGGGGCGTGTCTCATCACGGTGCACGGCAGAACGCGGGAGAAGGTCTACACGGGCGCGCCCGACTACGCCGAAATCGCGGCGGCGAAGGCGGCGGTGGAGATCCCCGTCATCGCCAACGGCGGCGTGTGGAACGAAAAGGACATGAACAAGATGCTCGAGCGCACGGGCGCGGACGGCGTCATGGTGGCGCGCGCCGCCATGTACGATCCGCGCGTCTTCTGCGCCCTCATGGGGGAGGAGCGCCCGCCCCTTCTGCCCTATTTTCTCCGCCTCATCGAGGAGGAGAGGGCAATCTACGGCGAGCGGTTCGCCCTCGTATTCTGCCGCAAGATGGCGGCGTTCTGGCTGAAGGGCACACGGGGCGCGGCGGCGGGCAAGCGGCGGCTCTTTGCCGCGGAGACGACGGAGGAAGTCGCCTCCCTCGCCACCCAACTCTTTTCCGAGGAGGGCGCGTAAATCGGGCGCAGGGCGGCACAAATTGCGGCGTACGCTCCCCCACAAACGCGGGGCTTACAAGGCGTGTAGGGCAAACTACGCGCCTTTTTTCGTGCCCCATGGAGAAAACGCAAAAAATCCCCGAAAAATATTTGCCATTTGCGTTCGGGTGTGTTATAATAGACCCGTTCTCGCGCGTGCGCGCGCGAATTTAACGTATAATGTATAGGTTATTTAAGGAGAGGCTATGTCTGAAAAAGTAGAGGGCGCATACGGCGCGGAACAAATTCAGGTTCTCGACGGGCTCGAGCACATCCGCAAGCGCCCCGGTATGTACATCAGTTCCACCGATGAAAAGGGGCTCCACCATCTGGTTTCCGAGGTCGTCGATAACTCCATCGACGAAGCCCTCGCGGGCTATTGCGATCGCGTGGATGTCACCGTCAATCCCGACGGCAGTTGCACCGTCATCGATAACGGCCGCGGCATCCCCACCGAGATCCACCCCAAGGAGGGCATCTCCACCGTCGAAGTCGTCTTTACCAAGGTCAACGCGGGCGGCAAGTTCGGCGGCGACTCGGGCTATAAAGTATCGAGTGGTCTCCACGGCGTCGGCGTGAAGGCGGTCAACGCCCTCTCCGAATGGCTGGAAGTGGAGGTGTACCAGAATGGGCACATCTACAAGCAGGTCTACAACCGCGGCGTCCCGCAGCGGGAACTCGCCATCATCGGCGATACCGAAAAGACGGGCACCAAAGTCACCTTCTATCCCGACAGCGAAATTTTCGAGACCATCACCTTCCGCTACGAAATTCTGAAGGTGCGCCTCAAAGAACTCGCCTTCCTCAATAAAGGCCTCACCATCACCCTCACCGACCTCAGAGGCGAAAAGCCCAAGACGGATAGTTTCTGCTACGAGGGCGGCATCAAGGAACTCGTGGAGGAACTCAACCGCGCCAACGAGACCTTGTTCCCCGAGCCCCTCTACTTCGAGGCGCAGGACGGCACCACCGTGTGCGAGATCGCCCTGCAATACAACGACGGCTACTCCGAAGTCATCTATTCCTACGCCAACAACGTCAACACCATCGACGGCGGCACCCACGTCGAGGGTTTGAAACTCGCCCTCACCAAGGTCATCAACGACGCGGGCAAGAAACTGAATATCTTGAAGGATAGCGATAAACTCACGGGCGAGGACGTAAGAGAGGGCATCACCGCCGTCGTCTCCGTCAAACTCGAGAACGCGCAGTTCGAGTCGCAGACCAAGGATAAACTCAACAACTCCTTCATCCGTCCCTTCGTCAACAAGGCGGTCGCCGACGAACTCGGCGAGTATTTGGAGGAACACCCCAGCGAGGCGCGCGAACTCGTCCTCCGCTGCATCACGGCGCAGAAGGCGCGCGACGCCGCCCGCAACGCCCGCGAACTCACCCGCCGCAAGGGCGTTCTCGAAACGACCACACTTCCCGGCAAACTTGCCGATTGCTCGGATAAGCGCCCCGAACTGTGCGAAATTTACATCGTCGAGGGCGACTCCGCAGGCGGCACCGCCAAGCAGGGGAGAGATAGGCGCTTCCAAGCCATTCTGCCCCTCCGCGGCAAAATTCTGAACGTCGAGAAAGTCCGCCTCAACCGCGCCCTCGAGAACGCCGAAATCAAGGCGATGATCACCGCCTTCGGCTGCGGCATTTTGGACGACTTTGACGAGAGCAAACTCCGCTACGACCGCATCATCTCCATGACGGATGCCGATGTGGACGGCGCGCACATCCGCATCCTGCTCCTCACCTTCCTTTTCCGCTATATGCGCCCGCTCATCGAGCACGGGCACGTGTATTCGGCGATGCCGCCCCTCTACAAGGCGAGCGTCAAGGGCAAGGACGACGTGTATTTGTATTCCGAGGAGGAAAAGACGGCGTTCGACGCCCTGAACAACAATAAAGTGGAGTACCAGCGCTACAAGGGCTTGGGCGAGATGAGCACCGAGCAACTCTGGGATACGACGATGAACCCCGCCACGCGCACCCTCATCAAGGTCTCCATGCAGGACGCCGTCGAGGCGGATAAGATGTTCAATCTTCTGATGGGCGAGAGCCCCGCCCTCCGCCGCAAGTTCATCGAGGAAAATGCCACGTTAGTGACCGACCTCGATATTTAACCGCGTATTCCATTTACCCTCCCCCTTTCGTAAGGGGGAGGGGGAGGGGAGGGGGTTCGCCCCTATTCCCCGCAAATCCCTGTTTTTACCCTCCCCCTTTCGTAAGGGGGAGGGGTAGGGGAGGGGGTTCGCCCCTATTCCCCGCAAATCCCATAAAAGGAGCCAACCATGGCAAAACGTGAAACGAGCCCCGAGCTCACCGAAGAATTCAAAAAGACGCTCGACATGACCAAGATCCTCGACGTCGAGGTCAACGACGAGTTGAAGCGTTCCTTCATCGCCTACGCAATGGCAGTCAACAAGTCGCGCGCCATTCCCGATGTGCGGGACGGCTTAAAGCCCGTCCACCGCCGCATTCTTTATGCGATGCACGAAATGGGTCTCTACAACGACAAGGCGTACCGCAAGTGCGCGCGTATCGTGGGCGACGTCATGGGCAAGTTCCATCCCCATGGCGACAGTTCGGTGTACGATGCCCTCGTGCGCCTCGCGCAGGACTTCTCCATCAACTTCCCGCTTGTGGACGGCCACGGTAACTTCGGCTCGGTGGACGGCGACCCGCCCGCAGCCATGCGTTACACCGAGGCGCGCCTCACCAAACTCGCCGCCGAGATGCTCCGCGACCTCGATAAGGAGACGGTGGACTTCTTCCCCAACTTCGACGGCATCGAAATGGAGCCGGCAGTCCTCCCTGCCCGCTTCCCCAATTTGCTTGTGAACGGGTCGGATGGCATCGCCGTCGGCATGGCGACCAACATTCCGCCGCACAACCTCGCCGAGGTCATCGACGGCACCATCGCCATGATCGAAAACCCCGATATAACCGCCGACGAACTCATGCAGTACATCCCCGCGCCCGACTTCCCCACGGGCGGCGTCATCATGGGAAGGGGCGGCATCCGCAAGGCGTACAGAACGGGGCAGGGGAACATCGTCATCCGCTCCAAGTGTGAGATAGAAGAGCACGGCACGGGCGCAAATACCCGCTCCCGCATCGTCGTCACCGAGATCCCCTATCAGGTCAACAAAGCGCAACTCGTGGTGCAGATCGCGGACATGGTCAAGGATAAACGCGTCGAGGGCATCTCGGACATCCGCGATGAGAGCGGCCGCGAAGGCCTCCGCATCGTCATCGAATGCAAGAAGGACGCCAACGCGCAGGTCGTTCTCAACACCCTCTACAAGCACACCAACTTGCAGGTGTCGGACGGCATCATCCTCCTCGCCCTCGTCGAGAACGGCACCGAGCCCCGCTACCTCTCTTTGCGCGACATCCTCTATTATTACTTGGAGCACCAGAAGGAAGTCATCGTCCGCCGCACCAAGTTCGACCTCGCAAAAACCGAGGAGCGCGCCCACATCGTCGAAGGTCTCGTCCTCGCGCTTGCCAACATCGACGAAGTCATCCGCATCATCAAGGAGAGCGCCGATAAGAACGACGCCAACTTAAAACTTACCACCGCCTTCGAACTTTCCGAAAAGCAGGCGAACGCCATTCTCGAAATGCGCCTCCAACGCCTCACCTCCCTCGAAGTCGAAAAACTCAGAGAGGAACTCGAAGGCCTCCACGCCGCCATTGCCGACCTCAAAGATATCCTCGCAAACGAGGCGCGCGTCCTTGAAATTATAAAAAACGACCTTATCGCCATCAAGGGCAAATACCCGAGCGAGCGCAAGACGGAGATCTCCGTCGATTACGGCGACATCGAGGACGCCGACCTCATCGACGAGGAGGACGTCGTCATCTCCATGACGCACGGCGGCTACGTCAAGCGCTTCCCCGTCGCCGAGTACCGCGCGCAGAACCGCGGCGGCGTGGGCATCACGGGGCACCGTCCCAAGGACGACGACTTCGTCGAGCAGATGTTCGTCTGCTCCACCCACAACGATATCCTGTTCTTCTCCAACTTCGGCAAGGTGTACTCCATCAAGGGCTACAACATTCCCGAAGCCAACCGTCAGGCGCGGGGCAGAGCCATCGTCAATCTCATGCAACTTTCGGCGGGGGAGAAGATCGCCGCCATCCTGCCCGTCTACGAGAACGGCACGGGCTATCTTGTCATGGCGACCAAGAAAGGCCTCATCAAAAAGACGGCGACGAGCGAGTTCGAGCACATCTTGAAGAGCGGCAAGATCGCCATCAAGATCAACGACGACGATGAACTCATCTCGGTGCAGTTCGCGGCGGGCGAGGATGAAATAGTAGTCGCCTCCCGCTTCGGCAAGTGCATCCGCTTCAAGGAGACGGACGTCCGCCCGATGGGCAGAGACACCATGGGCGTCCGCGCCATCGACGTTGCCGAGGGCGACGCCGTCGTCGATATGCTCGTCCTGCGCGAGGGCTACGATATTTTAACGGTCTCCGAGAACGGCTACGGCAAGCGCACGAACCCCGAGGACTACCGCCTGCAATCGCGCGCCGGCAAGGGCATCAAGGCGGGCATCTTCAACGAAAAGACGGGGCTTCTCGTCAACATGAAACTCGTCTCGGACAGCGACGACGTCATGATGGTCACGAGCGGCGGCATTGTGATAAGGATGCACGCCGAGAGCATCTCCACCATAGGCAGAAATACGCGCGGCGTCAAACTCATGAACGTACGCGACGGCGTCGTCGCAACCGTCGCCGTCACCGAGAAGGACGAGGAGGCGGAGGTGGAAGTCCCCGAAGAAACCGCCGCCGACCTCCCCGCCGAGGACACCCCCTCCGACGAGGAGTAATCTCCCGTCACTTGGCTCCCCCTCGTGCGGGTGTCCATGCGCATGAATAACCGCGTCATTCTGAACCTGCCGCCCGAGCGCTGTGCGCTCGGGCGGCAGGTGAAGAATCCCGAACAACGAAGTCCGCCTCGCCCCGCGCTTGTTTTCCCGCGTCATTCTGCCCCGCCCGCATCATTTGTCTACTAAGCGCGGCACAAGCGGCAACGCCGTGCAGTAGAAATCTCTGCATTTTCCTCATACCGAGGCCGCCGACCCGTCCGCAAAAGCGGACGGGTCGGCGGCCGAGTGTATCTTCCCCCAACGAAGTCCATCTCGCCCCCTCCACGGGATGGGGTAGGGGGGGTGGGGTTATCCCCTTCCCCTTCGGGGAGGGGGACATAGGGGGAGGGGCTCCCAACGCAGTCCGGCCGATTCCATAACAAAAAAAGAGGAGACCACAAAGGTCTCCTCTTTTTTTGTCTCATTCCTTAACGGTAGAGGTAAGTCGTTCCATTCGCATAAACCGCCCAATACCTATTGCAGACCTGTTGCGGATAAGAAGACGTCGAAATCGTCTCGCCGAGTTTGGTTCCGTCGTAGTTGTACACCGTGTAGCCGTCGCTGGCGCTCTTCACGATGAGGCCGCCATAAGTGGTAAGAAGGCTCTCGCCCGCTGTCTCGTCGCAGGAGACCACGGAGGTGACGATCTTGCCGTTGGGATCGCTTGCCGAAACAACGTACGGCTTTTCGGAAGGCTTGTCGTTGGTGTAGACCGTGGTCAGCGCCTTGTCGCCGTAGAAGTTGAGGCTCGCATATTGATTGGTCATCACCACTTTGCCGTCGAAGTCCGCAAGCCCGTAGCGCGAATTGCTGGAGAACACAAGGCCCTGTTTTGTAAGGCGCGCCGAGGGAATGCTCGCCACGAGCTCCATGTCGCCGTCGATGATGAATGCCGTATTGGTATTCTTGACATAGTAGCGATCCTCTTTGAGTTCCACAACGGTGTCGAAGTTAAAGAGGGCGTTGGAGGCGTCCTCCATGGAGCCGTTCGCATGGATGACTACCTTGGAGTCGGCTTCGATACCTGAATTACCGATTTCAATATAGGCAATGCCGTCCTGCTTTTTCACCGCCTCTGCCGTGGCAAGGTCGTAGCTCTCCTCCTTGTTGTTGTAGAGGAGATCGACGTCGTATGTAAAGATATAGTCGCTGTTGACCGAGGAGACTGAATTCTTGGCGATGTCGTAGCGGTAGTATTCGATCAACGCCTTCGTGGAACCGCTGCCCGCACCGCTGCCGCTGGTATAGGTATACACGGCGTTGAAGCCCTCTGTGGCGTATGAATCGACGACGGTCCGCTTTTGATAGAACATACTGGTACCGATGGTGGCGAGGTACGTTTCGTTGGCTTCGAGCGAGAGGGTGCCGCACTGCTTGCCGTCCTTATAGAAGACGTAATTCGTCTTGTCTGCGATCGTATCCTGTGCGGAATAGGTATACGCGTCAAGTTCGGTCTTCTTTTCCGCATCGTCATCGCCATAGAGGTCGTGTGCGGCAGCGATGTCCGCACCGATTGCATCAAGCGTGGTGCCGACCGTGGTATCGAACGCGCTGTCTTTCACCTGGTCTTTCGTGTATTTCGTGTATTCCCCGTTCTCTTCCGCAATGTAGATCACGGTGTTCGTGTCGTCCGCGGCCGTGTAGGAAATCGAAGTGAAATATTTGCGCACCGCGGGATCCCCCACATATTTGGTAACGTATGTATTGATTGAGGGGTTCGATGCGGCGTTGGAGACGAGCACCTGCCCGTTGTCCGCGATCACGTCGTAGGTGTTCGTGTCCGTTGCCGTTTTGGTTCCGATGGCATAATGGGTGTAGTTTGTGCTCACCGAAGAATAACTGTCGCCGATCTTCGTGTTCGTCGCCGCATTATACACGGTTGTCTTGTTGTCCGAAGTTTCGTCGTAGTTGGTCACTGTGATGAGCGTCGAATTCCTCGAACTGCTGAAAAGTGTGCTGACCGTACCGGTGTAGGTGTCCGCTGTTGAGAACGCGTCTACGGTCGTTCCGTTTTCCTCCAACCAATCATCGAGCGTGACCGCGTAGTCGGCGAGGTCGATATCGATGTCGAGACCGAGCGAGTTGCCGCTGCCGCAGGCAGCGAGGGGAAGAGCGACGAGCGAAGCCGTCATCACCGCCGCAAGTCCAAGAGCCGATTTTTTCATTTTCATTCCTCCTATGTTGCTTTTTATCAAAGCGTTTGTTTGATTATATCACAGCGGGGGGGGGTGCAAGTCAATAAAAGTTATCAAAAAAATTCACTCAATATAGTGAAAACATGACACACCCCCCTTGACAAGAAAATCGGTGTGATATAATAAAGGTGAATAAAGCTTTCGCGTCGTTTCTCCCCGAAGGGGAGGGCGGCGCGAAAAAAATTGCTCTCCCCCGCCCCGCGCGCCGTTCCCCCTTTGGGGGAACGGCGCGCGGGGCGGGGGAGAGCAAAAGAGGAATTTCATATTTTATCCCCGTTATTCCCCCGCCTCTTTCGGTTTCACCTTCACGCTGCCGCAGAGCACTTCGGCGTACGAGTACGAGGTCTTGCCCAAAAA
>CANRAR010000017.1 GCA_947628675.1 uncultured Clostridia bacterium
GTTTCGCCGTGACACTTTTTCGGAGCGCACCAGCAAAATAATTCAAGTTTCCCGTATCGTTTGGCGATCCTGTATAACTCCCGCAAGGCATTCGTGAAAGCTTCGTTATGAAAAACCTGTAATGCGAAGTAGTCCCTGTATTTTCGGCACACTTCCTCACGCTCGTCTTCCGAGTGCATATAGAACGGATTGCAGAGTATCGAATGTCCTCTGTCGATTCTCACCTGATAGGGTTCTGTCGGTTTTTCGTCCCTCAAATTTTTAATTTCAATCGTCATTTTCGCAACTCCTGTAAATGAAATCATCGGTATGGATTTTTGTAAAAAGCGGACCATACTCAAAGTACAGTCCGTTTCTATCTTCGTATAAATCATAGGTGATAACGCTTATCTTCCCGATATATGTAACAGCCACCGTAATCAGCCTTCGGTCGAGGTCGGCTGCTATTATATCGAATGTCGTGTAATCGTATCCGTCAAAGTGTTCGTATTCGTACATCTTCGTATCTCCTTAATCTGCGAGTTTGAACCAAATATAGTAGGTAATTTCGACTTCTCGCGTTTCGTATCCAGAACCGTTTCGTGTTTCAAATTCGACTTCTCGAAGCTCGTAGAACGTACCTTTGTATTCGTCGTGTTCTTTTGCGATCTTGTGGCAGTACTTGATACAATCCTCAAATACCCGTATGTACGGCTTTCCCTTTTGGCTGATGGCAGGAATCAATAAATCCGTTTCCGTGATATAACCAACTCCGGACATTCTTTTCTCATTTCTTCCTGCCTTGATAACCGAAAACACTACTTTTTTCATCCTTCTTTTTTACTCCTTATTTTTTTTATTTTTTGCCTTTCGGCAAGGTGGCTAAGTACCACCGAAGGAAGCACATATCCCGAAGCATTTGAGTACAGCCTCTCGGAAGTCAACGAACAGAAAAAAATATTGCATTCGACGGCTTAGATAATTTGAGTTTTCGAGCATAAGAAAAAAGCCGTACTCATTATCGAGTACGACCGTTTTTCCGTTCCGTATTTTAAGCAATAATTTTTTCCGTTGACTTGCCGCTTCATTCTGTGGTACAACGACACCTCGAAAGGCCAAAAAATAAGTTCTTGTTTTTCCGATGTTTCACCTGTTTGTTTTCGTTTTGAGTGTTCGGGCAGGGTTAAACAATGGTGCGTTCAGTGGTTGCAGTGGACTGACGAGTATTACAATCCCCGACAGCGTGACTTCGATTGGGTTGTGTGCGTTCCGTAGTTGCAGCGGGCTGACGAGCATTACCATTCCCGACAGCGTGACCTCGATTGGGGATAGTGCGTTCAAGGATTGCAGCGGGCTGACGAGTATTACAATCCCCGACAGCGTGACCGAAATCGGGTGGCGTGCGTTCTATGATTGCGATGGGCTGACAAACGTTGAAATTCCCGACAGCGTGAACGAGATTGGGGATCAGGCGTTTGATGGTTGCAGCGGGCTTACGAGCATTATAATCCCCGACAGTGTGACGTCGATTGGGGATTGGGCGTTCGAGGATTGCAGTGGGCTGACAAGCATTACAATCCCCGACGGCGTGACCGAAATCGGGTATGGGGCGTTCCGTTATTGCAGCGGGCTTACGAGCGTGACGATCGGGAGTGGCGTGACAAAAATTGGGAATTCGGTATTCGTTGGTTGCACCAACTTGACGGATATTCAATTCGAAGGCACGGTGGAGGATTGGCAGGCAATCGGAAAGGTATATGATTGGGATTATGGTGTTGCCGACTACACCGTGACGTGCACGGACGGGACGGTGAATAAAGAGGGGAATGTGACGTATTTTGATAATTAAGGTAGAGATTTCTCGACACGGAGAGCCCGACCGCGAATGCGGTCGGGCTTTCCTGCTCGAAATGACAAGGAAGAGAGAAACGCCGCCGCGGGGAAGGCAAGGGGCGCGGACTGCGTTGTTCGGGATTCTTCTTTTCCCTACTTCGCGCTACGCGCTCGTGCCGCCCTTAGTAGACGAATAGTGCGGGCGGGGCAGAATGACGCGGAAGAACAGGGGCGGGACAGGATGACGCGGTGGAACAAGCGGGGGAGGGGGTAGGGGGCGCGAGGGGCGCTGTATTGTCAGAAAGATACGCTCACGCGCCGCCGCGGCTCGTAGAGCCGCGGCGGCGCGTTCGGTATGAGGGGGCGAGAGAAAGAGAGGGGCGGGCGGACTTCGTTTTTCGGGATCCTTCGCGGATAAGCTGCTGCGGACTGCGTAAAGCAATTCGGCTCAGGATGACGCGGTGGAACAAGCGGGGGAGGGGGTAGGGGGCGCGAGGGGCGCTGTATTGTCAGAAAGATACGCTCGGCTTCGCCTCGGTATGAGGAGAACACCCATCGGGTGGGGTCACTTATTCAAACTCATGTAGACCATGAGGACGGCGATATCGGCGGGGGAGACGCCCGAGATGCGCTCGGCTTGTCCGAAGTTCAAGGGCTTGACGCGATTGAGTTTTTCCCGCGCCTCCAAGCGCAGTCCCTCGATGGCGGAGTAGTCCAAGTCGGGCGGGAGGGGCTTTTCCTCCATCTTTTTCGCCTTTTCGATCTCCTCGAAACTGCGCTTCAAGTAGCCCGCGTATTTGATCTCCGTCTCCGAGGTGAGAAGGACGTCGCGCGGGGTGTCTTCCAAAATATGGAACGCGGTGCGGACGTCGTCGAGCGGGATGCCGCGGCGGAGGAGGTCGGCGTACGTCACGCCCGCGGTGAGGGGCGGGAAGCCGTGCGTTTCGGCGAGGCTGTTCGCCGTCTTGGCGTCGGCCTTTTCGTTGAGGGCGGCGAGGGTTTTTTCGCGCAATTTCCTGCGAATTTGATAGCGTTTGTACCGCTTTTTCGTGACGAGCCCCGCGCGGTAGCCCATTTCCGTGAGACGCAAATCGGCGTTGTCCTGCCTGAGGACAAGCCTGTATTCGGCGCGCGAGGTCATCATGCGGTAGGGCTCGTCGGTGCCCTTGGTGACGAGGTCGTCGATGAGGACGCCGATGTAGGCTTCGTCCCGCCGCAAAATGAGAGGGGGAAGCCCGCGGAGTTTGAGGGAGGCGTTCAAGCCCGCCACGAGCCCCTGCGCGGCGGCCTCCTCGTAGCCGCTCGTGCCGTTGATCTGCCCCGCGGTGTAGAGCCCGCTCACTTTTTTGAATTCGAGAGTGGGGAGGAGATCCAGACTGTCGATGCAGTCGTACTCGATGGCGTAGGCGTAGCGCACGATGTCGGCGCGCTCCAAGCCCTTCACCGTGCGGTACATTTGCTTTTGCAAATCGTGCGGCAGCGAGGTGGAGAGCCCCTGCACGTAGACCTCGGTGGTATCGGCGCCCTCGGGCTCCAAGAAGAGTTGGTGGCGCTCCTTATCGGAAAAGCGGACGACTTTGGTCTCGATGGAGGGGCAATAGCGGGGCCCGGTGGACGAGATTTGCCCGTTGTAGAGGGGGGCGCGGTCGAGATTTTCGAGGATGACTTTGTGCGTTGCCGCGTTGGTGTAGGCGAGGTGGCAGGGGGTCTGTTTTTGCGGGACGGTGCGGCTCAAAAAGGAGAAGGGGTAGGTTTGTTCGCCGGGCTGGGCTTCAAGGGCGGAAAAGTCCACCGTTCTGCCGTCGAGGCGGGCGGGGGTGCCCGTTTTGAAGCGGCGCACGGTAAAGCCGAGGGCGAGGAGGTTCTTCGTGAGGAGGGTGGCGCGGGCAAAGCCGTTGGGCCCGCTCTCGGCGACGACTTCGCCCGTAATGGTGCGCGCGCCGAGGTAGACGCCCGTGGCTACGACGACGGCGCGGCAGGTGAAAATTCCGCCGTACTGCGTCAAAACCCCGCAAACGCTGCCGTTTTTTACGAGAATTTCCGCGGCCTCCCCCTGCACGATGCGCAAGTTTTCGGTGTGCTCGAGGGTGCGCTTCATCTCGGTGTGGTATTTGTTCTTATCCACCTGCGCGCGGAGGGACTGCACCGCCGCGCCCTTGCCCTCGTTGAGCATACGGTATTGGAGGGCGCACTTATCGGCGCAGACGCCCATTTCGCCGCCGAGTGCGTCGATCTCGCGCACCAAGTGCCCCTTCGCCGTGCCGCCGACGGAGGGGTTGCACGGCATGAAGCCGATGCTATCGAGGTTGAGGGTGAGCATGACGGTTGAAAGCCCCGTGCGGGCGAGGGCAAGGGCGGCTTCGCACCCCGCGTGTCCCGCGCCGATGACGACGGCGTCGTATGCTCCTTCGGAGAAAGTTTTCATGGGGTCTATAATTGTGCCCGCCGCGCGGGCGGGCTGTTAGTTTGGGGTGGCGGACTGCGTTGTTCGGGATCCTTCGCGGATAAGCCACTGCGGACTGCGTAAAGCAATTCGGCTCAGGATGACGCGGTTATTCCGCGGGAGGAGTGGTGGGGGATTTTTCGACCCCCCATGTTGCATTTTTTGCAAAAAAGGATTTGCGAATTATTGTTTCAAAACTGCACTCTTTATATCGCTTACATCCTTGGCGATGCTGTCGCTCACGCGCATGAGTTCAATTACTTTATCGCGCGAGTAGATGACGGTGGCGTGGTCTCTGCCGCCCATCTCCTTGCCGACGGAGACGAGGGGCAGGGCGAGCATATCGCACATGAGATAGGTGCATATTTGCCGTGCGCGCACGAGTTCCTGCCGCTTGTTCTTGCCGAGGAGTTCCTGCTTCGTCACGTTGAAGTGGGTGCACGTCGCGCGGATGATGGTCTCGGGCGTCGCCTCCGCCGATTCCTCCACGTTGATCGCCTCTTGCAGCGCGATGGCGGCAAGTTTTAAGGAGATGGGCTCCTCGTGCAGTTTGCTCGCAAAGATGACGGTGTTCAGCCGCCCCTCGAGGGTGCGCACGTTGTTATCCGAATTTTTGACGAGGAAGGCGAGCACGTCGTCGGGCACGATGTACTTTTTCTCCAAGGCCTTGCGCTTCAAGATGGCGACCTTGGTCTCGACGTCGGGCGGTTGGATGTCGGCGATGAGCCCGCCCTCGAAGCGGGTGCGGAGCCGCTCTTCCAAGGTGGTGAGTTCCTTGGCGGGGCAGTCGGAGGAGATGACGATCTGCTTGTGCTGCCCGAAGAGTTCGTTGAAGGTGTGGAAGAATGCCTCTTGCACCCCGTATTTGCCCGCCCAGAACTGGATGTCGTCGATAAGAAGCACGTCCACACTGCGGTATTTGTTGCGGAAGCGCGATTCTTCGTCCCTTCCCGCGCCCTTCTTGGCGAACATACTGTCCACATACTCGTTGAGGAATTTCTCGCTCGTCGTGTAGATGACTTTGAGAGAGGGCTTTTTCTGTGCGAGTTCGTTGGCAATGGCCTGCATGAGGTGGGTCTTGCCGAGCCCCGTGCCGCCGTAGATATAGAGGGGGTTGAAGCCCTCGGCGCCGGGGTCTTCGGCGACGGATTTCGCCGCCGCGAACACGAATTTGTTGGAGGAGCCCACGACGAAGGAATCGAAGGTGAAGCGTTTATCCAAGGCGACGTCGGGCGTATCCGCGGAATCGGAGACCTCGTCGAGGGAGTAGGTCTCGCTGCCCTCGACGACGAGCGCAAAGTCGGTGAGCCCGATCTCCGCGGAGACGATGGCCTCGCGCAGTTTTTCGGTGTTCTTGGTGACGACGCCCGCCACCATCTCGGTGGAGGCGCGCAGGACGATCTTCTTGTTGACGACGTCCACGGGCTCGAGCCCTTCGATGTACGCGGAATAGGTCACGGGGTTTACGAGTTTTTCCGCGCGCTCCTTGATTTTGTTCCACAGCAATTCAAATTGAGTTTTTTCCGACATTTTTCCCTCTCAAACGCTTTGTCTTTTTTGTGTAATTTGATATAATAACCCCATGGGGGACACGCCCCGTGGATCTATTATAATACAATTTTTCTCGAAAAGAAAGTGTTTTTGCGGAAAATCGGCAAATGGTCATAAAAAAATTGGCGCTGGAAAATTTCAGAAACTACGAGAGCGAGACGTTTGCGTTTGCGGACGGGCTGAATATCCTCACGGGCAAGAACGCGCAGGGCAAGACAAACTGCGCCGAGGCGGTGTTCTACCTGTGCACGGGCTCGTCTCTGCGCATCCGCCACGACCGGCAACTCATCCGCCGCGGGGCGGACTTTGCCCGCGCCTTCGCAGAACTTTATAGCCGCTACGGGAGGGTCACCTTGGAGGCGCGCATCTACGAAAATAAGCGCGAACTCTTCGTCAACGGCAACAGGGTGACGCGCGCCGTGGATTTTCTCGGCAACATGAACAGCGTCTTTTTCTCCCCCGGGGAGTTGCGCCTCGTGCAGGACGGCCCCGACGAGCGGCGGCGGTTTTTGAACCTCTCCATCTCGCAGACTTCGCGTGAGTATTGCACCGCGCTACTCCGCTATCAGAAAATTCTGGATCAGCGCAACGACCTTCTGAAGGAGCGCGACCTCGGTATGGTGATGGATACCCTCCCCGTGTGGGACGAGCAACTCGCGGCGTATGCGGCGCGCATCGTCGTAAAGCGCCGTGAATTTTTGAAGAAACTTTCCCCCCTCGCCGAGGCGGCGCATTCCTACCTCACCGACGGGCGGGAGAAACTCACCGTCGGCGGGGAGCATCGGGGCGGAGACGAGGCGGAGGTGCGGATGCGCCTTCTCGAAGAACTCGCCGCCGCAAGGGAGAGGGATCTGCGACTCGGGTTTACGTCGGTGGGCCCTCACCGCGACGACGTCCGCATCCTCATCGACGGACAGGACGCCCGCGGCTACGCTTCGCAGGGGCAGGCGCGCACGGCGGCGCTCTCCCTCAAACTCGCCGAGGTGGAGATCTTCGGGGAACTCGCGGGCGAGAAGCCCATCCTCATCCTCGACGACGTGATGAGCGAGTTGGATCTTCCGCGCAGGAAGAAACTCGTGGAGCGCATCCACGGCCTGCAGTGCATTCTGACGTGCACCCACGCCGAGCGCGTCCTCTACGGCGCGGACTGCAAAAAAATTCACATCCACGGGGGGAAGATCGTCCCGTGAGAGCCGATTTGCATCTTCATTCGCTGTGCTCGGACGGCGCGCTTCCGCCCGCGGAAATTGCCCGCAGAGTAAAGGCGGCGGGCGTCGAACTCTTCTCCCTCACCGACCACGACAACATGGCGGGCTCAAAGGAGGCGGCGCGGGCGGCGCGCGAACTTTGCCTGCGCTTTGTGCGGGGCATCGAGATCTCCGCCTATCTCGGCGGCGCCAAGGTGCACGTGCTCGGCTACGGGTGTGAGAAGAACGAGGCGTACTTCACCTTTTTGGAGGAACGCAGAAGGGGGGCGCGGCGGCGCGCCGAGGATATTGTGGAGAAGGCGAACGCCGTGCTGGGGCTCGACGTTACCATGGACGAGGTGGAGGGGTACCATGTCCGAAAGGAGGCGCCCATGCACACCATGCACGTGGTGCGGGCGTTTGCAAGGCGCCTGAACGCGGACATGGGTGCCCTGTACCGCGACCTGTTCGCCCCCGGGAAGGCGGCGTTTTCAAATCTTTGCCGCCCCTCGCCTGCGGACGCGCTGCAATGCATCCGCGACATGGGTGGCATCTCCGTGCTCGCCCACCCCGCGCAAATTCTTCTGCCCTCGGGGGATGCGGGGCGGATGGCGCTCATGGAGGAACTCGCGAGCCTCGGGCTCGGCGGCATAGAATGCTACCATTCGACGCATACTGCTGGCGAGACGGAGCAATTCCTCGCCTTTGCGAAGGCGCACGGGCTCATCGTCACGGGCGGCTCGGATTTCCATGCGGACGGGCGCTCGCGCGCGGTGGGTGAGCCCTTCTTCGACGCGGCGGACATCGGGAACTTGCTCCTGTCTCTTGCAGGGAGCATATGAAGAATACGGCGGTCGCGCTCCTCCTTGCGGGGAGCGTTTTTTTGTGCGGCGGCTGGACGCGCGGCACGGTGAGAAGCGGCGCGGTCATCGGCGGCGTCGAGGTGGGCGGGCTGCCCTATGCGGAGGCGGAGCGCGCCGTGCGCGCGCACATTGCGGAGGAACTTTCCCCCTTCACGGTGCGCACCCCCGCGGGCGTGTTCAGCTTTCCGCTTTCCTTCACCGACGACGTTTCTTCCCTCGTCCGCAAAGCGAAGAAGGGGGAGGAACTCTCCGTCTCGTACAGGCGCACGTGGGCGGACGCGGAGGGGGATCTTCTCGCCGTCTGCAGAGCCAACGCGCGGGAGGCGCAGGACGCCGCGGTGCGCTTTTCCGCGGGCGGGTTCGTGTATATAAGCGATTGCGCGGGCAGGTACTGCGACTACAAAAAATTGCTTGCGGCGGCGCTCGCCGCGCTCGATGCGGGCAGGGAGGAAATTTGCTTCGTGCCCTCGTCCTACGCGCCCAAGGTGACGGAGGAGGATCTCCGCGCCCGTACGCAGGTCTTGGCGACGTTCTCCACCCGCTTCGACGCGGGCAACGTGCCCCGCGCCCACAACATCTGGCTCGCGGCAAGGCGCATCTCGGGCGTCACGGTGGGGGCGGGCGAAGAGTTCTCCTTCAACGCCGCCGTGGGCAAGCGGACGCGGGAGAACGGCTTCGAGGAGGCAAACGTCATTTTGGACGGAGAATTCGTCCCCGGCGTGGGCGGCGGCGTGTGCCAGGCGAGCACCACGCTCTTCAACGCGGCTTTGAGGGCGGGGCTCACGGTGACCGAGAGCCGCCCGCACTCCCTCTCCGTCTCCTATGTGCCGCCCTCGCTCGACGCGATGGTCTCCGATTTCAGCGACCTCAAATTCGTCAATCCCTATCCTTTCCCCGTGTACATCTCGGCGGCGGCGGGGGGAGGAATGGTGCGGTTCACCGTGTACGGCGCGCCCGACGGAAGGCGGTACGAGACGGAGAGCCTCGTGCTCGCCCGCCACGCACCCCCGCCCGAGGAAGTGGTGGAGGGGGCGGAAGAGCGCATTCTGCGCGCCGAACGGGAGGGGCTGACGAGCGAGAGTTTCCTCGTCGTGTACGAGGGGGAGCGCGTCGTCTCGCGCACCCGCGTACGAAAAGATACGTACGCCTGCGTCCGCGGGAGGCGGCAGGTGTGCGGGAAAAGCGAGCCCGAGGAGGCGCTTCCCCGAGAAAATGGGGCGGAGGACGAAAAAAATCCCTGAAATACCCGCAAAATCGATTGCCTTTTTTTTGCGTTTCCGTTATAATCGTGAATTGACTTCGGGCGTTCCTCTGCACGATACGGTGGCATGAACGTCGCGTGCGAACAGGAGGTAAAGTCAAAATGGGTCTCATCGAACAGATCGAAGCGGAAGGCATGAAGGAGAATGTGCCGAAGTTCAACGTGGGCGATACCGTAAAGGTGGGCTACCGCATCATTGAGGGCGGCAAAGAGCGTATCCAGAACTTCGAGGGCGTCGTCATCGCCAAGAAGAACGGCGGCATCCGCGAGAGTTTCACCGTGCGCCGTCTTTCGTTCGGCGTCGGCGTGGAGCGTTGCTTCCCCCTTCATTCCCCCAAGATCGCCTATGTAAACGTCGTGCGGGCGGGCAAAGTGAGAAGGGCAAAACTCTACTACCTGCGCGGCCTCACCGGCAAGGCGGCAAAGATCAAGGAAAAGAAGTAATGCGCATGGCGCGGGATAGCGGCTTACCGAAAGTCAACGGTGAGCCGTTATTTTTTTGGAGCGGCGGCGGCCGTAAGTTTCCGAAGCCAACGGCGGGTCGTTATTTTTTTACGCGGCGGTGCCCGTAAGTCCCCAAAAAAATTTTCGAAATTGCAAAAAATTTGTTTACAATTTTCCGTTTATCGGTTAGAATAGGAAAAGACAATATAATTAGGAATAGTAGCCATGGGAAAAACTTCTGAAAAATTCAAAAAGATCCCGAAGGCGCTCATCGCATTTTTTGCGATCGCGCTCCTCTTTCTCGCCGTAGGCCTCGGTACGCTCGGCTCGCCCTCCGAGGGCATCGGCGCGGCGTACGAACTCAAAGCCAAGCGCGAGGACAGCGACCCGCCCGCCGTTATCGCGGAACTCACGTTCTCCGACAGCGAGAACTTCAAGGAGACGTATCTCGACGAGGAGGGGGAGGAGCAGACGCGCACGTACACCCTCAAACTGACCGGCATCTACGTCAACCTCGCCGTCATCTATGCGGAGCCCGGCGAATCCGCCACCCTGCGGCTGGAATATGCCTCGAACGGGACGCCGAACAGTTTCGGCTCCTCTTCGCGCCGCGCCGACGCCGTGTTTGAAAATCTGTACACGGGCACACCCGCAGAGGGCGAGGAGGCCGTCGAGCCCGACGTCGTGGACGGGCAGTTCCACTGGGTCGCGCCCTTCCAAGGCGTGTTCGAGAAGAACAATTGGACGACGAGTTACCGCTATGTGCGCCTCACGTCGCTCACGCACGACGTCCTCATCAACGAGATCGTGTTCGTGGGGGAGAAACTCATCAACTCCGAGGAGACGGGCGAGCACATGGTCATTCCCGCCAAAGTTTCCTCGGCGACGCCCAACGCCAACGAGACGGCGGAGGACGCCAGAGTCCGCGCGGGGGCGCTCTTCGACGCGCAGTACATCCCCTCCGAGGCGCAGTCTTCCTATTACCGCTATTCCGACGATGAACTCTACACCCTCTCCACGATCGCAGAGATGCACCGCGGCGGGGAGTACGATACCACGCTTCCCGCGGGGGCGTACCGCGTGGAGGGCATCTACAATTCGCTGGGCACCGACATCGTCGCGCTCGGCACCGACATCTTCGGCGTCAATCCCTTCGGGCTCCGCTTCTTCTCCATGCTCGCCTCCTTCGGGGTGCTCGTATTCGGGTATCTCTTCGTGCGGCAACTCACAAAGAGCGACTTCGCGGGGCTTATATTCTCGCTTCTCTATGTATTCTGCAATCTCTCGTTTGCCCTCGGGCATCTCGGCAATCCTCTCATGATCGGCATCTTCTTCTTCATGGGAGCCCTGTATTTCTGCCACAAATTCTATGCGCGCGGCATGAAGACGGTGCGCGGCGCGAGCGTTCTGACGCCCGTCCTTTCCGCGCTCTTTGCCGCCGCCGCCATCGCGGTGAACGGGGCGTATGTCATCCCCGTCCTTGGGCTCGTTGCCCTCTTCGTCTGCGGCATGGTGCGCCAGCAGAAGGCGAAAAAGCACTACCTCGCGCTCGCCGCGGAGACCAAGACGGACGCGGAGAACCCCGAGGCGCGGGAGCAAGCCATTGCCTCCGTGGAGCGGGAGTACCGCGACAAGAACCTCGCCGCCGCGCTCGGCTTCGGCGTAGTGCTCGTCGTCGCCGCGCTCATGTTCTCGCTCCTCTTCGCCATTCCGCTGTACAGCCCCTATATGCGCCTGTACTCGGCGGGCAGTGAGGCGAGCATCTTCACGCTCGCGTGGAACGCCTTTGCGGGCGGCTTCGTGGGCACCAACCCCGGCGCCATGCATTCCGCCTGGGATCTCTTCTACGACATCTTCACGGGCACTGGTACGACGTACGCCGTCACGGCTGCCGCCGTCAACGCGGTCGCGGCTGCCGCGGGGATCCTCGGCATCGCCTTTGCCGTATGGCGCATCGTCGCCGTCATCTGCTCCAAGAAGTTGGAAAAGGAGCAGCGTACCGAACTGCGCAGGGTGCTTGTTCCGCTCGCGGGGCTCGCCCTTTCCCTCATCATGACGGCGTTCGGCGGCGGCGCGCTCGCCTTCCTCGTGCTCGCCTACGTGTTCGCCTTTGCGCTCGCCGCGGAGGGGCTCGTCTTCCTCTGGGGGAGCAAGTATCACACGGCCGTCAAGATCGTCTCGATCGTCGGGCTCGTCCTGCTCGTTGCGGTGTTCGCGCTCTATTCCATCGTCACGTTCTCAGTCCCGCTTCCCGCCTCGTTCATGGCGAAGATCTTCGGCTGATACGGAGGTAGCGTATGATCGCCAAAATCGTCTGCTATGCGTTGAACGGTCTCGACGGGGTGCCCGTCGAGGTGGAGACGGACGTCAACAAGGGCATTCCCGCCTACGAGATGGTGGGGCTCCCCGATACCGCCGTCAAGGAGAGCAAGGAGCGCGTCCGCTCCGCCCTGAAAAACAGCGGACTTTTATTCCCAATCAATAAAATTACCATTAACTTCGCACCCGCGGACATCAAGAAGGAGGGCGCGTCGTTCGACCTCGCCGTCGCCATCAGCCTCTTGAAGGCGAGCGAACAACTCGTCGGGGCGACGACGGACGGCTGCGTCTTTTTGGGCGAACTCGCCCTCTCGGGCGACATCCGCCCCATCAACGGAATCCTGCCCATTCTCATCTCCGCGAAGAGCCATGGCTTTTCGCGCTTTATCATTCCCGCGGACAACGCGAAGGAGGCGCGCTTTTTGAGCGGGGCGGAAATTTACCCCGCCCACACGCTCACAGAGGTCGTGCGGCACCTCATGGGGACGCTCACCATCGCGCCGCTCGAAACGGCACAGTACGCGCCCCATGCCTCCGCGGGCGGCGGGGCAGACCTCAAATTCGTCAAGGGACAGCCCGTTGCGCGCCGCGCCTTGGAGATTGCCGTCGCGGGCGGGCACAACCTCCTCATGGTGGGCCCTCCCGGCACGGGCAAGACCATGCTCGCGCGGTGCCTTCCCACCGTCATGCCCGATCTGACGTTCGCGGAGGCGCTTGAGATCACTAAGATCCACAGTGTTGCGGGCATCTTGGGGGAGGAAGGCGTCGTCACCGAGCGTCCCTTCCGTACCCCGCACCACACAGCGACCACCATCTCCATGTGCGGCGGCGGCAACCAGCACGTCCGCCCCGGGGAAATTTCCCTCGCCCACGGCGGCGTTTTATTCCTCGATGAACTCCCCGAGTACAAGCGCGCCACGTTGGAGGCTCTACGTCAGCCCCTCGAGGACGGCGTCATCACCGTCGCGCGGGCGAGCGGCGTTTATACATACCCCGCGCGCTTTATGCTCTGCGCGAGCATGAACCCCTGTCCTTGCGGCAACTACGGTTCCAAGGACAAGGTGTGCACCTGCACCCCGGGCGAAATTCGGGCGTACCGCAGAAAGATCTCGGGGCCTCTCCTCGACCGCATCGATTTGCAGGTGGAAGTGGACAACGTGACGTACGACGATCTCACCGCGCCCGGAATGTGCGAAAGTTCGGCGGACGTCAAGGCGCGCGTTGAAGTCGTCCGCGCCGTTCAGCGCAACCGCTTTGCGGAGGACGGCATCTCCACCAATGCGGAGATGGGGGAGAGCGAGATCGAGCGCTACTGCACCCTCGATGCCGACGGCGATAAAATTCTGCGCGCGGCGTTTGAGCGCATGAACCTCTCGGCGCGGGCGCGCGGCCGCATCATCAAGGTGGCGCGCACCATTGCCGACCTCGATGCGAGCGAATACATCCTGCCCAAGCACGTGTTTGAGGCGGTCTCCTACCGTCTCTTCGATAAATTGGGGTGATCTATGCGATATTCGGAGGCGGAAGCGGCATATCTATGGCTGTGCGCCTGTACGGGGCTCGACGAGCGCTCGTGCGTCTCCGTTCTCAGAGAGGCGCACGACCCCGCCGCGCTCTTTGCGGGCTTTCCCGTGCCCGGCACGGAAAAGAGAGACCGCCGCGGGGAAGCGGAGAAGTTTCTCGCCTCTCTTGAGAAGAAGGGCTACTTCGCGCTCACGCTGCTCTCCGACGACTACCCCGAGAACCTGAAAAATATTCCCGATCCGCCCCTCGTTTTGTACGGCGCGGGGAGGAGAGAACTTCTCAAATCGCGCAAGTTCTGCATCGTCGGTTCCCGCCGCGCGCCCGCAGGCGCCATTGCCGCGGGAAAGCGCATGGCGGAGGAAATTTCCCGCCATCTCACCGTCGTCACGGGGCTCGCCGAGGGCGGGGATAGCGCCGCCATCGCGGGGGCGCTCGCGGGCGGCAACCTCATCTGTGTGCTCCCGTGCGGGCTGGATAAGTGCTATCCCGCCGCACACGCCTCCCTCAAAGAACGGGTACAGAAGGCGGGGTTGCTCCTTTCGGAGTATCTCCCCGACGACGGGGCGACCAAGTACGCCTTCTATGCGCGCAACCGCATCTTGGCGGGGCTCTCGGAGGGAGTGCTCGTGCTCTCCGCGGGCAAGAAGAGCGGGACGCTCATCACGGCGAGCCGCGCCGCCGAGTACGGGCGGGACGTGTTCGCCCTCCCCTATGGGCTGGGCGTTGAGCAGGGCGAGGGGTGCAACGAACTCATCAAGAAGGGCGCCTTCCTCACCACGGAGGCGGAGGATATTCTCTCGCTGTACGGGTTCGGGGGAGAGGCACATACGGAGATGCAACTCACCGGGGAGGAGGCGCGCGTCCTTTCCGCCCTCAAAGAGAAGGGCGAGGCGCACCTTGCGGAACTCGCCGAAGCGCTCGAGATGCGCGTCTATGAAGTCACTGCCATTTTGTCCGCGCTCGAAATCAAGGGCGCGGCGGCAAAAGTGGGCGGCAACCGCTTCGCGGCGGTATAAATACAAAAAATCACGAACAATTAAGGAGTCGCAATGGATCTCATCATCGTCGAATCGCCTTCCAAAGCAAAAACCATCTCGAAATACCTCAAGGGAAAATACCGCGTCGATGCGTCGGGCGGGCACATCCGCGACCTGCCCCAGACCAAACTCGGCGTCGCCGTCGAAAAGAACTACGAGCCCAAGTACGTCACCTCGCCCGGCAAGGAGGAGGTCATTAAACGCCTCACGGACGAAGCCCGCCGCGCGGGCAGGGTGTATCTTGCGACCGACCCCGACCGCGAGGGCGAAGCCATCTCGTGGCATTTGCAGACGGTGCTGGGGCTCCCCGACGGCGAGAACCGCATCGAGTTCAACGAAATTTCCCCCAAGGCGGTGGAGCGCGCCCTCGCGCACCCGCGCAGGATCAACTATAACCTCGTGGACGCCCAGCAGGCGCGCCGCGTTCTCGACCGCCTCGTGGGCTATAAACTTTCGCCCTTTTTGAACAACAAGATCCGTAACGGGCTCTCGGCGGGCAGGGTGCAATCGGTCGCCCTGCGGCTCGTCGTCGAGCGCGAGCGGGAGATCGAGGCGTTCAAGCCCGAAGAGTTCTGGACGGTCTCCGCCGATATGCAGGACGGGGCGAAGCGCTATGCGCCCTTCAAGGCCGTGCTCGAAAAGTGGGACGGCAAGAAGTTCAAGATAGGCAATAAGGCGCAGGCGGACGAAGCCCTCGCGGCGCTCTCCCGCGGCAAGTTCGTCGTCACCTCCGTCAAGAAGACGGTCGTCAAGACCCACGCGCCCGCGCCGTTCACGACGTCCACCCTCCAACAGGAGGCGTCCAACAAGTTGGGGCTCTCCGCGCCCGAGACCATGCTCATGGCGCAGCACCTCTACGAGGGCATGGATCTCGAAGGGGAGGGGCACGTCGCGTTCGTGACGTATATCAGAACGGACTCCACGCGCGTCTCGGAGGATGCGCAGAAGGCGGCGCGCGAGTTCATCGCCCGCGAATACGGGGCGGAATACGTGCCCGCGAAACCCAACTTCTACGCGTCCAAGAAGGGTGCGCAGGACGCGCACGAGGCCATCCGTCCCATCGACCTTGCCCGCACCCCCGAATCCGTCAAGAAGCTTCTCGACAGGAAGCACTTCAACATCTACAAACTCATCTACGACCGCTTCATTGCCTCGCAGATGGCGGAGGCGCAGTATGACGCGATGCAGGTGGAGATCGCCTGCGGCGATTACGGCTTGAAGGCGAGCGGCAGGGCGCTCAAATTTGCGGGCTTCACCGCCGCCTACACCGAGACCAAGCGGGAGGACGAGGACGAAGAAAAGGGGCTGCTCCCGCCCGTCAAGGAGGGGGAAGAACTCTCGGCTTCCAATATCAAGGGCGAGCAAAAGTTCACCAAGCCGCCCGTCCGCTACACCGATGCCTCCCTCGTCAAGGCGATGGAGGATAAGGGCATCGGCAGACCCTCCACCTACGCCTCCATCATCTCCGTCCTTTCCAAGCGCAAGTACATCGAGAAGGAAGGCAAGGCGATGAAACCCACCGAGATCGCCTACCGCATCACGGATATTCTTGTGAGATACTTCCCCGACGTCATGGACGTCGGCTTCACGGCGGACATGGAGGAGAAACTCGACGAGATCGAGGAGGGCGGCAAGGATTGGCGCTCCATCATCGGCGCGTTCTATCCCTCCTTTGAAGAGCGCCTGCGCTTTGCGGGCACCGACGGCGACGAACTCACCGATATTCCCTGCAAAAAGTGCGGCCGCCCCATGGTGCGCAAGATGGGCAAATACGGGAGTTACCTCGCCTGCACGGGCTATCCCGCTTGTTCCAACATCGTCAGCGAGGCGGCGGCGGAGGTCTCGGATACCCCCTGCCCCAAGTGTGGCGCGATGATGGTCATAAAGAGCGGCAGGTTCGGCAAGTTCCTCGCCTGCCCCAACTATCCCACCTGCAAATCCACCCTTCCCTTCGGCGAGAAGCGCCCCGAGAAGGAGGAGGGCATCTGCCCCAAGTGCGGCAAGCCCACCCTGCGCCTCCGTACGCGCACGGGCAAGACTTTCTTCGGGTGCAGCGGTTACCCCGCCTGCGACTTCAAGAGTTGGGATATCCCCACGGGAGAGAAGTGCCCCAAGTGCGGCGGCGCCATCGTCAGGACGGCGCGCGGTACGGTGCGTTGCTCCAACAAGGACTGCACCTACAAGGCGCCCAAGGAGAAGACGCCCGCGCATGATTGAGGTCATCGGGGCGGGGCTCGCGGGGAGCGAGGCCGCCCACTTTCTCGCGGAGCACGGCGCAACCGTCGCGCTCGTCGAGATGAAGCCCAAAAAATTCACGCCCGCCCATAGGGACAGTCATTTTTGCGAACTCGTCTGCTCCAATTCCTTGAAGAGCGACGACGTCTACGGCAACGCCTGCGGACTTTTGAAAGAGGAGATGCGAAGTCTTGGCTCCGTCACCATGGCGGCGGCGGAAGCCGCGCGTGTGCCTGCGGGCGGCGCGCTCGCCGTGGAGCGGGAGAAATTCGCGGCGTACGTCACCGAAAAACTGCGCTCCCACCCCAACATCACTGTTGTCGAGCGGGAGCAGACCGAACTTCCCGCGCGCGGCATTGTGGCGACGGGGCCTCTCACCTCGGACGCACTCTCCGGGGCGATCGCGCAAAAATACGGAAACGCGCTCTGTTTTTACGACGCCTCCGCGCCCATCGTGTCGGCGGAGAGCGTCGATTTTTCCAAGACGTTCACGGAGGATCGCTACGGCAGGGGCACGGGGGACTACGTCAACTGCCCCTTCACGCGGGAGGAGTACGAGGCATTCGTCTCCGCTCTCGTCACGGCGGAGCGGGCAAACCTGCACGAATTCGAAAAGGGCGAGATCTTCGAGGGGTGTATGCCCGTCGAAGTCATGGCGTCGCGGGGGAAAGATACCCTGCGCTTCGGCACCTTCAAGCCCGTGGGGCTCACCTTGCGGGACGGCACCCGCCCCTACGCGGTACTCCAACTGCGCAAGGAGAATGCGGCGGGCACGAGTTTGGGGCTCGTCGGCTGCCAGACCAATCTCAAATTCGGCGAGCAAAGGCGGGTGTTTTCCCTCATTCCCGCGCTCGCCCATGCGGAGTTCGAGCGCTACGGCGTCATGCACCGCAACACCTATTTGCGCTCCCCGCAAATTTTGAATGCCGATTTTTCCGCCAAGGATGAGCCCATGCTCTTCTTCGCGGGGCAGATGACGGGCGTCGAGGGGTACGTGGAGAGCGCGGCGAGCGGGCTGCTTGCGGGCATCCATATGTGGCGGAAACTGGGCGGCAAAGAGCCCGTCATTCCCCCCGCCACCACGGTCATGGGTGCGCTGTCGCGGTATATTGCCACGCCGAACAAGGATTTTCAGCCCATGAACGCCAACTACGGCGTCCTCGCGGGCGGCTTCGAGGACGTGCGCGATAAAAAGGAGCGCCGCCGCCTTCTCGCCGAGCGCGCCCTTCACGACGTAGAGCGTTTCAAGTCGCAACTTTTGGGGTAAAAAAGAAAAAAGCAACTTTTGGGAGTAATTATGGAATTTCGAGGAACGACCATTTGCGCCGTCAAACGCGGCGGCGTCACGGCGATCGCGGGCGACGGACAGGTCACCATGGGCGAGAGCGTGGTATTCAAGAACACGGCTATCAAGGTGCGCCGCATCTACGGCGGGAAGGTCATCTTGGGCTTTGCGGGCTCGGTCACCGATGCCTTCTCGCTCTCCGAGCGCTTCGAGGGGATGCTCAACAAGTTCGCGGGCAACCTCATGCGTTCGGCGGTGGAACTCGCCGACCTCTGGCGGAGCGATAAGATCGGCAGAAAATTGGACGCCATGATGATCACGGCGGATAAGGATACGCTGCTCATTCTCTCGGGCACGGGGGAAGTCATCGAGCCCGACGAGGGCATCTGCGCCATCGGCAGCGGCGGCAACTACGCCCTCGCGGCGGCGCGCGCCCTCGCGCAGAACACCGATTATTCCGCCGAGGAGATCGCGCGCAAGTCTCTCAAAATCGCCAGCGAGATTTGCGTGTATACGAACGACCATATCATATGTGAGGTGGTATGATGGATCTTTCGCCCAAACAAATCGTAAACGAACTCAACAAGCACATCATCGGGCAGGAGGAGGCGAAAAAGGCAGTCGCCATCGCCCTCCGCAACCGCTACCGCCGCGCAAAACTTTCGCCCGAACTCCGCGACGAGATCACCCCCAAGAACATCATCATGAAGGGGCCCACGGGCGTCGGCAAAACCGAGATCGCAAGGCGCCTTGCAAAACTCGTCAAGGCGCCCTTCATCAAGGTGGAGGCGACCAAGTACACCGAAGTCGGCTACGTCGGCAAGGACGTGGAGGGCATGGTGCGCGATCTCGTGGAGTGCGCCGTCCGCCTCGTCAAGGACGAAAAGACGGCGGAAGTAAGGGCAAAGGCCACCGACGTCGCCGAGAAGAAGATGGTGAAGATCCTCGCCGAGGCAAAAAAGGCAGACCGCGGCGAGACCCCCCGCGAAATTTTCGAGGACAATCTCCTGCAAAGCCTCCGCAAAGGCGTGTTCGATGGGCTCGTCATCGAGGCCGACGTCAAGGATGAGCCGCGCAGCATGGAACTCGTGCCGGGCGGCGCCGCCATCAACCTCGGTTCCATCTTCGGCGAAATGCTCCCGCAGAAGCGCAAGCACCGCAAACTCACGGTGAAGGAGGCGATGCGCCTCTTCATCGACGAGGAGGCGGAAAAACTCATCGACGACGACGCCGTCACCGAGGAAGCCCTGCACCGCGCCGAAAACGACGGCATCATCTTCATCGACGAGATCGATAAGATCGCGGGCAAGGAGAACGCCTCGGGCGCCGACGTCTCCCGCGAGGGCGTCCAGCGCGACATTCTCCCCATCGTCGAGGGAAGCACGGTCATGACGAAGTACGGCGCAGTCAAAACCGACTATATGCTGTTTATCGCGGCGGGCGCGTTCCATGTCTCCCGCGTGGAGGACCTCATCCCCGAACTGCAGGGGCGCTTCCCCGTCTCGGTGGAACTGCGCTCCCTCACCAAGGAGGACTTCGTCAACATCCTCACGAACACCGAGCATTCGCTCACCCAGCAGTACGCGGTGCTCCTCGCCGTGGATAACATCGATTTGAAGTTCACGCCCGATGCCATCGAGGCGATCGCCGAGATCTCCGAGGACATCAACCTCACGAGTGAGGATATCGGCGCGCGGCGGCTGCATACCGTCATGGAGTTTTTGCTCGAAGATATTTCCTATAACGCGGGCGGCGGCGACTATCCCGTCGTCACCGTGGAGATCGACCGCAAGTACGTCGAGGAACACCTCTCCAAGATCACCAAGGACAGAGACCTCAAAAAGTACGTTCTGTAATCCCCTTGCCCGTCCCTCCGCGTCATTCTGAACCCCCGTAGGGGGTGAAGAATCCCGAAAAACGAAGTCCGAACTCAATATCCAACCAAGGAGCCTTCATGATCAACATTCCCAAGGGCACGAAGGACGTGCTCCCTTCCGAGTCCCACATCTGGCAGTACATCGAGGACGTCGCGCGCGTCACGGCGGAGGGCTACGGCTTCCGCGAGATCAGAACGCCCGTATTCGAGCACACCGAACTCTTCTCGCGCGGCGTGGGCGATACGACGGACGTCGTCACCAAGGAGATGTACACCTTCCTCGATAAGGGCGGCAGGAGTATCACGCTCCGCCCCGAGGGCACGGCGGGGGTCGCGCGCGCTTTTTTAGAGAACGGCCTCCAGGGCGGCACCCTTCCTTTCAAGGCGTACTATCTCTGCTCCGCCTACCGCTACGAGCGTCCGCAGGCGGGGCGGCTGCGCGAGTTCCACCAGTTCGGCGCCGAACTCTACGGCGCGGAGGGGGCGGAAGCCGACGCCGAAGTCATCTGCCTCGCCGATGCCCTTCTCAAAAATTTGGGCATCAAAGACGTCAAACTCAAGATAAATTCTATCGGCTGTCCCACCTGCCGTGCCAAGTACTATGAGGCGTTGAAGGAATATTTCAAGCCCCATCTTTCCGAGATGTGCGAGGACTGCAACGCGCGGTTCGAAAAGAACCCCATGCGCATCATCGACTGCAAGAACGAGGGCTGCAAGAAGTTTACGGCGAACGCCCCTCGCGCCATCGAGTACCTCTGCGACGACTGCAAGGCGCACTTTGAGCGCGTCAAGGAACTTTTGACGGCGGCGGGCATCGCGTATGAAGTGGATCCCTCCATCGTGCGCGGGCTGGATTATTACAGCCGCACGGTGTTCGAGTTCGTCTCCGAGGCGGCGGGCGCGCAGGGCACGGTGCTCGGCGGCGGCAGGTACGATGGGCTCCTTGCGCAGTTCGGCGCAAAGCCCACGCCCGCGGTCGGTTTCGGCATGGGGTTGGAGCGCGCCATCATGGTCATGACGGCGGAGGGGGCACCCATGCCCGAGGTTCCCCGTGTCGATTGCTATCTTTTGGGGATGGACGAAGCCTCCCGCAAGCAGGCGTTTTTGCTCGCCGAAAACTTGCGTAAGGAGGGCATCTCCTGCGAGACCGACCTCATGGGACGCTCCGTCAAAGCGCAGTTCAAGTATGCCGATAAACTCGGCGCGCGCTATGTTGCCGTCATCGGCGAGAACGAACTCAACGAGGGCGCGGCGGAATTAAAACACATGGCAACATCCGAGTCCCGCCGCGTAAAATTCAAAGAACTCGCACAGACTATTGCAGGAGGAGAAGAGGAATGATAAAAGAGATAAGCGGAAGGGAACTCGATGCCCTCGTCGAAGAGGGGAAAACGGTCGTCTGCGATTTCTTCGCCACGTGGTGTATGCCCTGCCGTATGCTCGGGCAGGTCATGGAGCCGCTTGCAGAGGAGTTCAAGGAGAAAGCCACCTTCGTCAAAGTCAACATCGATGAGAATGGCGACCTCGCCGCATCCCTCGGCATCTTCTCCATTCCCGACGTCTACATTTTTGCAGACGGCAAGGTGAAAACGCACAACTTGGGCTACCTCCCCGAGGAACAACTCCGCGAATTTTTCACACAGAACTTGTAAACCCAGCAAACGCGATACGAAAGTCCGCGCTTCCCGTTTGGAAGCGCGGACTTTCGTTATTTCAAAAATTTTATCCGTTGCTTTTTGCGCCCGTTTCGTCCTCTATGCCCAAAAGAAAATCCGAGGAGACGTCAAAGTAAAGGGCAAGCATAATGAGGTCGTCTAAATTGGGTTCGCAGTAGCCCGTTTTCCAATTCGACAATTTTTGTTTGGAGATTTTCAAATCGGCACAAATATGATTTTGGTTTTTTTCACTTTCCCGTATGAGTTCACTCAAACGCGACGTAAACATATTTTTCATATTTCAACAATTAAGTACCAAAAATGTGGACAATTTGCTTGACTGTCCCAAAAATTGGGACTATAATATCAATATGCCTCATTCCGAAAAAATAAAAAGAGGGAAGATATGAAAAGAAAAATTTGGAAAAACTTGTTGGCTCTTATTATGGCGCTGTGCCTGAGTTTCAGCTTGGCGGCGTGCGGAGAGCCCGAGGGGAAAACGCCTCCCGGCGACGACGGAACGTGCGTACACCAATACACTGCGGAAAACGTATGTAGCCTTTGCGGCAGGGAGTGGAAGTTCTCGGAGGGGTTCACCTATGATCTTGATGAGACGACGGATACCTATCATGTTTTGCAAATTCAGAAAGCGAGCGGGGATGTTGTTGTTCCTTACGGATATCAAGGGAAATTCGTGACAGCGGTTTTCGGCTGGACAAAGGAGGAGATCATTGAGATTGCTGAAGGGGAAAATCCTGACCCTTATATCCCTGATTCACTTACAGGCATCACCCTTCCCGACAGCGTAATGCAAATCGGCGGATATTCATTTATGGGTTGTAGCGGGCTGAGAAAAGTAAACTTGGGACATGGATTGATTTCAATCGGTGAATATGCATTCGGTTCTTGTGAGGGGCTGACGAACATTACAATTCCCGATAGCGTAACTTCAATTGGGGAAGCCGCGTTTGCAGGTTGTAGCGCGTTGAACCAAATAACCATTGGAAGCGGTGTAACGCAAATTGGTCATTATGCGTTTGAAGCGTGCAAGGAGTTGGATAACATTCAATTCAAAGGAACGGTTGCGGCATGGCAGGCAATAGAAGAGGGTAGCGCAGGATTGGGCACCGTATTCACCGTAACGTGTACGGATGGTGTCGCTTGAGATTGTACGAAAACAGAACATACAATTTGTTGATGGCGCGGGCAATCGCCCGCGCGCCACGCATTATTTGCCCCCTCCCGCGGGGCTTTTTTCTCTCCCTCATACCGAACGTGTGCCGTCCCCAATGGGCGCGGCGCACGTGAGCGTATCTTCCCCGTCCCATTTCCTTGCATTCCGCTCGCCTTTTTGCTATAATATACAAAAAGGAGAACCCCATGATCGATCTCACCTGTATCCGCAACGCCGACCCCGAACTCGCCGCCGCAATGGAGAGAGAACTCAACCGCCAGCGCGGCAATCTCGAACTCATCGCCAGCGAAAACATCGTCTCGCCCGCAGTCATGGCGGCGATGGGGAGCCATCTCACCAACAAATATGCGGAGGGGTACCCCGGCAAGCGGTATTACGGCGGGTGCCAATTTGTGGACGAGGCGGAAGATCTCGCCCGCGACCGCTTAAAACAGCTCTTCGGTTGCGAACACGCCAACGTTCAGCCGCACAGCGGCGCGCAGGCCAACTTCGCCGTGTACATGGCGGCGGTGAAGGCGGGCGATACCGTCATGGGCATGAATCTCTCCCACGGCGGGCACCTCACGCACGGCTCGCCCGTCAACTTCTCGGGACTCTATTACAACATCGTTCCCTACGGCGTCTCCGCGGAGACGGAGACCATCGATTACGACGAAATGCGCCGCATCGCCATTTCCTGCAAGCCCAAGATGATCATCTCGGGCGCGTCTGCATATCCCCGCATCATCGACTTTGCCCGCATCCGCGAGATCTGCGACGAAGTCGGCGCGTATATGTTTGTGGACATCGCCCACATCGCGGGGCTCGTGGCGGCGGGGCTGCACCCGTCCCCCGTGCCGTACGCCGATTTCGTGACGACCACCACCCATAAGACGCTCCGCGGCCCCCGCGGCGGCGCCATCATGTGTAAGGAGAAATACGCCAAGGCGGTGGATAAGGCGGTGTTCCCGGGTACGCAGGGCGGGCCCCTCATGCACGTCATCGCGGCAAAGGCCGTCGCCTTCAAGGAGGCATTGTCACCCGAATTCAAGCAGTATCAGAAGCAAATTGTCAAGAACGCCGCGGCAATGGCACAGCGGTTTACGGAGAACGGCGTTCGGCTCGTCTCGGGCGGCACCGATAACCACCTCATGCTCCTCGACCTGCGCAAAGAGAACATCACGGGCAAGGAACTCGAAAAACTTTTGGACGACGCCCACATCACGGCGAACAAGAACACCGTCCCGTTCGAGACGACCTCGCCGTTTATTACGAGCGGCCTTCGCATCGGTACGCCCGCCATCACGTCCCGCGGCATGAAGGAGGGGGAGGCGGTCGAAATCGCCGACCTCGTCACGCGTGTCATGCGCGAACGCGAAGCCGCCATTCTTTCGGTCTCCGAGCGGGTCTCCGCCCTCTGTGAAAACTTCCCGCTCTACGCAAACGACATCGCGTAAAACGCTTGCGTTTTCACGACGAACGCACTATAATATCGACTGACAAAACCTCATTCCCATCCCCCTCCCTTTTGGGGAGGGGGACATAGGGGGAGGGGCGCTACCGCGACGCCGAGCTACTGCACGGCGGCGCTTGGTGCGAGGCGGGTCTCCCGCCGCTGCACGACACAATTTGCCGCATACTTGCGGCTTACTGACTTTGAGAACGAACTATTCGCGGGCGAACCGCGGAGAGATGCACAACTTAAATCCTCGTTCAATTTATTTTTGAGGACGCGCCCGTAAGGAGCGCGGACGAGAAAAGAAATTGAACGAAACATATTTCTTTGGGGCGGAGTGAAATTCTCCACCGGCAGTAAAGTCTGCGAAGGGCTGAAAGCCCCCGAACGGGTGCAATTCCCGTACCGACGGTATAGTCCGGATGAGAAAAGATTTGGCGCGCGCCCCATATTTTGGGGCGCGCGTCCGTTATAGAGGTGTTTTATGAAGGAAAAGACAAAGCAGGTATTCCGCAGTCACCTTACGGCGACGCACATTGCGTATATGTCGCTCTTCACGGCGCTCGCATTCGCGGTCACGTTTTTGGAGTTCCCCCTCTTCCCGGGGACACCCGCCAATTTCTTGAAACTCGACTTCGCCAACGTGTTCTTCCTCATCGAAGGCTTCATCTTCGGGCCCGTCGAGGCCGTCATCTCCATTCTCGTAAAGGAACTTCTCTGCCTCACCAAGTCCTCCACGGGGGGCGTGGGGGAACTCGCCAACTTCCTCATGTCCTCTGCGTACATCCTCATCCCGTCCATCGCCTACCGTTTCAAGAAGGGCAGGGGCTGGGTCGCATTGTACCTGCTCGGCGCCTGCATCATGCAGGTGGGGGCGAGTATGCTCGTCAACCGCTATATCAACTTCCCCGTATTCGGGAAATTTTTGGAGATGGACGGCGCAGAACTCTTTCGCTCGGTCTGGGGCTTCGTCCTCGCCTTCAACGCCGTAAAGAGCGTCCTCATCTCGCTCATCGTCCTCCTCATCTATAAGCCGCTCTCGGGGCTCATCAAGGCGACGGCAAAGCGCTTCGAGAAAAAGCGCCCGAAGCCCGTCCCGAAAGAGCCCGCCACCGAACCTGCTGAACCCGCTGAACCCGCCTCCGCGTCCGTCTCCGAACCCGCGCCCCAATCCGCCGAGCCCGTCTCCGTCGGTTGCCCTCCCCCGCACGATGAGGGGGAGGGGTAAGGGAGGGGGAGCCGCCCCTCGGGTTATCGCCTTTGCCTTCGGCGCAAAAGAATGAAAACTTTCCTGCGAATTTCTTGCAAAATACGGCCGTATGCGCTATAATATCCGCGTATGGCTGTATTTCTTTCCCGCGGCGAGGAGGAGACGCTCCGCTGGGCGCGGGAATACGCAAAAACGCTGACCGCGGGCGACGTCGTCCTCTTGGAGGGCGAAATGGGCGCAGGCAAAACGGTGATCGCCAAGGGCATCGCCGAAGGCCTCGGCACTTCCTGCGAAGTCACGAGCCCCACCTACGCCTACGTCAACGACTACGGCGGCGTGTATCACTTCGATTGCTACCGCGTCCCCTCGGAGGAATTTGCCGAGCGGCTGGGCTTTGCGGAGTACTTCGATATGGGCGGCGTGTGCCTTGTGGAGTGGGCGGAAAACATCGCGGGGCTCATCCCCGCCCGCGCCAAAAAAGTGATCGTCACAAAGCGCGGAGAAACGCTGCGGGAGATACAATTTTGAACTATCTTGCCATCAACACATCGCAGTCCTCGCTCACGGTCATCGCCAAAAAGGGCAAAACGCTGTGCGTTTCCGAGGTGGAGGACGCCGCCGCGCAGCATTCCGTGCGCCTCATGCCCGAGATCGACGCCATGCTGAAAGAGGCAAATTTGACGCTTGCCGAGTGCGATTTTCTCGCCTGCGTCGTGGGGCCGGGGTCGTTCACGGGGGTGCGCATCGGCATCTCGGCGGTCAAGGGACTGTGCCTTGCCGCGGGGAAGCCCGCCCTCGCCGTCACCTCGCTCGATGTCCTCGCATACGCTGAAAGAGGCGGCGCGCGTCTCGCCCTCGTCGATGCGGGCAACGGCTTTTCGTATGCCTGCGGGTACGATGCGGATAACAATATCGAATATGCGCCCGCGCGCATTCCCGCGGAGGAGGTCGCCCGCCTCGAAAGTTGCGGCTACCGCGCCGTCCGCGAGGGCGATGCCGCCAAGGGGCTTCAAGCCGCCGTCGAGGCGAAATGCAATGAAATTGCGCCCGCAAGCGCGCTCAAAGCGCTCTATCTTCGCAGAAGCGCCGCGGAGGAGGGGAGATGAACGGGAGATTTTGGACGTTCGGCGATTTGGATGAGATCGCCCGCATCGAGGCGGAGTGCTTCTCCGACCCGTGGACGAGGCGTATGCTCGCCGAGACCTTCCTCACCGATGCCTTCTTCGGGGTGCTCCTCGAGGAGGAGGGCTCCGTCACCGCTTACGGCGGCGCCACGGTGGCGGCGGACGAGGCGGAGATCGAACTCATCGCCACGGCGGAGATGTACCGCAGGTGCGGCAGGGGGAGCAAAATTCTTTCCGACCTCATGGAGGAGGCAAAGCGCCGCGGAGCAAAGCGCGTCTATCTCGAAGTGCGCGTCTCCAACGCGGCGGCCATGCAACTGTATCTCAAAAACGGCTTTGCGGGGCTCTACGCCCGCTCGCGCTACTATCCCGACGGCGAGGACGCCCTCGTCATGATGAGGCAACTTTGAACCTCTCCTACCTCCGCGAAGGAGCGGGGCGCGACCTCGTGTTTCTGCACGGGTATCTCGCCTCCAAGGAGAGTTTCTATCCGCAAGTAAGTTATTTTTCGCGCAGTTTCCGCGTCACCGCATTGGATTTTCCCGGCATGGGGCAGGCGGAACCCCTCCCCGCGCCGTGGTCGGTCTCCGATTACGCCGATTGGACGGCGCGCGCCCTCGAAGAGTTAGGCATAAAGGATGCCTTCGTCATCGCCCATTC
Organism: uncultured Clostridia bacterium; assembly: GCA_947628675.1. Lineage (GTDB taxonomy): Bacteria > Bacillota > Clostridia > Christensenellales > Borkfalkiaceae > Gallimonas. The sequence goes on from CANRAR010000017.1 coordinate 27,117, forward strand.
CTTCGGCGGCAGGGTGGCGGTAAAACTGCTCTCCCGCGGCTATCCCTTCAGGGCGGCAGTGCTCACGGGCTGCGCGGGAATTGTTCCGAAGCGCGGCTTAAAGTACAAACTCCGCGTCAAAACTTATAAACTTGTCAAACGCTGCGCGCCGAAGTACGCCGAACGCCACTTCGGGAGCGCGGAATATAGGGGGCTCTCCCCCGTCATGCGGGAGAGTTTCAAAAAGATCGTCAACGAGGACTTGCGCGCAGACGCCGCAAAGATCGCTTGCCCCGTACTCTTCATCACGGGCGAGCGCGACGGGGAGACGCCCGTCTCCTCCGCCCGCATCTACGCCTCCGCGGTGAAAGGGAGTTCCCTTCTTATCATGGAGAACTGCGGGCACTTCGCTCACCTCGACGATCCCCTTCAATTCGATCTCGCGGCAGAGGAGTTTTTCTGCAATGTTTGATGTTCCGCAAATCGTATCCATTCTATGCGGCGCCGTCCTCATGGGGGCGCTCCTTTCGCTTGCCTCGTTGCGCCTCATGGGCATTCTGCAACAGGAGGGCTACGCGAGCCTCAACCTTCTCAAATGGTACTTCTACCGCGGAAATATGCACCACCGCAGAATGGCGCTCCTCGCGCTCATCCTCGCGCTCACGGCGGCGCTCTTCAACGTGTGCTTCTCGTTCTTGGGGTACGATTACGCCAACCTCATGTCCATCATCCCCGTGCTCGGGGCATTCGCGGTGTACTTCGTGGCGGATAAACGCTACGCCCTCAAAGTACCCTTGAAGTACACCACCCGCGCCGTCCGTCTCATCGTGGCGCACACCGTCATCTGCATCGTCATTTGCGCGCTGTTTGCCTTCGGGCTCGCCGCCATCGCCTACGTGGCGGATTATACGTGGATCAAACTTCTGCGCTTTGTCCCGATCGCCGTCATGCCCGTCCTTACGCCCCTCACGCTCGCCCTTGCGAACACCGCAATGAAGGCGTACGAAATTCCCCACCTCAACGGCTACATCCGCCGCGCCACGCGCGCGCTCGATGCGAGCAGTTGCGTCAAAGTGGGCATCACGGGCAGTTTCGGCAAGACGAGCGTCAAGCGCATCGCGGCGCACATCTTGGGCACCAAGTACAAAGTGCTCGCAACGCCCGCCTCCTACAACACGCCCGTCGGCATCGCCAAGTGCGTGGGGGAAACGCCCCCCGAATGCGACATCTTCCTCGCCGAAATGGGCGCCCGCAGGGTAGGCGAGATCGCCGAACTTTGCAACATGGTGAAGCCCACCGTCGGCGTCGTCACGGGGGTCTGCGCCCAGCACGTGGAGACCTTCGGCTCCCTCGAAAACATCTATCATGAAAAGGGCGAACTCGCCCGCCGCGCCCAACGGGTCATCTTGGGCGAGACGGCGGCGGATATGCGGGAAGATGCCGCCCACGAGGGCGTGGACTTTGCCGCCGAGGACGTTGAACTCACCCAAGGCGGCGTCTCGTTCACCCTCCGCGTGGGGGAGAAGCGCGCCCACGTCGAATGCGAACTCTTGGGCAGACACGCCGCGCAGGACATCGCCCTCGCCGCCGCGCTCTGCATAGAACTCGGTATGCCGTTTGAAGAGATCGTCGCGTCGATCCCCTCGGTAAAGCCCGTGCCGCACCGCCTCGAAAAGTCGGTCTCGGGCGGGGTCGTCATCTTGGACGATGCCTACAACTCCAACGCGCTCGGCGCGAAGGACGCCGTGGAGGCGCTCAAATGCTTCGGCGGCAAAAAGTTCGTCGTCACCCCGGGGCTCGTCGAACTCGGCGAGATCGAGGAGGAGACCAACGAGGGCGTCGGCGCCTCCTTCGTGGGGCTGGATCGCATCATCTTGGTGGGCGAATCCCGCGTCCTCGCGCTCCGCACGGGCTATCTTTCGGCGGGCGGCGCGGCGGAAAACGTCACCGTCGTCCCCACCCTGCACCGCGCGGAGGAACTGCTCGCCGCCGAACTTTCCGAGGGCGACGCCGTGCTCTTTTTGAACGACCTCCCCGATAAGTACGTCCCGTAATTTTCACAAAAAAATTCGCCTCCGCATACCATGGTGCGGAGGTATTTTTATGCCAAAAACCGTCGCCGTCTTCTTCGGCGGAAATTCGAACGAGCACGAGATCTCCGTCATCACGGGGATGCTCGCCGTCAACCTCTTGCGCGCCGCAAAGTACACGGTCATCCCCGTCTTTCTGCCCCGCACGGGCGGCATGATGTCCTCGGAGAAGATGCGCTCCGTCGCCGATTTCCGCACCCCATGTCCCCAATTTCCCGCCGTCCGCCTTGCGCGCGGCGGCATCGCGTTTGAGAAGGGGCACAAGAAACCCACCCGCATCGATGCCGCCCTCAACTGCTGCCACGGCGGCATGGGGGAGGACGGCACCCTCTCCGCCCTCCTTGCGTGGCACAGCATTCCCTCGGCGTCGCCCGATACGCCCGTCTCCGCGGTGTTCATGAACAAGCGCCTTTCAAAACTCGCCGCCCGCGGCATGGGGCTTCCCGTCCTGCCGTCGCTCGCCGTGCGCGAGGGGGCGTGGAAGGCGGAAAAAGCCCAAACGCTGTCGGAAATCGAGAAAATCGGTTATCCCGTCGTCGTCAAGCCCTGCCGCCTCGGCTCGAGCATCGGCGTCACCGTCGCACACTCGCCCGAGGAACTCGAAAGCGCTCTCGCCCTCGCCTTCCGCCTCGACGACGACGCCCTCATCGAAACCTATCTTGCAGGCAAGCGCGACGTCAACTGCGCCGCCCGCCGCCACGGCGAAACCTATGAGTTCTCCCCCTTGGAGGAGGTCTTTTCCGAGGAGGACATCCTCACCTTCGGCGAAAAATACGAGGGCGAGCCCAAACGCGCCTCGCAGATCCCCGCCGACCTTCCCGCCCCCGTCGCCGAAAAAATCTATAAGATCATGCAAACGCTGTGCGAAAACTTTTCCTTCCGCGGCGTCGTGCGCGGCGATTTCCTCGTCGCGGGCGAAAATGTCTACTTCAACGAACTCAACACCGTGCCGGGGTCGCTTTCCTGCTACCTCTTCGGCAAGACGCTCACGGAGAGCCGCAACTTCCTCGTCTCCCTCGTCGAGGAGGCCGCCGCCCCGCCCCCCAAAGAAGTGCTTATATCGGGCATTCTGAATGAAAATATCTTCGCCCGCGGAAAGGGTTGCAAACGCCGTCAAAATTTGGTATAATTGCCCCAAAAGCACGTCTGGGAGCAAACAAATGGCAAAAATTCAGATGAAAACGCCGCTCGTCGAAATGGACGGCGACGAAATGACCCGCATCCTCTGGCAAAAGATCAAGGAAATTCTCCTTCTGCCCCACATCGACCTCAAAACCGTCTACTTCGATCTCGGGCTTCCCTGCCGCGACGAGACGGGCGATCGTATCACCGTTGAAGCGGCGGAGGCGACCAAAAAATACGGCGTCGCCGTCAAGTGCGCCACCATCACGCCCAACGCCCAGCGCATGGAGGAATACCGCCTCCACGCCATGTGGAAGAGCCCCAACGGCACCATCCGCCGCATCTTGGATGGCACCGTGTTCCGCGAGCCCATTTTATGCAAGGGCATCACGCCCTACGTCCCCGGCTGGAAGAAGCCCATCGTGCTCGCCCGCCACGCCTACGGCGACATCTACGCCGCCGCCGACTTCACCGCCGAAAAAGGGGAAAAGGTCTACCTCGTCGCCGAGGATAGCGAGGGCAACGTCACTTCCCGCACCCTCGTCCACGAGTTCGGCGGCGCGGGCGTCGTCATGGGGATGCACAACACCGAGGCGTCCATCCGCTCCTTCGCCCATTCCTGCTTCCGCTACGCCTTGGAACGCAAACTTCCCATGATCTTCGCCACCAAGGATACCATTTCCAAAATCTACGACGGCAAATTCAAGGCCATCTTCGCCGAAGTCTTCAAGGAGTACGAAGAGACCTTCGCCGCCGCGGGGATTACCTATCTTTACACCCTCATCGACGACGCGGTCGCCCGCGTGATGCGCTCGGAGGGGGGGATGCTGTGGGCGTGCAAGAACTACGATGGCGACGTCATGAGCGACATGGTCGCCACGGCCTATGGGTCTCTTGGCATGATGACGAGCGTCCTCGTCTCGCCAGACGGCAAGTACGAGTACGAGGCGGCGCACGGCACGGTGACGCGGCACTATTATAAGTATTTGAAGGGGGAGGAGACGAGCACCAACTCGGTCGCCACCATCTTCGCATGGACGGGCGCATTAAAAAAGCGCGGCGAGTTGGATGGCCTCCCCGCCCTTGTCGATTTCGCCGAAAAATTGGAGCGCGCCACCCTCGCGACGATCGAAGAGGGCTACATGACGGGCGATCTCGTCCCGCTCTTCTCCCGCCCCGGCGTCACCCCAACGAAGTTGTCCACCGAAGCCTTCCTCCTCTCCGTCTCCTCCCGCCTGTAATTTCTTATTCTTGCCCCCTTGTTCTTCCGCGTCATTCTGAGGGGGCAACGCCCCCGAAGAATCCCGATCAACGAAGTCCGATTCTCATACCCCGCCGCCCGAGCGCAACGCGCTCGGGCGGCGGTTCAGAATCCCGAAAAACGAAGTCCG
>CANRAR010000018.1 GCA_947628675.1 uncultured Clostridia bacterium
TCCCCCGCCTCTTTCGGTTTCACCTTCACGCTGCCGCAGAGCACTTCGGCGTACGAGTACGAGGTCTTGCCCAAAAAATTTTTGTCGTTGGGGCGCACGGTAAACAGCGCGGGGTACACGCCCGAGAGTTCGCCGCAGTAGCGTAACACTTTGTTGCGCCCGAGGTTCACGGTCACGTCCACCTGCCGCCTGAAATATTCCGCGATCGTCTTTTTAATACTCACAAGGTCGCTCTTCGGCTTTATCATACGACGATATTTCCCACATTTTCCGAAAAATATACCTCGCCTCGACAGTCCGCATCCCGCATATTGCGGCCGCCGGGGGCATACAATGAAGGGAAAATAAAATCGGGAGAAGGGTGTATGGCGATGCAAACGCAACTTGAAACATACCGCGGCTACAAGAAGAAAAAGCAAATTTCCTCGCAGACGGCGGTGGAGTGCCGCTTCGGCAGCGAGGTGGAAACGGTGCTCTCGGTGCACTGCGCGGCGGCGCTTACGGGCGCGGAGGCGGGCAGCGGCGAGGCGCGCTACTTCGGCAAGGCGCATTTTTCCATCGTCTATGAGGACGCGGAGAAAAAGGTCTGCCGCGCGGAAAAGGGCGTCGAGTTCACGGCGACGTGCAAGGATGAAGAAATCGTTCCCGCATTTTCGGCGCGCGCCGTCGTTGCCGTCGAAAACGTCGCGGTGCGGCGGGAGGGGGCGAGCGTTTTTGTCACGGCGCTCCTCGGCGCAGACATCTCCCTCTACGGCGACGAGAGTTTCGAGTATCTCTCGGGCGGCGACCTCGTCTTGAAACGCGAGCCCATCGTCACCGTCACGGCGCACCTCTGCGGGGGCGCGCAGGAGGTGGAGGACGAATTCGAGACCGAACTTCTCGGCGACATTTTGCAACACGCGGAGACGGCGTGTGTCACCGACATCGTGTGCGAAACGGGCTTGGTGCGCATCGAGGGGGAGGTAAACCTCGGGGTGCTCGCCTTAAAGGGGGAGAGCGCGCTCGTCTCGTTCGAGCGGCTCGTGCCGTTCACGGTGGAGATTCCCTGCGAGGCGGCGGCGTACGGCTGCCGCGCCGAGGCAAACGTCAATGTTTTGAGCGCGAACCTCCGCGCCGAGGCGGAGGAGGAGCGCGGCAAGTGCACCCTCGCCGCGGAGTTCACCCTCTCGGCGGAGTGTTGCGTGTACGAAGATGTGGCGGTGGACGGCGCGACCGACGCCTTCTCCTGCGAAAACGAGGTAAAACTCGCCTTCCGCGAGTGTGAATTTACGGGCGCGGGGGAGGTGAGCCGCGTCACCGAGCGCGTCTCTGGCAGGGCGGCGCTCTCCTCGCCCGTCGATTTTTCCGACGTCCTGCAGGCAGTCACCTTGCAGCGGGCGGAGGCAAACATCTCTTCGGACGGCGGCGGGAAGAAGGTGGAGGGCGTCGCCATGGCTACCCTTCTCGTTCTCGGCGCGGACGGCGCCCACCGCGGCGTGGAGATGAGCCTGCCCTTCTCCATTCCCGTGAACGCGGAAAACTGCACCGCCGATGTGCTCGTGTGCGGAATGTCGGCGCGGCAGAAACAGGAGGGCGAAATAGACGCCGAGGCGACCCTCAAAATCACCCTCCGCGAAAGGCGCACCGTGCGCTCCAAACTCGTCTGCGCGGCGGAGGAGGGCGAAAAACTGCCCGCAAACGACAGCGCGGTGAGCGTCTACATTCCCCGCGCGGGCGACGGGCTTTGGGAACTTTCCAAGAGCCTCAAAAAGCCGCCCGAGGAGGTGGAGGCCGCCAATCCCGACATCGTGTTCCCCGTCAAAGAGGGGCAGCGCGTCGTCATCTACCGCAAAAAGAGCCTCGCATAGTGCGCTTTTCCCCCGCCCGCGTCCGATAGCGGGCGGGGCATTATACAGTTAAATATGAGGCAAAAATTGAAAAAACCGAACAATTTCACACGAAAGCGTGGGAAATTCCGCACAATTTGAAAAATTTTCAAAAAACTTTATGCAAAACCCTTGACAATTTCATACGGGGGGGGGTACAATAATTGCACAAAAAATCCATAAAGGAGAAAGTTATGAAGAAAGTATTTGTTGGGATCGCGGCTACGGTTCTCGCCGCCGCAATGTGCGTTTCGTTTGCCGCCTGCGGCAGCACGTCCGCAAAAGACATTAAGGGCGAAGAAGTCACCGCCGAACAGTGGGATGCCGCATTTGAGGCTCTTACGAAAGAAGATGCGGAATACACTTTTACCCAAACGTCAGAAGATGTGATGACTTACAAGGGGATCCCCGATCCCGAAGCGAATAATAAGAAGCTCGACGGTTCTTCGAAGGCTACCGAGGAACTTGTCTTCACCAAAAAAGGCAAGAAGGAATCCCAGACATCGAAGATCACCGTCAAACTTTCCGGCGATGCCCGCAGAATAGCCATCATTATGGGAGCCGATGAGGAAGATATCAAAGAAGGCGAGGTAGACTCGGAGGAAGTGTACGTCGAAAAGACGGACGAAGGCTATGTGTACTACGAGCAGGAAGACGGCAAGTGGACGAAAGGAAACGGTATGTCGCTGGCGCCCTCCTATTCGAGATATAAGGGGAAGTATGATAGCTACGAATACAGCGAAGAACACAAGGGTTATGTTTCCAAGGATTATTCGGCGGAAGATAAAGATACGCTTGAAGTAATCAAGTTTGATAAGGACGGCAGGCTCGTTGCCATTTACACGGAAACGCCCGAGAAAGGCGAAAAGGGCGACGACATGGAGATGATTGCAAGCAGCACAGTCAGTGTGATCATTGAGTATTCCGCAAAAGACATCACCATCCCCACCGTCGAGTAATCAAAACCCAAAACATCACAAAAAAGACACTCCCCGCGGGGAGTGTCTTTTTTGTGGAGCGGAAAGCGGTCGGCGGTTTTTTGTTGCGGAAATCTTGCATTGCGCGGCGGTTTGTGCTACAATATGGGCAATGAATACGGCGAGGGTCAGCGCATACGCAAAACTCAATCTCACGCTGGATGTCGTGGGCAAGGAGGAGGGCTATCACCTGCTCGACAGCCTCGTTATGACCGTCGCCCTTTCCGACCGCCTCGTCGTGAAGAGGAAGAAGGGCGGCCTCTCCGCCGTCACCATGCACGGCATGGGGAGCGAACAGATCCCGCCCGAACAGAACAACGCCTTAAAGGCGGCGGAGGCATTTTCCGCCCGCTTTGGGGTGGACGGCGCTGACATTGCGGTGTACAAAAATATCCCCATGGGCGCGGGGCTCGGGGGCTCCTCCGCCGACGCCGCGGGAGTACTCCTCGGCATGGCAAGGCTCTATGAGATCTCGGACATGGGTGCCCTCTCCTCGCTCGCGGAGGGGCTCGGAAGCGACGTGAAATTTCAGCTCTCGGGCGGGTTTGCAAGGATGCGCGGCAGGGGAAACGACCTCGAATTTTTCCCCGATACGCCCGAGTTGTGGTTTTTGCTGCTTACGGCAAAGGAGGGCGTCTCCACGGCGGCGTGTTATGGGGCATTCGATGCGCGCGGCGAAACCTTCCCCCCGCGCACCGGGCGCGCCTTGGAGGGCTTTGAAAGCGGCAATCTCGATTGGGGCGCGCGGCTGTTCGGCAATCACCTGACGAACGCCGCCGTCGGACTTTTGCCCGAGATCGGCGAAGCCTTAAAGGCCGTGCGCGCGTTTTCGCCCATCGGCTGCGGCATGACGGGTTCGGGCAGTGCGGTATATGCGGCGTTCCCCACGCGGGAACTCGCCCTGTGGGCGAAGAGCAGGTACACGGGCGGCAGGCGCGCGGCGGTGGTGTGTTCCGCCGACCCGAAGAACATCAAAAAATTGCGTAATCCCTACGTCCTTTCCGAGGACGAGGGGAAAAGGAGTTGACATGGAAGAGAGAATTTTGGATGATGACGAGAGCCGCGGCATCAAAATAAAGCGCACGGCGGGCGGCGGCACGGACGCGGTGGATGCGCTCGCCGAGGGCGAAGAGGCCGCCGAAGAGGAGATCTGCCTCGACCTTCCCGACGAAGAGTACGATGAAGACCTCGTGGGGCTCACGCCCTCCCAACTCAAGGAGGAGTTGGAGCGGCGCGAGAAGTTGAAGCGCGAGGCGCACGAGGAGAGCGAACGGCTGAAAATTTCCGCCGACGAAAAACTCGCCGAGGGGAAGTTTGCCGACGCCGAACTTTTGTATGCGCAGGCGCTCGTGTGCGAAGCGGAGAACACGGCCGCGGCGATCGGGCTTTGGACGGCGCGCACCCGGAACTTCACCGACCCCGAGGCGATATTTATGAACAACGCTGCCGAGGAACTTTCGGAGGATGAAACGTCGCGCGCGCTCGTCGTGGAAAAAATGGGCAAACCGCTGCACGAACTGCGCGATGCCTACGCAAAGGAGGAGGCGGAGTTGGCGCCCGGGTTCGAGCAAAAACAGCAGGAGCGGCGCGAGGCGTTTGCGGCAAACAGGCGGTACTACCTCCTGCGCTTCGGCGTGTTTTTCGTGCTCGCCGTATTGTTTGCCGTCGGCATCGGCGTGAGCGCGAGTTTCATCCTGCGCACCAAGAGCGATGTGCCCACCGTCCTCGTCGGCGTGTTTGCGGGGCTCACCTTCGTCGCGCTCGTCCTCTCCGTCATCTTTGCGCGCAAACTGTTCGTCGCCTCTCGGCTGTACGCCGCCAACGAAAAACTCGCCTCCACCGAGACGGGCGCGCGCCTCGAATTTTTGCGCGGACGGCTGTACGCGCTTTCCCTCGTGTTCGCCGACTCGGACGAGATAAAAGAAGAATAAAAACAAGCAAGCGTTGCGTATTTTGCGCCCCGCGGCGGAGCCGCGGGGCGCAAAGCATATTTCGGCGCGAGAAAAACGCAAGCAAAACAGCGCCAAAAAGCGATAGATTTTTTCAAAAAAAGTATTTACTTATCATTTTTTCGGGTGTATAATAGATACGGAAAAATTGCGGGATAATTTCCCGCCGGGTATAAAGGGAGGAAACTATGCAACTCATTCATGAAAGCGGCGGCAAAAAACTGTACCGCGACGGGAACAAACTCATCAAGTCGTTCGATGAGAGTTACTCCAAGGCAGGCATCCTCAACGAGGCCTTAAATCAGGCGCGCGTCGAGGAAACGAACCTCAACATCCCCAAGGTCTTGGGCGTGGAGGTCATCGGCGGCAAGTGGTCGCTCATCTGGGAGTTCATCGAGGGCGATACGCTCGAGGAACTCATGCAGAGAGAGCCCGAAAAACGGGACGAATATCTCGAATATTTCGTCGATCTGCAGATCCGCATGAGCAAGGAGAAGGTGCCGCTACTCGGGCACCTGCGCGACAAGATGCACGCCAAAATTTCGGCGAGCGCCTTCCCCGCGACGGTGCGCTACGATTTGCACGTGCGGCTCGATAGCCTTCCCCGCCACAAAAAACTGTGCCATGGGGACTTCCAGCCGAGCAACGTCATCATCACCAAGGATGGAACGCCTTACATCATCGACTGGTCTCACGCCACGCAGGGCAACGGCTCTGCCGACGCCGCGCGGACGTACCTCATCTTCAAACTTCAAAAGAAGGACGAGATGGCGGAAAAATACCTGCGCCTCTTCTGCCAGAAGACGGATACCGCCATCCAGTATGTGCAGCGCATCCTGCCCATCGTCGCCGCTTCGCAGTCGGTCAAGAACAAGCCCGGCGAAGCGGAGTTCCTCGCAAGTTGGGTGAACGTCTGCGACTGGCAGTAAATTTTTCGTTCAACATCTTTTTCGCCGCGACATTCAGCCGCGGCGAAAAATTTTTCAAAAAAAATAAAAATTTTTTGTCATATACAAAACTTTTAGCGAAAAATTCGTGCTACTATATCTATGTAGAGAAGAGAGTGCAAGCGAAAAAGCGGCGGCGCGTGAAAAAAAAGACCTCTGCGGCGGCAAGCGCGGCAGCCGCGCGGGCGGCGGCAGCGCGCGCCGCCGCAGAGGTCTTTATAGGAAAATTTTTATAAAAATTCCCCTCATCAAATTGAGCGGAAATGGGCGCGAAAAGCGCGAAAATATTGACATTTTCAAGGTGTGCGGATATAATAAAACCATGAATGTGTACTTGGATTATGCGGCGACGGCGCCCGTGAGAAGAGAGGCGCGCGAGGCGATGCTGCCCTTCTTCGCGGAGAATTTCGGCAATCCCGATAGCCTCCACGCCTACGGCCGCAGGGCAGCGTATGCCCTCGCCGAGGCGCGCGCCAAGATTGCCGAGATCTGCGGCGTTTCGGCGGGCGAAGTCTACTTCACCTCGGGCGGCACCGAGGCCGATAACCAAGCCGTGCGGCTGTTGGGGCGCGGCCGCGCGCTCGTCTCCGCCATCGAACACGCCGCCGTGCTCTCCGCCTCCCCCCTTCGGGCGGACGGCTGCGAGATGTTCTCCGTCAAGGAGAACGGCGTCTGCGATTTGGACGATCTCGCGTCGAGAATGGACGGCGCGGGGCTCGTGTGCCTCATGGCGGTGAACAACGAAACGGGGTGCATCCAGCCCGTGGAGGAGGCGTCCAAACTTTGCAAGCCCCGCAACGTCTTGCTGTTTTGCGACTGCGTACAGGCGGCTTGCTCCCAAAATTTGCGGGAGATTTTGCGCTATGCGGATGCCGTCTCCCTCTCGGCGCACAAAGTGGGAGGCGCCAAGGGCACGGGCGCGCTCATCGTGAAGAAGGGCGCGCGGCTTGCGCCCCTCATCGCGGGCGGCGAGCAGGAGCGGGGGCTAAGAGGCGGCACCGTCAACGTGGCGGGCGCGGTCGGCTTCGCGGCGGCGCTTACGGCGGCGCAGGCGGAGCGGGAGGCGTTCTCCCTGCACACGGGCAAAATGCGCGACCTCTTCGAGAAACTTTTGCTTGAAAATTTGGGGGACGGGGTGAAAATCGACGGCGAAAACCGCGCGCCCAACATCTCCCACGTCACCCTCGCGGGCGGCGGCGAGGCGTTTTTGAACGCGCTCGACCTCATGGGCGTCGCGGCCTCGGGCGGGGCGGCGTGTTCGGCGCACGTCTCTCTTCCCTCCCACGTTCTGCTTGCCATGGGCAGAAGCGAGGAAGAGGCAAAGCGCGGCGCGCGTTTTTCCTTCGGCATGGAGACGACGGAGGAGGAAGTCCGCTTCGCCGCCCGCGCCGTGTGCGAACGCGTGAAAGGGTAAACTTGATTTTTTGGTGAAAAGATTTACTCTGCGGCAGTCCCGTCCGCTAAAGCGGACGGGACTGCCGCTTCTATATGAGGGGCGGATTTTGCCGCAATGTAAAAAATCTATAATTTTTTTTAATTCAGCCTCTGTCGCGCTCTTTCGACAGGGCTTTTTTCTTCTAACCGAAAAAGTTTCGGCATACATTATGATAGCTTGGCAGGGGGATGTCCCGCCGATGCAAATTCAACGCTATGAGGTGTGTTATGAACGAAGAACTCAACTATGCCGAAATGCTCGAGATCCCCGTGGAGACGGTGACGGTGAACAAACACGAGAAAAAACATAAGTACCGCGAGCCAGAACTTTCCGAACAACTCGTGGATCAGGTGAACGGCCGCATGGAGGAGGCGGGCGACCCTCTCTACGCCGAGAGTACGCCCATCGAGCGCGAGGTCAAGCCGCGGACAGGCAAGGAAAAGCGCGCGCGGCGCATCATCATCGGGGAGTTCGTCGCCGTGTGCGCCCTCTGCGCTGCCATCTTCCTCACCAACATCTTCATGCCCGAAAGCGCCATCAACACCTTCGTGCGCGGGCTCTTCGGCGGCAACGAGAGCGCCACCGCCGAGACGGATCCGCGCGTGTATTCGGATTTCGAACTCACGCCCGTCGTCAATGACTACGAAGACGTGGAATTTACGGTGAGCGAGAACGGCGAACTCACCTTCACCGCCCCCTGCACCGTGTACGCCCCCTGCGACGGGACGGTCGCCTCCGTGAGCGGCGACGAGACGGCGGGCTACACCGTGGAGATCAAGCATTCGGATAGTTTTCATTCCGTCATCACGGGGCTCGACAGCGTGAGCGTCGATACGGGCGCCACGGTGTACGGCAACATCGCCGTCGGCCGCACCGACGGAGAGGGCGAGGTGCGCGTGGGGTTCTACGCCGACGGGGAGATCTTGAATTGCTATTCCGTAAACGGCAACAAACTCGCTTGGAACTGAAAAAATTCAAACTGACCGTTCATCCGCTCTTCCTCCTTGCGGGCGTAATCTCCGCCTGCACGGGGGAATTGCCGCTCTTTCTCGCGGCGACCGTCGCCGCCCTCGAACACGAATGCGCCCATGCCTTTGCCGCGCGGCGGTATGGCTTCACCCTCGATAGGGTGGTGCTCATGCCCTACGGCGCGGCGATCGCGGGGGACATTGCGGGCATCGGCAGAAAGCGGGAACTCGCCGTGCTCGCCGCAGGGCCCTTAACGAACCTTGCGACGGGCATTTTTTTCGTCGCGCTGTGGTGGCTGTGGCCGGAGACCTACCCCTATACCGATACGGCGGCGTTTGTCTCCTTTTCGCTGTTTCTCGTCAACCTGCTCCCCGCCTATCCTCTGGACGGCGGGCGGGCGTTGCGCATTCTCATGGAGCCGCTCGGGGAAAAAAGGGCGAAGCGCATCGGCCTTGCCGTCAACCTCCTGCTCGCGGCGGGCGTTCTTGCATATTTTGTGTATTCGTGCTTTTCAACGCCCGCTTTTTCCGCCCCCATGTTTGCGGTTTTGCTCGTGGCGGGGGCGGCGGGGGGCGGCTCGTACAGAAGGCTGACCTTCTCCCGCAAGAAGAGTTTTGCGCGCGGCGTGGAGGAGACGCGCATCGCCCTCTCCGCCGACTGCACCGTGCAGGACGCCCTGCGGTTTCTGCGCGACGATAGGTATCTGACGCTCCTCCTCTTCGACGGCGAGGATTTTTTGTGCGAACTCACCGAGGAGGAGTACCTCGGCGCGGTGGAGCGGGGGGAGTTTGCTTTGCGGCTGCGCGATGTGGCGGCGTGACGGGAGCCGCCTCTTTTTATGCCGCTTTTGTGCAGTATTTTATGTAGCGGTTTATGCCGTGTTGATGTTTGGTTTTATGCTATGTTTTATGCCGTGCGGGCGGCGGAATTCAGTTGACAAATATCGTCAAAAGGGATAAAATGAGACCGTTGCGGAAGCGATGACAAGTCCGGAACGAATTTTATATTTTAAGCCGGTGTGGTGGAATTGGCAGACGCTCGTCGGCGCAAACTCCGCTTTGAGCGCTTTTTCTGCGAAAAAGTGCAATTGCGCTCCGTTGCGCCTCCTCTTCCCAAAAAATCTTTGCTACACAAATCTTTTTTGGGAGCCCTGTCTGTTTTAAGTCCCTTGCGTCTCACAAAAAAGGCGGCAAGGAGGGTATAAAACAATTTGATATTTAAGCCGGTGTGGTGGAATTGGCAGACGCAAGGGACTTAAAATCCCTCGGTAGCGATACCGTGTCGGTTCGAGCCCGACCACCGGCACCAAAACACCGACCCCCAAACTGGGGGTCGGTGTTTTGGTGCCGAGGGGGAGGGCGTAGCCCGTGCGAGGCGAAGCCGAAGCCATCGAGCCGTAGGCGAAGATACCACCGGCACCAAAAAAAGGCACCCCGTTGGGGGGTGCCTTTTCTTGGTGCCGGCGTGGGAATATTTTGCAGCGGGGATATGTTGCCGCGCGGGGGAGTGTTATGCGGCGGGATATGCTACTGTACGGGTTGTGTTTTGAAGTGGGAAATGTTGGTGTGTGGGTTGTGTTTTGCGCGCGGGTATGGTATAATAAAATGGAAAAAATGAGATCGATTGGGAGGAAAGTATGGCAAAACTCAAACTTACCAAGGAATGGGACAAGGTGTTTCCGCAGAACGAGCGGGTGAAGCACTTCAAGGCGACCTTCAAGAACCGCTACGGCATCCAACTTGCCGCCGACGTGTATCTTCCCAAGGGGACGCGGAAAAAACTCCCCGGAATCGCCGTGTGCGGCCCGTTCGGCGCGGTGAAGGAGCAGGCATCGGGGCTGTACGCGCAGGAACTTGCGGCGCGCGGGTTCTTTGCGCTGGCGTTCGACCCCTCGTTCACGGGGGAGAGCGGGGGAGAGCCGCGCTACGTCGCCTCGCCCGACATCAACACGGAAGATTTCTCGGCGGCGGTGGACTATCTCTCCTGCCACGAGCGGGTGGATCCCGAAAAAATCGGCATTCTCGGCATCTGCGGCTGGGGCGGCATGGCGCTGAATGCCGCCGCGATGGATACGCGCATCAAAGCGACGGTCGCCTCCACGATGTACGATATGACCCGCGTGAACGCCAAGGGATACTTCGACGCGGCGGACAGTGAGGAGGCGCGCCATGCCCTCAAAGAGGCGCTGAACGCACAGCGCACCGTCGATTTTAAGAACGGGACGTACGAACTTGCGGGGGGCGTCGTAGACCCTCTGCCCGCCGATGCGCCCTTCTTCGTCAAGGACTACTACGACTATTACAAGACGCCGCGCGGCTACCATGCGCGGTCGCTCAACTCCAACGGCGGCTGGAACAAGACGTCGGCGCTCTCCTTCATCAATATGCCCATCTTGGCGTATGCGGGGGAGATCGGGAGCGCAGTCCTGCTCATCCACGGCGAAAAGGCGCACTCGCGCTACTTCTCCGAGGACGCCTTCAAACTGTTGAAGGGGGACAACAAGCAACTTGTTATCATCCCCGGTGCGGTGCACACCGACCTCTACGACGGCGGCGGGAAGGGTGCCATTCCCTTCGATAAGATCGTGAAATTTTATAGGAGAAACATGAAATGATCGGAAATTTTTGCTATCACAACCCCACAAAACTGTATTTCGGGAAGGATGCGATCTCTCACCTCGGCGAGGAACTTGCAAAGTACGGCAAGACGGTGCAACTCGTGTACGGCGGGGGCTCGGTGAAGAGAAACGGCATCTACGAGGAAGTCGTGGCTATCCTGCGCGGGTGCGGCAAGACCGTTGTGGAGGACGGCGGCGTGATGCCCAATCCCACCGTGGAAAAACTGTATGAGGGAGCAAAACTTGCGCGGGAGAACGGGGTGGATCTCGTCCTCGCCGTGGGGGGCGGGTCGGTGTGCGACTACGCCAAGGCGGTGTCCGTCTCCGCCTACTGCGAGGGCGATCCGTGGAAGAAATATTTTATCGACTTCGAGGAGCCGACTTGCAGAATTATCCCCGTTGCGTGTGTGCTCACCATGGTGGGCACGGGCAGTGAGATGAACGGGGGCTCGGTCATCACCAATCATAAGGAGAAGTTGAAGATCGGGCACGTGTTCGGCTCCGAAGTGATGCCGAAATTCACGATTTTGAACCCCATCTATACATTTTCCGTGCCCAAGCGGCAGATGGTGGCGGGCATCTACGACGCGTTCAACCACATCTGCGAGCAGTACTTTTCGGGCGAGGACGACAACGTGAGCGACTACCTTGCGGAGGGGCTGATGCGCTCGCTCATCGCAAGTTCGCGCGTCGCTTTGAAGGATTCCCAAAATTACGAGGCGCGTTCAAACATTATGTGGGCGGCGACGTGGGCGCTCAACACCCTCATCGCGCAGGGCAAGGACACCGATTGGGAGGTTCATATGCTCGGGCAGGCGGTGGGAGCCCTCACCGACGCCACGCACGGCATGACGCTCTCCGCCGTCTCCCTGCCCTACTATCGCCACATTCTGCCCTACGGCGTGAAGAAGTTCCGCCGCTTTGCCGTGGAGGTGTGGGGCGTGAAGGACGAGGGGAGCGATGAAGAAGTGGCAAACGCTGGGCTTGCCGCCATGGAGGGCTGGATGCGGGAATTGGGGCTCGCCATGAACCTTACGGAACTCGGCGTGACGGCGGAGATGATCGGGGCGCTCGCCGACGCGACGCTCGTTATGGACGGCGGCTATAAAGTGCTCACCCGCGAGGAGATCGTGGAGATTTTCAAGGAAAGTTTATAAAAAACGTAAAAACGCTGTGAGTTTTCCCCCTTTGCCCGTGCGGCGGAGGGGGTTTGTTTTTTTTGGGGGAGACCCCCCCTGCGTCCCCCTCCTTAAAAAGGCGGGGGATAAGGAAAGAGAAAAGGGACAAACGAGAGAGGATGAATTAAGGGAAAGCAGAGGATAAATAGGGGAATATGGTGGGGGGATAAATGAGAGAGAGGGAGGGGGATAAGTGAGAGGAATAAGTATGAGGGAAAGGAATTTTCCGAAAGGGGTTGACGGAATGCTTCGGTTGTGGTATGATGTTCAAGAATTAGGATGCTAATTTATGTACGATAAATTATTTTTGGCGCTCATGGGGGCGTCGGCGGCGCACGCCGAGGCGAGCCGCGCGGTGTTTGCCCGACTCGGGCTCACGGCGGGTCAGCCCAAAGTTTTATACATCCTGCGGCGGGGCGATGGGCTCGTGCAAAAAAGGCTCGCGTATCTTTGCGGCGTGACGCAACCCACGCTTACGGGGGTGCTCGCCGGCATGGAGAAGAAGGGGCTCGTCCGCCGTGAACGCACCGCGGCGGAGGGGTGCAAAACCGCCGTGCGCGTCTTTCTCACCGAAGAGGGGAGAAGGACTGCCGACATCCTCGAGGAAGAAGTTGAGGCGCTCGAGGCGCGCGGATTTGCGGGGTTTTCTCCCGAAAAGAGGGAAGAAATTCTCCAAACGCTGTGTAAAATAACGGAGAACATCCGGCAGAAATAGGGGGACTTATGAAAAAATTTTTGGCTTGTGCCGCGGCCTTGGTGCTCGCGCTCGTGGGCGTTTTGGCGGCCTGCGGCAAGAAGGAGGAAGAGGTGGTAAAGGAACGCGAACTGCGCAATTTGCCCGAAGATGTCACGTATAGGGTGACATCGGAAAAGCACGAATTTACGTACGACGATGACGGCGTCGAGATCAAGATCTACGGCGATCTCTATATGCCGGCGGATAGCGATAGCGCGACGGTGCCCGACGGGAAACTTCCTGCCGTCATCATAGGGCATGGCTATGGCGGGCACTATTCCGACTTCCCGAAGGAGTGCGAACGCCTTGCCCAGCGCGGCTATGTCGCCTATTCTATTGACTTCTGCGGCGCACAGACGGGCGGCAAGAGCACGGGCAGAACGAAGGACAACTATTCGCCGCTCACCATGCAGAAAGATTTTGTGGAGACGTTCAAGCATATGCAGTCCCTATCCTACGTGGACGAGACGCAGGTCTTTTTGTGGGGCGGAAGCCAAGGCGGCTTTGTTGCGGCGCTCGCCGCAGCGGACGACGAGATCAAGGACGACGTTGCGGGGCTTGCGCTCTACTTCCCCGCGTTTAACATTCCCGACCAACATAAGAACGACGCCGAGAAGACATTTGAGTTTTGGGGGTACTATCTCAATGCAGATTATGTGCGTTCGGTGAAAAATTTCGACCCCTATGCCGTCATTCCGAACTATAAAAAGGATGTTTGTATCGTTTGGGGCGATCAAGACGGTACGGTTCCCCGTAACTATATCGACCAAGCGGTGGAGGCGTACGGCGAGAACAGGACGGAACTTACCGTAATCGAGGGCGCGGGGCACGGCTTCGTCGGCACGGCGCTCACCAAGGCCATCGATACCGTGTTGGCGTTTTTGGAGGCGCGCACCTACAAACCGCTGTAAAGGGAAGGGAAAAATTGTGCCGCCCGTCCGAATTTTTTTCGGACGGGCGGATTTGTATTGAAATCAACGAAACAGGTCTGAATGTGTCCCCGTGCGGGTGAGATACAGAATCAGCTCTTCTTCCCGTATCTGATAGACAAGCAACCAGTCGGGCTTGATGTGGCATTCGCGGCATCCCGCGAAATTGCCCGTAAGTTCGTGGTCGCGGTATTTGTCCGGGAGCGGTTCCCCGCTCGCAAGGATATCGACGACCTCTTCGAGGAGCGCAGTATTATATCCGCGGCGGAGAATGAGTTTGTAGTCTTTGCGAAATGCGTTCGTAAGAACGACGTTATACTTCGCCATCGGAATTTAACTCCTCGAACATTTTGTGGACGTCGGTATAAACCTTTGCAGGTTGCTCTCCGGCTTGAATGCGGCGGAGTTCTTCGAGTGCCGCCAGCGTCTCCGCATTGGGCACCCGCTTTGCCTCAAAAGGCAAGCCGTCGTGCATGATCGCCTGATGCAGGAACATATTGATCGCCGTGCTCATATCGAGCCCGATATCGGAAAAAATCGCGTTGGCTTGTTTTTTTACGTCATCATCGACGCGTACATTGATCGTAGCCATAATTGTACCTCCTACATATAGTATTCTCAACGTGTATACATTGTATCGCTATTTTTTGATTTTGTCAAGCATTTGAGAAAAAATCAACTCATTCCGCGAAGAAGGAGCCGCAGGCGTTAAAAATATGAAAATACCGCAGTATTCACGAAAAAGATTTGTGAAGCAAAGATTTTTCGTGAGAGAGGAGCGGCAAGCGCAAAAAATATGAAATACCGCAGTACTCGCGGAAAAGATTGCAGAGCAAGATTTTCCGCGAAAGAGGAGCCGCAGGCGTTAAAAGCAAAGGGATTGCCAAACGGCAATCCCTTGCGAAAGGCGCCTTGCGGCGACGTGGAGGCGCCACCCGGATTTGAACCGGGGAGTCAGGGTTTTGCAGACCCTTGCCTTACCTCTTGGCTATGGCGCCAAAAAAAACAGCGCGGAGCTGTGTTTGGAGCGGGAAACGAGACTCGAACCCGCGACATCCACCTTGGCAAGGTGGCGCTCTACCACTGAGCTATTCCCGCATAATGAGCTATCCGCGCTGTATTGGTGGAAGTTATAGGACTCGGACCTATGACCCCTTGCTTGTAAGGCAAGTGCTCTCCCAACTGAGCTAAACTTCCGATTGCTTGTTAAATATAGCACATTTATCGCAAGAACGCAAGCGATTTTCTTTGCATTTTGCAAAATTCCGTAAATTTTATGCGCGCTTTTTTATCGTATGCTCTCCGCCTGAATTTTGCTCCGCCCCCTTGACAGGTTTCGCGTTTTATGATACATTTGAATGGAAGATGTAATTTCATCAAAGGAGAAAATTATGGGAAACAATCCTTACAAGGGCACAAAGACGGAGAAAAATCTGTGGGAAGCGTTTGCGGGCGAGAGCCAGGCGCGCAACAAGTACACCTATTTCGCCTCCGTTGCGAAGAAGGCGGGCTATGAGCAGATCGCCGCGCTCTTCTTGAAGACGGCGGAGAACGAGAAGGAGCACGCCAAACTGTGGTTCAAGGCGCTGGGCGAACTCGGCGATACGCCCGAAAACCTTCTGCATGCCGCCGAGGGCGAGAACGCCGAGTGGACGGACATGTACGAGCGCATGGCGCGCGACGCCGAAGAGGAGGGCTTTACCGCCCTTGCGGCGCAGTTTCGCGGGGTTGCCGCCATCGAGAAGTCGCATGAGGAGCGTTACCGCGCCCTTTTGAGCAACATCGAAACGAAGCAGGTGTTCGAGAAGAGCGGCGTGCAGATCTGGGAATGCCGCAACTGCGGGCACATTGTGGTCGGCACCAAGGCGCCCGAGATTTGCCCCGTGTGCCATCACCCGCAGGCATATTTTGAAGTACAGGCAAAGAATTATTAAAAAAGTTGCGGCGCGCCATCAGGCGCGCCGCTTCTCACAAAAAACAAACGGCTCGCATCTGCGAGCCGCTTTGCATTTACCGAATTATCTGTTGCTGAGATAGAGGGCGCCGATCTCATTGCCGATCTCATCGACCACGTTTTTGTCGATCCAGACCTTGATCTTGCCGGCTTTCTTCTGCAACTTGCCCCTCTGCAAACCGATGCTGATCGCGGGGTCGGGCATACCTTTCGTCGTGATGTCGAGCGAGAACTCGCCGCTCTTGATCCTTCTGACGCCGTCCATGATCATGAAGATACCGAAAATCAGAACGGAAAACGGAACGCCGACGATGATCTCGAGGATGGAGAGGACTTTCGCAAGAGGGCTGCAACCGCTCTTGTGGAAGGAGATCGTGTTCACCGTGTCGAGCGGCACTTCGTCGATATCCCTTGCGGACTTGCTCTCGGAGACGGAGATGATGCGCTTATTCGTGAAAAGGATCTCTGCGCTCGTCTTTTGGTGGCCGGATTTGACCCTGCCGTAAGCCCATGTTTTGACGATATGTTCGTCATTTGCCATCGTGATTGCCATAAAAATTCCTCCTTGGGTTTCTATATTATGATTATATATCTTAAAATAGTATCGTGTCAAGAGGTTTTATTAAATTTTATGAAAAGTTTTTGAGCGGAGGGCGCTTTGAACGGGCACAGAAAGGGGTATTTTTGCAGGGTGGGGGCATGAATTTGATGGGGGAAATCGAAGGAAAGGCGGTCGGGGGGCAGCGGGCGGAGACGCGCCACGAAGCAAGGGGCTGTTCGACGGAAAGGCGGGGGGGGATGGGGAAAAAGCGGGCGGGGGAGAAAAAAAGTGGCAATGGGAAAAAACGGACGGGAGCATGGGGCGGGACGCGCCACGAAGCGAGGGGGCGTTCGGCGGAGAAAGAGGGGGGACAAAGATTGGGCGGCGGAGAGATGAAATTAGAAATCAAAGCGCAAAGAAGTTGCATTTATTTTTCATTTCGCTATAATGATAAAATGTAGTTGGCGCAGTCGGGCTTATAATATATTTTATTTTGCTTCGATTGCGCTACCCCCGCTGCGGTCTACCGCTTTTTCATTCGGGCGGGACGCTTGACAGATCAGGGGGCGTCATTGGAAATACTGCGGTCATATCGGCGCCGACCCGCCGAGGGGCGCGAGGCTCAAATAGAAAAAAGGACGTTTTTGGGTCATACTGATGATAAAAGGCATGAAAAAATTTGCAATTCTCTTTATAATCGCAACCTGCTTGGCGATATTCGTGCTTCCTGCAGGGTGCTCCGCCTCCGACGGGGAGACCTTTCAAGTGACTTTTTCCGTGAACCGTGCGGAAGCGGGAACCATCGAGGGAGAGACAACGCAGTTTATCTCGGGGGGGGGTACAACTGTATCCGTCCGCGCGGTACCCGCGCTCGGGTATACATTTACGGGATGGAGTGACGGTACACTGACGGATACGATCACTGTCCGACCGGACAGGGACATTTCGCTCACCGCAAATTTCGAGATCTTGCCGTACGGGCTTCCCGTATTTGAGATCGAAACGGAGAACGGCGCCCCCGTTCTCAACAAAGAGAATTATGTGCCCTGCACGGTTTCGGTAGGCAACACGGAGACGAAATATTGTTTGGACGGTGCCGAAGCGCAAATCAAGTTGCGCGGCAACGTCACGAAAGGATACGATAAAAAACCGTATAAAATCAAATTTACGAGCAAGACCGACTTGTTTGGCTTCGGAAAAGCGAAGAAGTGGGTCTTGCTCGCCGACTATCTCGACGGGAGCATGATGCGGAACCGTCTCGCCCTCTCTTGCGGAATGTTGCTTGGGTTGGAGGAGACGTCGCATACGCAGCCCGTCGAAGTCTATTTTAACGGACGCTATGACGGTGTGTATCTGCTTTGTGAACAGACCGAGGCGGGCGGGTCGCGCGTCGATATTTCCGAGGAAATTTTAGAGGGGGACGCTCAACCGTTTCTGGTCGAATTGGATAATCGCGCGCCCGACGAAGGCGTGGAGGGTCTCGATTGGTTCGACCATTGGGGAGATGACGGTGCACGAAGATTTTTCACCGTAAAATCGCCCGAGCCGGAGGATGAGGGCTATGAAGCGAGGGTGACGGCGAACATTTCGCGCATCGTGAACGAAGTTTGGAGCGTCGTCTGCGACGGGACATGGGAGGAGATCGAGCGCCGCATCGATGTGAATAGTTTTGCAAAGACGTGTCTCGTCCACCAACTTTTTAAGACGTATGATGCAGTCGCGTTCAGCTGGTTTTTATATAAGGATGCGGGCGCGGATAGTAAGGTCAAGTGCGGACCGCTGTGGGACTTCGATCTCTCCGCCGGGCTCGGTGACGATGAGCACGGTCCCACACCCGAGGTGGTGCCCGCAGAGGCGCTTTGGCCAAACGGCGAAAATCGCGCCAACCGCTGGTATATGCAACTCTTGGAGCATATTGAGTTCAGAACCCGCATGAAAGAACTCCTTGAAACGTATGGTGACGCCCTCGCAGCAGAGTTCGACGGAAAGGCGCAGGAGGCGAAAGAGGATGCCGCTTCCTACCATCGTAATTATGAACGCTGGGGGAATTTGAACCTTAATTCCGTCTATATCCCGGAGGAGATCGGAGTGATTCCTACGTGGGAGGGGCACGTGGACGAACTTGTTGCTTATCTTAAAAAGAGCCTGAACTATCTTTTGAATTACTACGGCGAAGAAAACAAATAACTGTTTGTGAGGTACGATTATGAAATTGAAAATTGCGGCATTTACGTTAACGGCGATGATGCTTCTGTTCTGTGCAGGTTGCGGCGGCACGGAGTCCAATCCCGCTCCCTCCACGGACGATTTGTCCATCAACGGGAATACGTCCTCTACGGATGATCCCCCCAAGAACCCTACGATCATCACGCAACCGGTTGAGGTAACGAACGAGACGTACGGCTCGTTTTGGCTGCGTTGCCACGATTACAAGACAATGCCCGTCGGGGTCTATAACGCAGTCACCTCGGGGCTCGTCAACAATGCCGCGCTCTATTCTTCCTATAAGGAGGCGGGCGTAAATATGTTGATCGGATGTTGGGAGGGGGTTTCTCTCGATGCGCTCAATCTCTGTGCGGACAATGGATTGGGATATTTTGTCAGTCCAGGCAATCCCGACGGCAACTTTGACCAAAACGCGCTTGCGGTGGGGCTTGCGCAGGCGAAGTATCACGAGGCATTTTGCGGCGTTACGGTTGCCGACGAGCCGGGGCGCGTCCACTTCGATCAAATTGTGGAGACGCAGGACTTTCTCGACAGCATCATGCCAGAAATGACGACGGGCACACTGTGGTGGAGCAATTTGTTCCCCAATTATGCGAAATACCGCCAACTCTATTATAGGACATATGTGACGGGGCAGAAACTTCCCGCCGAGATGAATGGCGTGTATAAGTATGACCGTTATCTTTCTGAATACATGGAAATTTGCAAGCCGAAAGTTTTGAGTTTCGATAATTATGGGTTCCATGTGGGCATTGCAAACCGCGGCAAAGTACGAAATGATTACTTTGAAAACATTTCGGTCTGCCGTTCGGCGGCATTGGAGGCGAATATTCCGTTTTGGCATTTTGTTCAGGATTGCCAATTCGGCGACGACGTATTTGCCCCCGACTTGGGTGAACTTTTGTGGGCGGTGAATACGGGTCTTTCCTTTGGTGCAAAGGGGATCGAATATTTCACGGGCGTTGCCGTCCCCGACTTTGAAAGCATGGGCTACAAAGGAGCCATGTTCACGGGGGCGGGTGAGCGTACCGAGGTTTACAATCTCGTTAAAACGGCGAATACGCAGATCGCAGCAGTGGACGAAGTTTTGATGTGCTCGAAGAGCAAGGGCTTGATCGTCGTCGGCGGAATGCCGACGGGAAAAGACGGAAATGCTACAAAAATCCCGGAAGGCGATCTGATTGAGACTTACGGCGAATATAAGTCCGCGACGGCGGCGCATATACTCATCGGCTGCTTCGACTACAACGGCAAGACGGCGTTTTACGTCACCAACAACTCCATTTCGGAAGGGGATACGCTTACGATTTCGTTCAATTCCTCCGTTGGCGGCTACACCGTGCAAAAAGCGGTGAAAACGCCGTTTACGGGTTCGTCTCTGGAACTCACCTTCGGGGCGGGCGAGGGTGCGCTGATCGTTCTTGAATAAATTCCGACCGCAAAGAAAAAACCGAGGGATGTAAACCCTCGGTTTTTTTCTGTAAACCACCGCAAAGAAAAACCGCCGCGTGAAGCGGCGGTTTATGTTTTTAATAGACGCTGACTTGTTTCTTATCCTTGCCCTTGCGCTCGTAGCGGACGACGCCGTCCTTCAAGGCGAAGAGCGTATCGTCTCCGCCGATGCCGACGTTGTTGCCGGGGTGGATCTTCGTGCCGCGCTGGCGCACCAAAATGCTGCCCGCGAGCACTTCCTGCCCGTCCTGCCGCTTGACGCCGAGGCGCTTCGCCTCACTGTCTCTGCCGTTGTGGGAGGAGCCGGTACCCTTTTTATGAGCGAACAATGAAATAAAGATCATGTTTCTTTCTCCTTTTCTTGATTTTCGGCGCGTTGGCGCCCGTGCGGTCAGAGCGAGATCTTCCCGATCTTCACCGCGGTATAGGGTTGACGGTGCCCTTGCTTTTTGCGCTCGTTCTTCTTGGACTTGTACTTAAAGACGATGATCTTCTTGAACTTATCCTGCGCCTGCACGGTGCCCGTCACCGTAGCCGATGCGACGTCGCCGCCCACTTTCACGGTTTCCCCGTCGGCGACCATGACTGCCTTGAAGGAGACCTCTGCGCCCACTTCGGCATTGAGTTTCTCCACTCTGACCACGTCGCCCTCGGAAACCTTGTACTGCTTGCCGCCGTTTTCGATGATTGCGTACACTGCTGTTACCTCCTTGATAGGATCTCGTAAGTTGCGTAGGCGATCCCCCCGAAGGGAATGCTTGTAAGAGCCCGTCCTTAACGGTTCGCTGTTCAATTTACCATAAGAAGGGGGAAATGTCAAGCGGTTTTCGGGCGGCTTTGCATACTTTTCGCAAAATTTCTCACGCTATCCGTAAAGGAGAGAAATATGGAAGTAAAAAAGAGCGAAGAGGTGCTCGCCGAAGTGCACCGCAACTGCCAACTTGCCCTGCAATCCATTTCGGACATTCTGCCCGAGACGGAGGACGGGGAACTCAGAGAGGAACTTTTGCGCGAGCACGAGGAGTACGAACGCCTGTGCGGCAAGGCGGCGACGATCGCCAAGGACAAGAACATCGAACTCAAGAACCCCGGCCCCATCAAGAAGGCGATGATGTGGTCGAGCATCAAGATGAGCACGATGACGGACGATTCGCGCGCCCACATCGCCGAGATGATGGTGCGCGGCACCGTGATGGGCATCACCGCGATCAAGTCGTCCCTCGGCGAGATGAGCGACGAGGAGGCCGACGAGGACATCAAGGCGCTCGCAAACGAGGTATTGCAGTCCGAAGAGCGGTTTGAGCGCATTTGGAAGAGTATGATCGCGTAAAAAATTTCGTTCAATTTCTTTTTTCGTCTCCGCCCCTTATGGGGCGTATGCTCAAAATAAATTGAACGAGGGGTTAATTCGTGCATCTCTCAACGGGTCGCCCGCGAATAGTTCGTCCTCAAAGTCATTAAGCCGCAAGTATGCGGCAAATTGGGTGGAGCGGCGCACCATGCTCAACAGCCCTGTGGGCTGTGAGCGCGCCGCGACAGGAGCGCTGGCAGGCGCGACGGGCTTTGCGGCGGTACCTGCCGCCCAAAGCGCTGCCGCAAAAGCGTGGTTTTGCTCCGCGCAGTAATTTACAGCAAGGGCGGCAATGCGGTATATTGGGCGCGGCGGGCAGAGCCCGCCGCGCGTTCATATGCAACTTTTGTCGCACGAAATGCGAAAAATCGCACCCCATGTGGCGATTTTTATTCCCAAGTCACCTCAAAGTTGCCGTCGGGGAAGGCGGAGACTAAGATGTCACCGAGTTCGTCGGTGCGGTAAATTTTACTGCCGCAGTCGAAGAGCCGCTGCAGCGCGCCGCCCGAGGGGTGCCCGTACGGGTTGCCCTTCCCGCAGGAGATGACGGAGGCCTGCGGCTTCAAAAGTTCGAGCCACTGCGCGGAAGAGGAGGCGTCCGAGCCGTGGTGCGCCACCTTCAAAATGTCGATGCCGTCGAGCCGTACGGTGTAGTCTCCGTGGTCGAAAATACTTGGCATCACCTCGTATTCCTCGCACAGTTTCTTTTCGCGCTTGGCGTTTATATCCGCCGTGAAGACGGCGGAAAATTCCCCGTATTGAAGATAGAGTACGGTGGACGCCTCGTTCGACTCCGTCTCCTCCTGCGAATAGGGGGAGAGGAAGGAGACGTACGCCCCGCCGTAGTCCAAAATCTCATAGCGTTTTGCAGTTTTTATCTCCGCGCCGCACGTTTCCGCCTCGGCTTGCATTTCGGCGTAGGCGCTTTCGCCCGAGCCGATCGCGGGCAGATACAGCGTCTTCGCGCCGAAATTTTCGATGATGTAGGCGAGCCCGCCGCAGTGGTCGGTGTCGGCATGGGAGGAGACGAACGTCAATTCCTCCGCGCGGAGCCCCTTGAAAAAGCGTATGAGGTGATCGTCATTCTCCCACGAGCCGTTGCCGCCGTCGATGACGAGCGCCTTTCCGCCGGGGAAGGAAATGACGGTGCAGTCGCCCTGCCCCACATCGAGATACCAGATGCGCAATTCGTTTTCTCGGGGCGCGGCAATGGCGCGGGCGGCGAGCAGGGTGCGGAAGGGCAGCAGCGCGTTGAATACGGCGACGCCGACAACGAGCAAAACAGCGATGCCGACGGCGATCGATTTTTGCACCCACTGCGGGATTTTTCTTTCGTGATGCATAAAAACCTACATGGCAAACGCCCCGCGAGGCTTCGCGGGGCGCGCATCGTTTACTTATTTCTTCAAACTCTGCATGACAAAGTCGGGCGCCTGCTCATAGCGGGCGAATGTCTCGGAGAATTTCCCCCTGCCCTGCGTGATGGAGCGGAGACTCGTGGCGTAGGTGAGGATCTCACCCTGCGGCGCTTCCGCCGTGATGACTTGCATCCCGTCCTGCGCCTCCATGCCGATGATGCGGCCGCGGCGGGTGTTGAGATCGCCCATGATGTCGCCGACGTACTGCTCGGGGACGACGATCTTCATGGAGCAGATGGGCTCCAAGATGACGGGACGCGCGCGGCGAACGCCGTCATCATAGGCGAGTTTTGCCGCCGAGACGAATGCGATTTCCTTACTATCGACGGGGTGGGATTTGCCGTCGAACAGCGTCGCCTTCAAGTCCACCATGGGATAGCCCGCGAGCACACCCTTTTGGATGGCCTCGCGCAGACCCTTTTCCACGGCGGGGATGAACTGCTTGGGCACCGAGCCGCCGACGGTCGCATCGACGAATTCGAAGATGCCGTCCGCCGCACCCGGTTCGAAGCGGATGTTGACGACGCCGAACTGCCCCGCGCCGCCCGACTGCTTCTTGTGCTTACCCTCGGCCTCCGCAGAGCCCGTAACGGCCTCGCGGTAGGCGACGGTGGGGGTGGTGAACTCGGCATCCGCGCCGAACTTGGACTTCAACCGCTTCTTGATGATGTCGAGCTGAATTTCGCCCTGCCCGCAGGCGAGCGTTTCGCCCGTCTCGGTGTTCTTGACGACCTTGAAACTCTTATCCTCTTCGGTGAGGCGGTTGAGCCCGCCGAACACCTTATCCTCGGTGCCGCGCACGGTGGCATTGACCGCCATGGCAAGCACGGGCTCGGGGAATTCGATGGGGGCAAATTGCACGGGGGTCGCGGGATCGCACAGCGTATCGCCCGTTCCCGTATTGGTGAGTTTGTTGACCGCGCCGATGTCGCCCGCCGCAAGTTCGGTGACCTGCGTCTGTTTCTTGCCCATGACGAGGTAGATGGCGTTGATGCGCTCCGTGGTGTTGGTGTTGGGGTTGAATACGCTCATGCCCGTTTTTAGGCTGCCGCGGCATACGCGCAGGTAGTTCAGCTTGCCCACAAAGGGATCGACCGCCGTCTTAAAGACCTGCGCCGCAAAGGGAGCATCCTCATCGCAGGAGATCTCGACGGGGTCGCCCGTTCTTACGTCCGTGGCTTCGAGCGCCGCGCGCTCGGCGGCCTGCGGGAGATATTCCACGATCTCGTTCATGAGATTGATGACGCCCTTGTTGAGGAGGGCACTGCCCGCGAGCACGGGGATGACGCTTATCGTCTGGATGCCCTTGCGGATGCCGAGGATGGTCTCCTCACGGGAGAGGAAGCCTTGGTCGAAGTACTTTTCGAGGAGTTCGTCGTCGTTCTCCGCCGCCGACTCCATGAGGGAGGCCTGCATCTCTTCGAGTTCGCGGCCGTAGGCATCGGGCACGGCGATCTCCTCGGGAGCGCCCGCCGTGAAGCGGTACGCCTTGCCCGTGATGACGTTGATATAGCCCGTCATCTTGTTGCCCTCCATGGAAGGGATCTGGATGGGTGCTACCTTGCCCTTGTAACTTTCGCGCAGGGCGCGCACGGTGCCCGCGTAGTCGGCATTCTCCTTATCCATGCCGTTGATGAAGATGATGAGCGGCTTCTTTGCTTTGAGGCAGTAGTTGATGGCCTTCTCCGCGCCGACGGTGACGGAGCCGTTCGCCCCCATCACGACGAGCGCCGCGCCGCAAGCGCGCATCGCGGAATCGAATTCGCCCTCGAAATCATAGAAGCCGGGGACGTCGAGAAGGTTAAGTTTGACGCCCTTCCAGTTCGCGTAGGAGAGGGAGAGCGAGATGGAAGTCTTTCTTGCGATCTCCTGCTCGTCGAAGTCGGAGACGGTGGTGCCGTTGTCCGTCTTGCCCATGCGCTCGATGGAGCCGCCGTTGTAGAGGATGGCCTCGGTGAGGGTGGTCTTGCCCTCGCCGCTGTGACCGACGATGGCGATGTTACGGATATTGTTTGCGGATACGCCCATATAAAACCCCTTATGATTTTGGTTTACGCCGCGCAAATGTACACGCCGCTATTTCTATTATACAATATAATGGGAAAAAATCAAGGGGAAAGGTGAAAATTTCTTACTTTTTTTGCAAAAGACAAACGTACCCGCAAAAAAATGCGCACTGCGGGGCGGGAAAAAGCGCGAAAATTGTCAAATTTGGTTAAGCATCTAAATATTTTGCGTTTTTGCTTGTGCAAAAAGAAAGAAATATGATAAAATAAATCAAGCCGTTGCCGGCTCCCATGCCGCATCTGCCCCGGGAGGGTTTTCGGGGCGAGAAAAATGGCATCGAGCGGTACATACAGGTGATTTTTTGAAAGCGATCCGATTGACGACAAGAGCACAACTGAAAAAATTCGTCGCCATGGCGGATGGGCTGTACCGCGGCGACCCGCTCTACGTCCCCTATATGAGGGGCGATCTTCTGCGCGTCCTGCGCCGCCTCGTGTGCGAAGAGGGGTGCTATATCGCAATCGCCGTGGAGGAGAACGGAAAGTATCTCGCCCGCGTACTGTGCACCGTTGCGCCGAGCAAGCAATATCAATTGGAAAAGTGCGGCTACTTTTCCCACTTCGAGTGCGTCAACGACGAGGCCGTGAGCGGGCTTCTCCTTGCGGAGATGTGCAGGGCGCTCAAAGAGCGCGGCGCAACACGGGTGGAGGGAACGTATTTCCCGTACGATCAGGATAACCGCCGCGGGATCCTCGCGGAGGGTTTTGAAAGAGAGCCCATGGTACTCACCTCCTACAACCCGCCCTACTATTGCAAGTTACTCGAGGCCTTCGGCTTTACCAAGGACTTCGATACCGTCTCCTACGAACTCGACTACGAAAAATTCGATTTCGAGCGCATCGGGCGCGTCACGGAGCGCGTCTTGGAGCGGTACGGGCTGTACATCTCTTCCGCCGATTTCCATAAGCTCGACCGCGAGATCGACGCCTTCCACGAGGTGATGAAGGCCGCCACGACGGACGTCATCTATCAGGAGGCGCCCGAGCCGGAGGCGCTTCGCCGCATCGTGAAAAATTGGAAGGGGTTCCTTTGGCCCGACCTCATCTTCATCTGCCGCAGGAAAGAGGACGATAAGCCCGTCGGCATGATGATGAGCATCCCGAACTATTTTGAAGTATTCCGCAAGATGAAGGGGAAGATGAACCCCGTTGCACTCTGCAAGGCGCTGTGGTACCGCTCCCGCCTGCGGTCGGTGCGCGCCATGTTGCAGTACGTCATCCCCGAATACCAGAACAAGGGCATCAACTTTGCCCTCTACCATGCCTTCTACCGCGCCTGTAAGAAGCGCAAAATCGAACACATGGAGGCGGGCACCATCATGGAGAACAATTTACCCTCCCGCCTCAATGTGGAGCGGGCGAGCGGCGTCCTCAACAAGGTGTTCCGCATCTACGGGAGGGAACTGTGAGTATTTTCCTCAACGTCGTCGCCTTTCTTGCGATCGCGCTTTTGCCCGCGCTCATCATTTGGCTCACGCGGAAGAATAAGGTGCTCGGCGCCGTCGGCGCGATCGCCTGTTGCTATCTTGTCGGCTTTGCCTTTTCCACCATCGGTTTTTCGGGCGTGGATTACGATAAGGGACTCACGACGACGGTCGCTTACGTCCTTGTGGCGCTCTCCATTCCGCTCATCCTCTTCTCGATCGACCTGCGCTCCCTGAAAAAATTGACGCGGGAGACGTCCGTCGGCTTTTCGCTCGCCATCGTCGCGGTCGTGCTCGTGGCGGTCGCCATGTTCTTCATCACCCTCACATTCTTCCCGAGCGCACGGCTCTCCGCCATGGCGGTGGGGCTGTACACGGGCGGTACGCCCAACCTCAACGCCATCGGCGCCGCCCTCCATGCCGATCAGGCGACCATCGCCGCCGCAAATGTATCGGATACGCTCGTCGGCGGCATCTACTTTTTGTTCCTCATCTCGCTCGCGCCCAAGGTGTATGAAGCGCTGCTCGGGCGCCGTGTGCGTAATTCACCGCGCGCGGATGTTTCTTTCCAAACGGAGAAATCCGAGGAAATTATGGAAGGTGCAGAAGTTGCGGAACCCGTAGAAATTGCGAAAAATACGGAGATTGCAGAGAGCGCGGAACCCGCGGAACCCGTGCAGGCGCCCCTTCCCGCGGCCGTCAAGCGGGATGACTATACGTTCGGCTTTTCGGTGAAAGATTGGAGGCGGGTGGCGCGGCTTGCGGGCGTGTTTCTCCTCGCGGTCGGCTGTTTGGGCGTAGGGGCGCTCCTCGAATTTCTCATCGAGGGCACAGTGGGCGAAAATTTGCTCTATATCCTGCTCTCCGTCTCCCTGCTCGGCGTGGTATTTTCCTTTGTCCGCTCCGTCCGTGAGACGGAGGGACAGTACGCGCTCGGGATGTATCTCATTCTGATGTTCTCACTCGCGCTCTCGATGAGCATCGATTGGCGGGCGTTTCTCTCGGATATCCTGCCCATTTTGGGCTTCTTTGCCTGCGCGCAGCTGTGCACCATTGTGGTGCACCTCATTCTTTGCCGCATCTTCCGCGTGAGCGGCGCAACGGCGCTCATCACCTCGACGGCGGGAGTTTACGGGCCGCCCTTCATCGCACCCGTCGCCAAGGCCGCAAAAAGAGCCGATCTCATCGCGCCCGGGGTCATCTGCGGCGCACTCGGGCTCGCCGTCGGCACCCTATTGGGCTACGGCGTCGGCGAACTGTTGCTGCTCGTCCCCGTGCCGTGAGGAATTTTATTATAAAAAATAAGGAGGAAATTATGAACGATTTGGAACAATTCATTATCGGAAGAAGGAGCACGAAGGCGTTTGCCGAAAAACCCGTGCCCGAAGAGGTCATCCGCCGTATCTGCGAAGTGGGCACCTACGCCGCCACGGGGCGGGGGAGACAGTCGCCCATCATCCTCGCCGTCACCAATAAGGAACTTCGGGACAGGCTCTCAAAGATGAACGCCGAAATCATGGGCGCAACGGGGGATCCTTTCTACGGCGCGCCCGTCGTCTTGGTCGTGCTCGCGGATAAGAATGTAAACACGCGCGTGTACGACGGGAGCCTCGTCATGGGCAATTTGATGCTCGCCGCAGAGGCGGAGGGCATCGGCAGTTGCTGGATCCACCGCGCGCGGGAGGAGTTCGAGAGCGAAGAAGGTAAGGAAATTTTGCGCGAGTTGGGCGTGGAGGGCGACTACGAGGGTATCGGCCACTGCGTGTTGGGCTACCCCGTGGCTCCCCCCAAGCCCGCCGCCCCGCGGAAAGAGAATTATGTTGTGTATGTGAAGTGAGGCTATGCGCGCGGCCGTGTGAGCATTGCGGCGAGATGCGGGGATTTCACGGAGAAAAGACCAATGAAAAAAATATTCATGGTGGTTTTAGAAGTCATAAAAGTATGCTTGAATGTGCTTATGGGGGCGTTGTGCTTCATAAAAATCGACCATGATGTCGCTTATATTCCCAATGCCGAGGGTGGGATCGGGCACCTCGACTATTATTATAGCATTTACGACAAACTTTTCAGAGAAGATCTGCAAGTTCTCGTCTATCTTGCCCTTACAGTGATGGCGATTTCCGTTGTGCTCTCGGTCGCCCTCTGCATTGTCAAAGACAACCGAAAAATGCGAATTGCGAGCCATGTCATATTCGCCGTGTCTGTTCTGTTCTTTCTCGTTCTGCTATTTTATGCCATGCAGATTCGATACGCCTATTGATTTTGATTACGCGGCGCAATCGTTTTGGAAGGGCAAAGGGCGAGTCCGCCCGTGACGGTACCCGTCGGGGCTACGCGCCTATGGCTTGTGCGCCGCTTCGCGTCGGGCGAACCCAGTGGGTTCTCACCCTTGACGAATACACCACAAAGCCCCTGCACAATTTGCGCAGGGGCTTTGTGGTGTACCCGCCGGGGCTCGAACCCGGACTCGACGGCGTCGGAGGCCGTAATGTTATCCAATTACACTACGAGTACGTATTCGGTTTTTGTTATATTTCGCCGCCTACGGCGTACTTCGTCGCTACGCTCCTCGTGCCGCCCTTAGTCGAAAATAGTGCGGGCGGTCGGAGGCCGACACGCTATCCAATTGCGCTACGAGTGCGGTTTTCTTCACTTAACGGTAGCATTATACCACAACCGCGTGAAAAATGCTTTATATTTTCGCACGGATATGGTAAAATAAAGAAAATTTTTTCGGAGGGGCGCCATGGCAAAGACCGTCGTCGTCGGCATGAGCGGCGGGGTGGATAGTTCCGTCGCGGCCTTGCTCTTAAAGGAGCAGGGCTACAACGTCGTGGGTCTCTTCATGCGCAATTGGGAGGAGACGGACGCAAACGGCGCGTGTACCGCGGACGAGGACTTCGAGGACGTCAAGCGCGTGTGCGGGCTACTCGATATGCCCTATTATACCGTCAATTTCGCCAAGGAATACATGGAGCGCGTCTTTTCCTACTTCCTTTCCGAGTACGCGGCGGGCAGAACGCCCAATCCCGATGTGCTGTGTAACCGCGAAATTAAGTTCGGCCCCTTCAAAGAGTATGCCGAAAAACTCGGCGCGGACTGCATCGCCACGGGGCACTATTGCGGCATTTCGCACGAGGGCGGTGTGCACCGCCTCTTGAAGG
This sequence comes from uncultured Clostridia bacterium, assembly GCA_947628675.1. GTDB lineage: Bacteria > Bacillota > Clostridia > Christensenellales > Borkfalkiaceae > Gallimonas. The sequence continues at coordinate 29,199 of CANRAR010000018.1, forward strand.
CGGCGGATAGCGGCAAGGATCAGACCTATTTTTTGTGCCAACTCACGCAAAAACAGTTGGATGGGGTGCTGTTTCCGCTTGCAAAGTTGCAAAAAGAGGAGGTGCGCCGCATTGCCGAGGAGCACGGCCTTTCCACCGCCCGCAAGCGCGATTCGACGGGCATTTGCTTCATCGGCGAAAGGAACTTCCGCAAATTTTTGTCCGAGTATCTCCCCGCCAAGCCGGGGAAAATTCTCTCCCTCGCGGGCGAAGAGGTGGGCGAGCACCAAGGGCTCATGTATTACACGCTCGGCCAGCGGCGCGGGCTGGATCTCGGCGGCAAGCGCGGTGAAGAGGGGCGGTGGTTCGTCGTCGAAAAGGACTTGAAGCACAACATTCTCTACGTCTCGCACGGGGACGAGACCCCGCTGTATTCGCGCGGGTGCACGGTCACGGACATGAATTTTATTCCGAATCCGCCAAACGCTGCGAGTTTTTCGTGTCGCGCCAAACTTCGCTACCGCCAAACCGAGCAAAATGTGCGCGTCACGCGGACGGGCGAAACGACGCTCGAACTCGCCTTTGACGAGCCTCAGCGCGCCGTCACGGAGGGGCAGTTCGCCGTGCTGTACGATGAGACGCAGTGCCTCGGCGGCGGCGTCATCGCGGAGGTATTCAAATAATGGAGGACTTCTTTCGCTTCAAGACGCCCAACGCGCAGAAGTGCAAACGCTACGGTTTCCGTGAGGAGGGCGGCGCGCTTCTTTACGAAACCGAAATTTTGGACGGGCAGTTTTTGCTCCGTGTGGAAATTGCGGGCGGCGAAGTCAAGACGTCGCTCACCGACATCGCGACGGGCGAGCCCTACACCTTGCACCTCGTGGAGGAGGCGGCGGGCGCGTTCGTGGGGAGCGTCAGGGAGGCGTACACCGCAAAACTTGCCGAAATTTCGCAGCGCTGTTGCGATTTTGAAATTTTCCGCGCCCCGCAAACCAAGCGCCTCATCGCGCACATCGGCGAAGTTTACGGAGACGCGCCCGAATATCTTTGGGAGAAGTTCCCCGATAACGCCGCCGTGCGCCGCCGCGACAACGGGAAGTGGTATGCCGCCATTCTCACGGCGGAGCGCAAAAAACTCGGCGCCGCGGGCGAGGGCAAGGCGGAACTTTTGGACGTGAGGATCGACCCCGCCGAACTCGACCTTCTTGTGGATGGAAAAACCTATTTCCGCGGCTACCACATGAACAAGAAGCACTGGCTGACCGTCTTTTTGGACGACACCCTGCCCGACGAAGAGGTGTTTGCCCTCCTCGAAGAGAGTTACCACCTCGCCGCAAAGGAAAAATGAAGGTATAAAATTTTTCATTCCCGTCGATAACCTCTGCGAAA
>CANRAR010000019.1 GCA_947628675.1 uncultured Clostridia bacterium
TCGGAAACGAACCGCTCCAAAAGCGCCCGCTGCGAGGCGACGCTCTCGCTCTCCGCCTTGTCGCCGTCCTCGCGGGATAGACGAATATACAGCCCCGCGGAAAACGCCATGCTTCCCGAGGCTGTATTGAGTTCCGAATATTTGCTTTTTCGTGCCATCATTCACCCCCGACGGGACGAACGCGGCGCTTCAACACGCATTGAGTATAGCACACGCCACCGAAAAACGCAAGACCCGCCGTCATGATTTCCTCATGGAAATTTTTTCCAGCCCCGATTGAACGGACGGTGCATGGCTACTGCCAAACGTCACGCGCACCCTCGTTTTGCCGACGCAAAAATTATACGGATCCCCCACCGCCGCAAGATATTTCAGCATTTTCTTCGGAACTTCTTCCCCGGCGTTTACCTCGATCTCCCCGATGTCCGCGCAAAAATCCGACCCCATGTCCTGTTTTTTGTCTTTTTGTTTATCTTTTATACCGCTCATCCCTCCACTATCCACAAGGACATTCGCAGCAAAAATATAGGGGTCTGCGAAAAATTTTTTTGAAAATTTTTAGAGAAATTCGCTTTGTCAGCAATTAGTCACTGCGGCATCCCTAAGATTGGCCTCCTCTTCGTCCAACAAAGCCTTATAGCCGGCTTCTATCAGTTGGACTTTGGTATAGCCGTACTTTTCGAGAAAGGCGTTGATGTTCTCAAGCGTTTCTCTCAGTGCGCTCGTTCCCCGCGAAAGGCTCTTTGCCTTCCTCTCTGCCCTATGCTTCTCTTTATATCCTCGCTTGAAGAAGTTTTCTCCCAGCGCACGAGAGAAGGCGGGTTTCCCGCTTCTCTGCGCACGTTTCCGTGCGCAACTCGAAAGTGGGATTCTGCCCACTTTCCTTATCCTGCCTCCCCTTTTTCCGAAAATCGTCCCACTTTTGCTTTCTGTTTGCTTGCTGCTGGAACGCCTTCATGATACCGTTTTCTTTCTTTATGTTTCTTTTCGTCATTGTTCAAAGATTGCGTAGGAAGCCATAGGCCCTGCATTTGGATCACCTCCTCGTTTGGTATAGGCCCTAAGCGTTACCTCTCCAAATATCACAAGGACACTCGCAACGAAAATACAGGGATCTACAAAAAAGTTTTTAATAAAAATTTTTTCATCACACTGGTCATTCGGTATGAAAACTATCAACGATAAATAAAAAATACGGCACCGCAAAGTGTCGCACTTTTTTAGATTTTAGTAGGCAGGATAAGGAAAGTGCCACAGCGCACTTTCGCCCATCAACAAGCGGGAAACCCGCTTGGCGTTTACATCCTATGTAATGCAATTCTTAAAGGTCTTGTCTTTTGAGAATGTTTCGAAAAACACCAACGACATTCGTTTTTTCAGTTATGTGTTTTTCTCTCCCGACCTTTCTTATATGGTTGATTGGCAATTCCATTTAATTTTTACCCACACTAACATATAAATTAACCTTTGCCCCATAACGAGAAATTTACATACATCCTATCTTTGTGGTTAACCCATCAAAATCAATGCTGGAACAAAAACTTGATTTACGCCCACAGGAAAAAATTACGCTGTTCAAAGGGTCAAAAATTATGACGTCATCCAAACATCAATATGGATGGAGCCTATATCGTGACAGGCTTTACTTCCGATCGAAATCCCTCACAATCTGTTCCACGCCTTCCTCAAACTTCGTATTCGGGGTCCACCCCGTATCTGCGGTGAGCTCGGAAATATCCGCTTTCAGATACATGACCTGCCTTTCGGAATATGGCAACACACCAATATCTATTTTGTCTTCGGCATGACAAATATGCGCGATCGCATGAACATATTCCGTGAGCGGACGCGCCGTACCGCTTCCAAGCGCATAAGTTTTCCCGTCTTTTCCGTGCTCCCCGATTTGATAAAATGCTTCGGCAGCATCCGCACTATATAAATAATCCCACATCTGTTCGCATGCGGTGAGCGGTGCTCGCTCCCCCGAAAGCAATTTGCCGATCGTAGACATGATCATCGTCTGCGCACCGTCGTATGGCCCATATACGCTCACAATGCGTACCCAATGAAATTTTATCCCGAGCTGGCGGGCGCGCTCGCGGCAAATTTGCCCCGCACAAAGTTTTGCGATTCCGTAGCCGTTGTCGGGATATGCCGGCGTATCCGATTTCAGCTCGCCCTCTACTCTACCGTATTCCGCCTGCGACCCCGCCCCGACGAAAGTATGGCAACCAAAGCGCTTCGCAAGCTCTACCGCGTCGAGGGCGTAGCGGATGTTATCAACCTGCAAGTGGATATCTTGCCGCGCTGCGCCTGAAGTGCCCGCCCACGCAAAATGATAAAACACATCAAATGTCTTTCCCGTCTCATTTTGCAAATAAGACATTTCGTCCAAAGAGCACACGACCACGGAAACTAACGGACTCTGCGGTAGATTTCTCGCCCGCGTGGAATTTCGGCGCAAAAGCACCAAACATTCAACACCGTTTTTGATCAGATTTTCAACGAGCGCAACGCCGATCGCCCCCGTCGCGCCCGAAATGATCGCCCGTTTCATCTCTGCACACGCCCGCTCGCCTGTCCACCGGCAAGCCGCATTACTTCCTCTGCCGAAGCGTGGTTATAGTCTCCCTCAACAGAGTGTTTAAGGCAGCTCGCCGCCGCCGCAAATTCCACTGCCTCTTGCGTGGAATGTTTCATCCCGAGCGCATAAATCAGCCCCGCAGAAAAACTATCTCCTCCGCCGACGCGATCGACAATGTGCAACGCATATTCCTTTGAAAAATATGCCTTGCCGTCATAGAGCATCCCCGCCCACAAATTGTCGCTTGCGGAAAGGGATGTGCGCAACGTGATCGCAACCTGGCGGAAGTTGAAACGCCCCATGAGTTCCTTCGCGACGGATACGTATGCATCCTTATCGAGTTTGCCCGCAGCCGGGTCGCTGTTTTGCGCTTCGATCCCAAATACATTCGCCGCGTCATCTTCATTGCAGATGCACACATCCACAAATTCCATCAACCCGGACATCACCTGCCGTGCTTCTTCCTTCGACCATAGTTTCTGCCGATAATTGAGATCGCAAGAAACGGTGACCCCCCGCGCCACGGCCTCCATGCATGCTGCGCGCACGATCTCTGTTGCGCCCGCGCCGAGCGCCGGCGTAATCCCTGTAAAATGAAACCAATCCGCGCCTTCAAAGATTCGTCCCCAATCATATTCTTCCGCGCGAGATTCCGCAAATGCGGAATGTCCGCGATCGTAGATCACCTTGCTTGCACGTTGCGAAGCGCCTTTCTCGAGATAGTAGATCCCTATTCTTTCTCCGCCGCGCAAGATGAAGGATGTACCCACACCATAGCGGCGCAGATCGTTGACCGCCGCTTGTCCAATCTCATGCGCGGGCAGCTTGGTGACGAATGCGGTTTGGCAACCGAAATTCGCGAGGGATACGGCGACGTTTGCCTCACCCCCTCCGAATACGGCATTGAGACGATCCGCCTGAACAAACCGAAGATATCCTTCTGGCGAGAGTCTCAACATGATCTCACCGAGTGTGACGACTTTCATTTTTTTCCTCCTCCTTTGCAAGGGCGACCGCCTCGCGCACTTTATTCTCTGTTTCTTCGGGTGTCCCCTCGAACATCCAACTCCCCCCACAGGCAAATACATTAGGGCGACGCAAATATTCCTTCAAATTGCTTATCCCGATCCCTCCCGTCGGCAAAAATTCCACCTGGGGGAACGCTGCACCAAGCGCACGAAGCATGGCGAGCCCTCCCAATGCTTCTGCGGGGAAAAATTTCAAATGATCCAGCCCCAATGCGAGCGCCCGCATCATTTCCGTCGCTGTTGCACTTCCGGGAAGATAGAGGATCCCCGCTTCGGCGCAAACCGCCGCGACCTCCTCCGAAAGCCCTGGAGAAACGATAAATTTCGCCCCCGCGCGCAAAGCCTTTTCGCATTGGCGACCGTTGATTACCGTCCCTGCGCCGATCAAGAAATTCGTAAAGCGTTTTGAGGCGATTTGAATCGCCTCCTCGGCACAGTCGGTGCGAAAGGTTATCTCCGCGAGCGGCAAACCACCGCGTTCCAGCGCAGAAAGATACGGTTCTACCCGTTCAACATCCCGAAAGACGGCAACGGGAACGATGCGGTACTGTTTCAAAAAGGTAAGCATATTTCCCCCTGTGATTTAATCTGTTATGATTCTTTGCCCCCGTTCAGCGCGGCATGACGAGAAACCACCGGAAACGCGAGCATACTGCTTCTCTGCGGCGCGCATCATTCTTCGATGAGCGGAACATCCATGATCTCTTCAAGCTCCTCCCGCGGAAGGAAGGGCGCCAGATCCTCAAGCGGCGGCGAAATAAGCGAGCCGTCCGAAAGTCTTTTTACACTGCTCTTCGGTTCCCAAACTTGTTTGGTATCCGTAAACACCTCGCAAAAAACGGGCCCTTCCGCCGCAAGGATCTCACCGATCGACGCAAAATCGGCATTTGTACCGATTTTGTGATATTGGATCCCAAATGCCCATGCGATTTTTTCAAATTCGGGAAAGGAAAGATCGCCCGATTCTGGGCCAATCCCCACCTTTGTGTGATGACCGAAAAGATTCGTTTGCGTGATGCGGATAGAATGATAGCCCTCGTTGTTGATCAAGAAAATCTTGATGGGCAACCGGTTGGTGACGATCGTCTGCAATTCCTGTACATTCATCATGATGGAACCGTCCCCCTCCAAACAAACCGTATCTCTCCGTCCGCTCGCGACACACAATCCGATTGCAGCCGGAAGTCCGTATCCCATACTGGCGATGGCATTGTTGATAATAAAACGCGTCCCCTTTTTAATCATGTACGCCTGATGACCCGCAACACAACATGCACCGTTGGAAACCGCTGTAAGGCTGCCCTCCTTTAAGCGGCGACTCAAGGCGTCGATGAACGCATAGACGTTCGCCCGGCCGACAGCATTCTTTTGTTGCTCGGTGACGACGGGATATTTTTCCCGTAATGTGCGGCACTTTTGCGCCCACGCTTCCCGCGCGACAGATATTTCCACCTCTTGCTCTGCGAGCCGCGCGAGAAAATCCTTTGCGTCTGCCCAAATTGCCTTGTCCACATGTATGGTGTGCTTTTTCATCTCCGCGCGGTCGATATCCACCATGACGACCTTTGCTGCACGCGCCCATGTTTGGAAAGAATAGCCTGTTTGACGGATGGAAATGCGCGTCCCGACCGCGAGGATCAAATCGGCATTCTGTACGGCGAGATTGCCCGCACGATCCCCCATATTTCCGCCCCTGCCGACATAGAGCGGGTGATCGGATTCCAATAAATCGATGCTGTTCCAATATGTGACGACGGGTATACCGAGTTTTTCGACGGCAGCACGGAATTCCGCATACCCACCCGAAAGACGCACACCGCCGCCCGCATAGAGGACAGGACGCTGTGCGGAAGAGATCATGGAAAGGACTTCCTTGACCGTATCCGGCGAAACGGGAGGCGGAAGCTTTGCCCGCTCCTCTTTTTCATCGAACGGCCGCAACTCCTCCGTCTCGATCGTCATTCCCTGAAAATTAACGGGAATATCCACCCAAACGGGTCCCGGACGCCCGCTTGTTGCCAAAAACCACGCCTTTTCAAGCACATAGCGGATCTGTAGAGGATCTTCTACCATGACGGCATACTTCGTCATGGGTTCCACTGATTTTACGATATCATATTCCTGATCGCCAACGGATCGGAGCGGCAGGCCTTCTGTATACCGCATAGCATATCTCGCCGTGGTATCATAGCGCACCTGCCCCGAGAGGATGAACATGGGGATGGAATCAAGCCAACCGCCGACGACCCCCGTGAGCGCATTCGTCCCGCCGGGGCCGGTCGTAACGCAAACGGCGGCGATATGATTGTCCAAACGGGCATATGCCTCTGCAGCGATTGCACAGGCTTGCTCGTGATGATGATAGGTCACCTTCAGCCCGTAACAATGGCCGAGCGCGTCGTTGAGGTGCATTGCACCGCCGCCAACCACGCTGAAACAGTCCGTCACGCCGTGATCGGTGAGAAAGTTTGCGACATAGTCCGCAAGTCGAATCTTCATTGCGCCACTGCCTCCAAAATGGTCTTTGCCATGTAATCGATCATTTCGTCCGTCATGCCGGGGTAGACGCCGACCCAAAACGTATTGTTCATGATGAAATCGGTATTTGTAAGCGTTCCCGCCACGCGATAGCCGTCCCCGCCGCGCAACTCGTTGAAGCATGGATGTTTGACAAGATTTCCGCTGAATAAAAGTCGCGTCTGAATATTTTTGCTTTCGAGATAGTGCGTGACTGCGTTGCGTTCGAGCCCACTTTCTGCGCGCACGGAGATCAAAAACCCGAACCACGATGGATTGCTGTTTTCTGCGGGCACGGGCAAAACCAATCTGTCTTCCGCGGAAGTGAGAGCGGCGTGGAGCCTCTCCCAATTGTGACGCCGCCGCGCGATGAACCCGGGGAATTTTTTGAGCTGTTCGCAGCCAATCGCCGCCTGCATATCCGTCACCTTCAGATTGTATCCGAAATGGCTGTAAACATATTTATGGTCATAGCCTGCGGGGAGTTCTCCAAATTGTCCGTCGAAGCGGTGTCCGCAGAAATTATCCTTCCCCGAAGGGCAGATACAATCGCGCCCCCAATCGCGGTAAGAGAGGATGAGACGGTGCAAAAGCGGGTCGTTCGTATATACGCAACCGCCCTCGCCCATCGTCATATGGTGCGGCGGATAAAAACTACTTGTACCGATATCTCCCCAAGCCCCTGTGAAGCGGATCTCACCATCTATCGTGTATTCGCTGCCGAGGGCATCGCAATTATCCTCAACGAGCCATAAGCCATGCGTTTCGCAAAACGCCTTTACGGCTTTAAGATCAAATGGATTGCCGAGTGTATGCGCGATCATAACCGCCTTCGTGCGAGGAGAAAGCGCCTCCTCCAACTTGGAGACGTCGATATTATATTGCGGAACGGTAACATCGACAAAGACGGGAACTGCCCCGTACTGTATGATCGGCGCGACGGTCGTTGGGAACCCGCAAGCGACCGTGATCACTTCATCGCCGCGCTTGATCCTGCGTTCTCCGAGTTCCGGCGCGGTGAGCACAGAAAAAGCTATGAGGTTCGCCGACGATCCGCTGTTTACAAGATGCGCGAACTTTACGCCAAGCCACTTTGAAAATTCCCGTTCAAACTGCTCGCAGAATTGCCCCGTCGTCAGCCAGAAATCAAGCGTCGCATCCGTAAGCGCGCACATCTCCTTTTCATCGAACATACGGGCGGCATACGTGATCCGATCGCCCTCCTCAAACGGCTTTTTCTGCTTAAAGGCGCGAAAATATTCCGCTACCATTTCCTTGATTTTTGCCCGAGATTCCTGTTCCGTCATATTTTCAAACATACACTCCTCCACACAGTTATGCGTTCTTCTTTTCGTTTTCTTCAGGGGAAAGCGTTTCTTCTTGCGAAGTTGCCTGTTCCTCCACATCCCGTTCGTCCACCACCGTCGTCGTAGAAGACTGCATCGCGTCTTCCGTTTCGGCATTTTTAACGATTTCCGCCTTCTTCCCTTTCTTAAAGAACCGCTTTACAGCCCCCAACGCTATCTTAACATATTTGAGGAAAAAGGCATCGCGCAACGCCAACAGCGAAAGCGCATATACGATTATTCCCGTAAGGGCGATGAGCAGGAACGTCCAAACCGTCTCCCCCATTGCCCGTTGCATGAAAAAGATCGGTACAAACATGATCCCCGCGGAAATCAAATATTTCCATGACGACGCGAGTACTTTCCAAAAAGATATGTATTTATGTTTTCCCGCAATGATGAAATCTACGACGGTGCCCGTGACCTCGCATGCAGCCGTTGCGATCGCCGCACCGACAGCGCCGTAAATTGGGATCAAAAAATAATTGAGCACAAGGTTGATGACCGCCGCACAACTCGTCGCGATAAGAGGATACTGGTTCTTGCCGATCGCAATGAACAACTGATTTCCGAGGATCTCCGAAAATCCCGATACGATAAACCGTACCGACATAATCATCAGCAAAATCGGAATGCCGTCATACTCCGTTCGGAAAAACCATGCGCATAGATTGTGCGAAAGAACCGCAAATCCCGCGATAAGCGGAAGCCCGATCATCCACACATAGCGAGATGCGGAATACAGGTGATCGCGCACATTCTCATAGTGCCCTTCGCTGAAATCATAGGCGTTCCTCGACATCATGACGGGCGAGATGATCGTAACGAGCAATAACGCCACGCTGTTCAACTGATACGCTTTTTCATAATAGCCGTTCTCCGCGTCCGGATTTTTCGCCAAAAGACCGATCATCGTCTTATCGAATACGGAATAAACCGTCACCGCAAGCGTCGGCAAAAATATGAGAAGAGCGGGCTTCAAATGCCTGAACAGCGATAACTTTTTGATTGAAACCCGTCCGATCCGGAAAAACGCCGAGGGCCACATGATGAGATTGGACGCAATGGTCGAAAGAGACAGGCAAAGCGCATATAGCCATACCTGCGAATCGTTCTTCACAAAGACAAAGATGCAGACCATACCCACAACTTTCATCGCGATCGTACGGATCGCGATCGAAAGGAAATCTTCGTCTCCGCGAAAGAGGAATTGGATATCGAACGGCACTGCCACAATTTGGATCGACAAAATAAGGATGAGAATGTCGTACTTTTCACCGAACCCTGCCCCAAACAATACGCCAAGCAAGACCGCCATCGAAACAATCGTAAACAAGAGCTTCAGGATAATAATCTCCCAAAAGATCGCACTCTTCTTTTCCCTATCATCACGGCAAGCCGCAACCTGTTTTTGCCCATAAAAATCAAATCCCATCGCCGCAAAGAGGATGAAATATGTAACGATCGACATCGAATAACTGAATTGCCCATTGCCATCTCGTCCCAAAACGTTCCAAACATAGGGCGTTGTGATAAGCGGAATGATGAGCGTCAGGATCTGGCCGATAAAATTAAATATGAAGTTTGCCTTGAGGCCATGCTGTTTGGCTCTCACACCCTTCATGCTCCGAAGTATCCTCCTATCTCTCGCGTCATTTCCTCGTTGATATCCGAATGTTCAAAATACACTTTTATCCATTCGACCGTCCTGCGGATCGCTTCATCGATATGCCACTTGGGTTTCCAGCCGAATATATTTTTGATTTTTGAGTTATCAAGCTTCAAAAACGCAGCCTCGTGCGGTCCTCCGTCCCCATGCGCCTCCCATGTGGCATTTCCCCATGCCCGACAGAATTTTTCCACGAGTTCGCCTGTCGTCACGCAATCGCATTTATCGGGCCCGACGTTGTAATATCCCGCATATTTTCCGTTTTGGTACTGCCTTTCTGCGATCTCGAGATATACCGATAGCGGTTCCAAAACGTGCTGATACGGCCGCGTGGAATTCGGATTCCGCACAATGATGTGTTCTCCGCGAGAAATCGCACGGACGCAGTCGGGAATGATCCTATCCGCCGCAAAGTCGCCGCCGCCTATCACATTGCCCGCGCGGGCAGTAGAGATCGCCACGCGGCCATTTGCAAAAAATGATTTCTTATAGCTGTGCGTTACCAATTCACTGCAGGATTTGGAATTGCTATACGGATCATATCCGTCGAGGGGCTCGTTCTCCCGGAATGCATGATCGGGCGCTTCGTCGTTGAAATAAACCTTGTCCGTCGTCACATTGAGAAAGCTCTTTACGCTTTCGGTGTGACGAACGGCTTCCAACAGATTGACCGTACCCATCACATTGGTCTCGTATGTCCCGCGGGGATCTTTATAACTCTCCCGCACAATGGGTTGTGCGGCGAGATGAAAGACGATCTCCGCGCGCGATCCCTGCAAGGAAAAGAGCAACCGCTCATAATCCCGAATGTCCCCGATCACTGAATGGATCTCATCTCCGATATGCGCCAACTCGAAAAGCGACGGATCCGTCGGCGGCTGCAAAGCATACCCGGTCACCTGCGCGCCCGCTTCCGTCAAGATCTTTGCGAGCCACGCTCCCTTAAACCCCGTGTGCCCCGTTAAAAATACGCGTTTGTTTTTATAAAAATCGAGATCCGTCATTTCAGTCCTTCCAGGATTTCCACGGCGCGACGTTGTTTTCCCAATACTGATTCAAGAGATCCATTTCGCGCTTTGTATCCATACATTGCCAAAAGCCCTTATGGCGATACGACATCAGTTGCCCCTCTTTGGCAAGGCGTTCGAGAGGCTCGCGTTCAAACACCGTTCCGTCCCCTTCGATATAATCGAAGATTTGCGGTTCGAGCACCATAAATCCGGCATTGATGAGCGAGCTATCCGAAGCCTTCTTTTCACGGAATGATTTTACCGCATTATCGCCACCGATGTCAAGCACACCCTTCTGCTGTTCCAACAAAACTGCAGTGAGTGTGGCGATTTTTCCGTGTGTACGATGGAATTTTACGAGTTCAGCAATATTGACGTCGCAAACGCCGTCACCGTAAGTCATCAAAAATGTTTTGTTCCCGATATACGGTTGTACCCTTTTGATACGGCCGCCCGTCATGGTATTCAGCCCTGTATCGACCACCGTAACTTTCCACGGTTCGCAACGTTGATCGTGAATGATAATATCATTCGTCCCTCTTGTAAAATCAAAGGTAATGTCGCTGTTGTGAAGAAAATAATCGGCGAACCATTCCTTGATAACGTGCTGCATATAGCCCGCACATATTACAAACTCATTAAAACCATAATGAGCATAGCCCTTCATGATATGCCAAAGGATCGGCTTACCGCCGATTTCGATCATGGGCTTGGGTTTGAATTGTGATTCTTCGGATATGCGCGTCCCGAATCCGCCTGCCAAAAGTACTACTTTCATTCCATCTATCCCCTCTTGCAAATTTTATGTATCTTTTTCGCCCAATTTAATAGAAAACGTGGGAAACATAATGCTATACAAATTTTTATATGGTGAGCTACGGTTTGTTTTATATAAAACCTATATTTTTTTACAATTTGAAAGGTAATATTGCCACTTTGACGAAGCCGTAATACCGGAATAAAACCAAACAAATTGGAATAAGTATTGTGGCTCGTCAAAAATTTTCGTGAACCTTTATTATAACAATCCGGCAATAACAGAACGCTTTCATAATATTTATAACAAAAAAATTCTATTGCTCTCTTTTCTAATTTCCAGCCCGACTCTTGCTTAAATGGATTACCTTTTATAAAATCAACAAACGTAAAGGCGCACAGACTGCCGTTTCTTGCTATTCCTTCAAACATAGTGCACACATGCATAAACGGACTTGCAATATCCATATACTTCTCGGCATTGTGCTGTACGCTTAATATTAGTTCTTTTTTCACGATTGCTGAGCCATACAGAGTGAGAGCCCAAAAATATTTCATGAAAAATTCATTGGGTTCGTTAATATCCGTTGTCCCGGACGTGTCAAAATCTTTATGCACAGCTTTGCACAAACCATGGCTCGACCGATAACCGACCACGCCATAACGCAAATAGTCAATATCCATCAGGTGTTTTTCAAGCGCATTGAAATCCACGCACACACCATCGCCCAGCAAAAAATAATAGTCGGTTTTAACATTTTGGATGGCTTGCATGGTTTTGATATCGCCATTTATACTTGAAGAATAACGAAGATACCTGATTTTTTCGTTATTGCAATCCTGAATCATCTCTTGTGTTTCATCATTCGTGCTACTATCGTGTATTTCAAAAATAAACAAATTGCCACTATAATTGTTGAAATAATTTTCCAACTGATATTGGATGCACGCACTTCTATTATAAGTCGGCATCACTACTGTTATTTTTGCAATACTGTCTTTTCCCTTCATCGCCATATCACTATTATAAATATTTTTTTCGGTTATGGTCTATACAATCGACTTGATTATAGATGTTCCCACCCCTTATCTTTCTCGCTCATAATGAGCGGTGTGCCGTCTTGAAGCGTGTAGCCAGAAGGGTCGGCGGTGCCGCGGTATTGCCCCACGACTTCCGGCCACTTTATGCCGATGGAAGGATCGTTCCACGCAATGCCGCCCTCATCACCCGGATGATAAAAATCCGTCACCTTATAGCAAAACTCCGCCACATCGGAGAGCACCAAAAAGCCGTGCGCAAAGCCTTCGGAGATATAAAACTGCTTTTTGTTCTCCCCCGAGAGCTCCACACCGAACCATTTCCCATACGTCTTGCTCCCCTTGCGGAGATCGACGGCGACATCAAACACCCGTCCACGGATGACGCGCACGAGTTTGCCCTGCGGATAGTTGATCTGAAAGTGCAGCCCGCGCAAGACCCCTTTCGTACTCATAGATTGGTTGTCCTGCACGAAGGTCATATTCAGCCCCGCCTCCTCCATGTCGCGCTGGTTGTACGTCTCCATGAAGTACCCGCGGCTGTCCCCATGAACGGCGGGCTCAATGATATGCAGCCCCTCGATGCCGCCCACATTTTTTTCCACTTTAATTTGTCCCATCAGAATTCCATCTCCGATAAGTATCTTTTGAGTGCATCCCGCCAATCGGGAAGCGGCTCAAAGCCGTTTTCCATAAGTTTACTCTTATCGAGCCGCGAATTAAACGGCCGTTTCGCCTTCGACTGCCCATATTCCGCTGTCGTCACGGGCACAACTTTGGTGGAATAACCCGCTTGCCTGAAAATTTCCACGGCAAAGTCGTACCAACTGATATAGCCGCCCTCATTCGTCGCGTGATAATAGCCGTATTTTTCCGTCCCGATCATATCGACGAGGAGCCGCGCGAGGTCGTAAGTATAGGTCGGGGTGCCGATTTGGTCATTAACGACGCGCAATGTATCGTGCGTTTTGCCGAGTTTCAGCATCGTCCCCACGAAGTTGTTCCCGTTCTTGCCAAACACCCACGCGATGCGTACGATGAAGAATTTTTCAACATTTGCGGCAACGGCAAGTTCCCCTTCGAGTTTGGTCTGTCCGTAGACATTGAGCGGCTTATACGCTTTGCAATCGGGCTTCCAAGGCGCGTCGCCCTGCCCGTCGAACACATAGTCGGTGGAGATATATATCATTTTACAGCCGAGTTTTTTGCACTCGAGCGCAATGTGCTCCGTGCCGATTGCGTTGACGAGCCGCACCTTCTCCTCGTTGTCCTCCGCGGCGTCCACCGCCGTCCATGCGGCGCAGTGAATGACAGCATCGGGGTTGACCTCGCCGAACACGCGCGCAACGGCGGCGCGGTCGGTGATATCCATCTCCTCGACATCCACCCCGGTCGCCTCGTGCCCGCGCTTTTTCAATTCGTTTACGACGTCAAATCCGAGTTGCCCCTTCACGCCGGTCACAAGAACTTTCATCTATCTGTTCCCGTACATCCTCTCGTAGTAAGTTTGGTATTCGCCCGAGATGATGGTCTCCCACCACGCGCGGTTATCGAGGTACCACTGTATGGTTTTTTTGACCCCATCCTCAAATTTCGTCTCGGGAAGCCAGCCAAGTTCATTGTGAATTTTTGCGGGGTCGATGGCATACCGCAGGTCGTGCCCCTTTCTATCCGTAACGTAGGTGATGAGGCTTTCGGGCTTTCCGAGCGCATGGCAGATGAGTTTCACGATGTCGATATTCTTCATCTCGTTGTGCCCGCCGACGTTGTACACCTCACCCACGCGCCCCTTGTGAATGATGAGATCGATCGCCTTGCAGTGATCCTCCACATACAGCCAATCGCGCACGTTTTCCCCCTTCCCATAGACGGGCAACGGTTTATCGCCCAAAGCATTTGCGATCATAAGCGGGATGAGCTTCTCGGGGAATTGGTACGGCCCGTAATTGTTGGAGCAGCGGCTGACGGAGACGGGCAATCCGAATGTCCTGTGGTAGGCGAGAACCAACAGATCGGCACCCGCCTTGGAACTCGAATACGGGCTGCTCGTGTGGATGGGCGTCGTCTCGGTAAAAAAAAGGTCGGGACGGTCGAGCGGCAGGTCGCCGTAAACTTCATCGGTGGAGACCTGATGATACCGCCCGATGCCGTATTTGCGGCAGGCGTCCATCAGGACTGCCGTGCCCATGATATTGGTCTGCAAAAATACACCCGGATTTTCGATGCTTCTATCCACATGGGTCTCTGCCGCAAAGTTGACGACGATATCGGGTTTTTCCTCTTCAAACAGCCGATAGACCTCCTCTCTGTCGCATATATCCGCCTTCACAAAGCGGAAATTGGGATTATCCATGACCGAGGCAAGCGTGGAAAGATTGCCCGCATAGGTGAGTTTATCCAAACAAATAATGCGGTACTCGGGATATTTTTTGAGCATATGGAAGATAAAATTGCTGCCGATGAACCCCGCGCCGCCCGTTACGATGATGGTCATTTATTTCCCCTCCTTGGTGTCCGCGATCTTTTTGAGATGTTCGCCGTAGGGCGACTTTCCATACGTTTCCGCGATCTTCATGAGCGTTTCGCGGTCGATCCAACCGTTTTTATAGGCGATCTCCTCGGGCGCGGAGATGGTCACATCCTGCCTTTGAGAGAGCACTCGCACGAACTCCGCCGCCTCGAAGAGGCTGTCCATCGTGCCCGTATCGAGCCACGCAAAGCCGCGGTCGAGAAGTTGCACGGTAAGATCCCCCGCTTCGAGATACAGGCGGTTGAGGTCGGTAATTTCCAACTCGCCGCGCGCAGAGGGTTTGATTTCTTTTGCATACTCCACCGCGCGGTTGTCGTAAAAATACAGCCCCGTGATGCAGTAGTTGGACTTGGGATGTTGGGGCTTTTCCTCGACGGAGAGCACATTGCCCTTTTCGTCGAATTCCACAATGCCGAATCGCTGGGGATCCTTCACGCCGTAACCGAAGATGGTCGCCTTGCCGTTCTCGGCATTCCGCTTTGCCTCCATCAGCATCTTGGAAAAGCCATGCCCGTAGAAAATGTTGTCGCCGAGCACCATCGCAACGGTGTCACCGCCGATGAATTTTTCCCCGATGAGGAACGCCTGCGCAAGCCCGTCGGGCGACGGCTGTACGGCATATTGCAGATGAACGCCGAATCCGCTCCCGTCGCCGAGTAGTTCCTCGAACCGCGGCGTATCGTGTGGCGTCGAGATAATGAGGATGTCCTGAATGCCCGCCGTCATGAGCGTAGAGAGCGGATAGAAGATCATCGGCTTGTCGTACACCGGCAAAAGTTGTTTGCTTGTCACCCTCGTGAGTGGATATAGTCTTGTCCCGCTCCCGCCTGCTAAAATGATACCTTTCATGGATTTTTCCTCGTTTGTTCAATGAATTGCTTCTTCATGTCGCATATCATGCTATCAAACGTCGCTTTCAATGAAATTTGCGGGCTCCAACCGAGTTCTCTCAGCTTCGCCGCCGATAAATTCATTTTCAGCGTTTTTGCGTAACCGAGTTTTTCCGCGTCGCCATAGTCCTCTATGCGGACTTTCACCTTTCCCCGCCCGAATTCCCTTGCGACCATTTCGGCAAGTTCGTAAACAGAGCAATAACTTTCCTCGTTTGCGGCATTGTAGGCTTCTCCGCTCTTGCCGTAGGCAAGCACCGTCAAAATCGCATCCACGGCATCCGAAACATCGAGATAGCATCTCTTTGTCTCGCCCTTCGTTTTGAGAACGATATCCCTCCCCTCAATGGCGCATCTCGCAAATTCCGCGAATACCCGCCCGTCATTATAATCGACTCCGCAACCGAACGTCTGCGTAAGGCGGACAACTTTTGCGGGCACCGAATACTCCGACGCATACGCGGCGCACAGGCATTCTGAGAGGCGTTTGCTCTCAGGATAACTCGACCGCACGTGCATCGTATCGAGATTGGTCGCGCTCTGCTCCGTCACCTTTTCGTCGGTCAGAGGCGTCCCGTACACCTCCATGGAAGAGAGATAGACAAACCCCTTCACGGGATTTGCGCGCGCAAATTCAAGCAGCCTTTCCGTTCCGAGAATGGATGTGCGGATGACTTCGACGGGCTCATCGATAAATTCCCTGCTCGCCGTCTTGCTCGCGCCGTGTATGATGTAGTGAATGCCGAGATTTTCCGCTTTCAACTCGCACATATCGCCCACGAGATAGTGCAACCGCTCCTGCGGCAGCCGTGAAAAGACGCGCCTCGCCTTGCCCTCGTCGCGCACGAGCGCATAGACCTCCGCCGAGCCACTTCCCTCGGATAAAAGTTTGGTAACAATCGCCTTCCCGATGAGCCCGCTCGCGCCCGTGACGAGAATCTTCGCATGATCGAAAAATGAAATATCCATTAAGTACCTGCCTTGTCCTCGTACCCGTAAATTTGCGCATTTTCCTTTGCATCCAGAATGGCGCGCATGGTGTAATAATCGTCTGGTGTCGTAATTTTGATGTTCTCGTAGGGGCCGTCTATCATGTAGAGTTCGTGTCCGTACTGCTTCATGAGCGTACACGAGTCGATAGCGGATGTCACGCCGTCTTTCAACGCCTTTTCGTGTACACCGAGAATATCGTCGAGCCAAAAACTCTGCGGCGCCTTGGCAACGCGCGATTTTTCGCGGGACGGCACCTGTTCCACGCGGCCGTCCTGATCCACCACCACAATGGTCTCTTTCACGATACCTGCGGTGATCGCCGAGCCGTGCTCCTTCACGCACTTGATATTTTCGGAGAGAAGTTCCGGCGTGATGAGCGGACGAACGCCGTCATGAATGAGAACGATAGCGCGTTCTCCGTCCGCCAATTCCTTTGCGGCGCAGAGGCCGTTATAAATCGAGAGCTGCCCCGTACTTCCACCGGGCACGATCTTTTTCACCTTTTCGATGCGAAATTTGTAGAGGAGCCTCTCCAAATAAGGGATCCACTCCTCCACGCAGGCAACTACGACTGCGTCGATCTCCTCATTCTTCTCGAAATGCTCGAGGGTATAGATGATGACGGGCTTCCCATGCAGTTCCAAAAACTGCTTGGGAAGTTCCTTGCTGTGCATACGGCTCCCCACGCCGCCCGCAAAGATTACTCCGATGTTCATGCTTTAATTCTCCTTTCTTTTTTGACGAACCTCAGACACGGTTTCGAAATAATTTATGCTTGATATTGCGCAGGAACAAGAAGATCGGTAGTTTTATAGCTCCCGTCGGAAAGCAGCCCATCGTCGTGTAGATGTGACTAAATTGCTTTCGGTACTTTTTCTCCACCTTTTTCAAGGTCGCATAGTAGCTCTTATTCAACGACCATCCGGGCGATAAATGATAAACATCCAAGGGGAAAATTTTGACCGCCTCTCCGCGAAGATGACAACGCAAACTATATTCCACAGCATAGAGATGCCATGTGGAGCCGTAATCGTCAAAGCCCATGAACTTTTCCCTCATTACAAAGAACAAACATTCATCTAACGTATCGACTTCCATCGGAGCTGTGCACACCTTGCCTGCATGATGCCTGTCTATATCATGCGTCACCGAAGAATATACTCTTTTTTCTGTCCCGAGTATTCCTGCACCCCCCCCCACGCCAAATTCTTCCGTCTCGCAAAACTTTACGAGCCGTTCCAAGAAGTCTGCGTTTTGCAGTTCAACATCCTGATGCACAAACAAGAGTATCCCATCGGAATTTCCGCTTTTATCCGACTGTTCCACCCCATAATTTAAGGCTTGGGCGGCAGAGCGCATGTTGAGGGCTTTCGTATCAATATCAAAAAGTTGCCAATCCGTGTAGGTTTGCTTTTCCAAGGATGGGATCAGCATTTTTTCCAACGTATCCCGCTGGTTAAATGGACATATAATTGAAATCATTCTGCGTTTTTTTACCTCAAAGTATTTTGCCGGAGGGTTCATGTTTTACGTGACTTCTTCACACTCATTGCCGTCTCTCGACTCTGCTTATCTTGCGACGTCGTTTTCGCAGAAATTTTATTCCGCGACAATTTCCGCTCATTTTTGCCAATTAGGACATAATACAGCACGCTCACCCAGAATATCTGATAAGTGAAGCCTACAAACGAAATGGTAAAATATCTTTCCAATATCGGTATACAAATCAAAGGGTGTACCATGAAACAATATAAGATGCTCCATATGCTGTACTTTTTTTCTTTTGCCTTTGCATAAAGCCATTGATGAAGCATTCCGAAGCAAAACGGCACAAATATCACGCCAAAATATCCAAAATCTTCAACATATGACCTTAGTGCAGAATATATATTCGATGAAAATACATAGCCATTGGGCGATATATAAGTAATGTATTCAACTATCGGGACATTATAAGATAGTTCGACATTTGCCCCTACAAGAGAAAACATATACTCGAAAATATCCATAGAAACATAAAACGTCGCTCCTCCGTAATGAAGAGGGCCGCTGAAATCTTCCAACCAAAGGTTAAAATTATATAGTCCGGAACCGGCATATATGCCAATAGATCGACCTATATCCGATTTATAATTTTTAACTTTTCCGAAAAGGTAAAATAATACGACTACTACCAAGCCCATTATCAATATTTGTAAAATCAGACCTTTTCGGTTTTTCTTTTTGGTATTTTCAATATAGAACATAGCATATATCAAAATGACAAACAGGGCAAGCTGTATAAACCTGTTTCTATCGGTCTGTATCATGCAAAGCACACTTGCTAAAATAATAGGTATAACAAGCAAAAACTTATTGGTCTTATCTTTATGCGAAAAAATAGACTGCATAAGTTTGAATGCGCTTACATATGCCAACATGACCGAGATTTCCATTGCTTGATTGAATATAAAACCTGCCGGCATTTTTGATTCATATACATACCTTAACTTGTTCATAAAACCGCTTACGCCGGAAGCAAATGAAAGCATACGAGCGCAATATATTGCCGTTAATACAAACGAAACAATTGCAACTAATTTAGCGGGATAATGTGTCGGCTCGCTCGGAAGCACATCATCAATAGGAAGCCGTTTACTCGCTTTTTTCAATACGGCTGCCTTGCGCGCTCTTACAACCGCACACCCAAGTCCGAACATTATCAATGCAGTCGTCACATAAACTACGAATTTCGGATATATCACGACTTGCCAATTTTCATAATTGAGTAGCACCAGCGAATATGCCCCAAGTATAGACAAGCACAGTAAAAACCATGGCGAAAGAAGGTCTTTGCGCCCATGAAAATACGCAAAAACCGTAATCGCTATGAAGATCGCCAATGCTAAAAATGCCATTTCCTTAAAACCAACCCAATATCACTTTCAAAAAGAACGCAAGCCGACCCTCGCCCGTGTACAAGCGCAGTTCTTTCCCGTTTTTGAGAATTTGCCGCTTCCCCCTGCACGTCCGCGCGTTGGCGCAAATGCCGAGGAGCGGATACCCTTTCGCCTGTTCGGGAAATTTTTCGCAAATCTCCGTCGCAAACTTGCTCCTTCCGTTGCGCAGTTCTTTGTTTTTTAGTTTTTTCTTTCGCTCTTTCGCCTCGCGCTTGCGGTCGTGCTCGTTCGCCCCGACCACATTGTTCTCGTGTTGGCGATATTGAATGAACGCGCGCCCGTCGTACTCGATCTTCCCGCATGTCGCCGCAGCCGCCGCAAGCCACACGTCGTGGATGCGGTTGCGCAGGAGTCCTTCCGTCGGGCGGTGATCTTCGCTTGTCAAAATGTCCCGAAAGTTTTTTCCGAACACCATCGTGCAACCGGAGATCATGTTCCTCTCCATAATTTGCACGGGCGAAAGGAAAATTTCCCTCCCCTCCGCATAGCGTAAGCCAAGGGAATTTCCGTCCTTGTCCACGCACTCCTGATTTGAGGCATACAGCAACGCGCCGCTCTCTTCGAGCGTCTCGATCGCCTCGCTCAGTTTTTCGGGCAGCCAGATGTCATCTTGGTCGGAAAAGGCGTAGTAATCGAAGGCCTCGGGCGCGGAATACAGTAAATTCATGAAACTGTTCCCGACGCCCACGTTTTCGCACATTTCATAATGGACGCGCGCGTCTTTCTCGGCATATTCGGCGAGAATTTGCTCCGTGTCGTCCGAAGAACCGTCGTCCCGCACAAATAGAGATGCGGCAACCCCCGCCTGCGCAAGAATGCTGTCGATCTGTTCCCGCAGATATTTCTCCCCATTATAGGTGCTCATGAGCACGGCGACGGTTTTCATGCGTCCGCCTCCTCATCCTTGTAGTAGGCCGTGAACGTGTGATGCGAAGCCCGCTTTTCCTCAGGCGGAAGTTGCACATAATCTCCGTAGTGCGCGGTGAGATACTCGTCGTATGCCGAAATCGCGCAGAGATCATGCCCCTCAAAGGGCAGTTTGATGAGGTCGGTGAAAAGTTCCCGCTTGTGGATCTCCTTTTCGCGGTACGAACCCCCCACCGCGGCAGCGTAGACGACGCTTTCAAAATCTATCTTTTTGTACTTATTCTGCACCTTTTCAAAGGTACGCCGCTTGTTGATAAAACGGCTCATCACGAACAGCACAAAGCGGGCGGGCTCAAAGTACCACGCGTGCGTCTTGGAGCGGAAGAACTTTTTCCACCCCGCCGCGACCAACAGCGCGCGCTTGAACGCCGAAGAACGAAACTTCTTTCTGGCTTTTTTGTAGGTATCGGCGAGCCCGTCCACGGGGAACACATCGATGGAGACGCCGATATCCTCGCCACTCTCCGTCTTGTCGTCCCGCAAAACGGTATTCGGCGCAAAGATCTTTGCGGAGAGGTCGGTGTACTTCTTATCCGTCTCGAAGGAGCGGATACCGAACCCCGTATCATGGGAAAGGCAGTACGCAATGAACGCGTCGTAATCGGGGCGCGGCATCATGATGTCCACATCATCGTCCCATGGGATAAAACCCTTGTGCCGCACCGCGCCGAGGAGCGTGCCGCCGCCCAAAGAATAGCGGAAGCCCTCCCGTTCGCAAATTTCATGAACTGCGACGAGAAGCCCAAGCTCTATTTTTTTCAGTTCTTCGAGATCGATCTTTTGCTGTGCCATACCGATTTTTATTTTCCCCGCCTCACATAGAACATCTTTTTCAATGCCCCGTAGAAGAGATGGATCATCATGTAATAAAACGAAACAAACCTGCCGCGGTTTTCGCTATATCGCATGAGATAGTAGTGGTTTTTCACAAGCCGCATCTTCCTACCGTGCGAAAGCGAGACCTTCCTCACGCGGTACTGCGCAAGAATTTCGTCCAGATAATAGCACGGCGCCTTTTTTACGGCTTTGAGCCAGAGCGCGTAGTCGTTTTCGCCGTTGCCGACGCGCTCGTCGATCTGCAAAACGCCCACCGTTTCCGCGTCGTACATCACCGTAAGGCACCCGGGATAGCAATAATGGAACATCCTGCGTTTGCCGAGTTTCTTCGGGCCGACGACGACCACGCCCATCCGCTCGGAATTTTCGTCGATATGCTCGTATTTGGTATAACTGAATTTATACCCGTTCTCTTCCATGAACGCGATCTGCTTCTCCAATTTTTCGGGAAGCCACACATCGTCGCTGTCCAAAAACGCGACCCACTTTCCTTTCGCCTCGCGGAGAGAACGGTTGCGCGCCTCCGCCGCCCCGCTGTTTTTTTCTTGCACAAACAGCTTGATGCGCGGATCCTTCTCCGCATAGCTGCTCGCAATCGCCACGGAGCCGTCCGTCGAACAGTCGTCCGTAATGAGTAGTTCCCAATTTTGATATGTCTGCGCCAAAACCGATCCGGTCGTCTCGGCGAGAAATTTTTCTCCGTTGTAATTCGGCATGATGACGGAAACGAGCTCGTTCATAAAACGCCTCCGCCGGCCGCAATATTATGCGGCCAAACCGAAATAACAAACTTACAAATTAGAAGATTTAATACCCCCCCCGTGTATAAACTGCTTTCTTCCTATGCAACATCTTGAAAAACACAACTCTCCGCAACCATCTCGGAATAAGGCAGATGATCAGTTGAATGCGGTTGGTCTTTCTATATTCGCGTTTGGTGATAAACCCCGTCTCCAAGATCATTTTGCGGGCGTTTTTGTATTTTTTGTAGTACTTTATCCCGCCGCGGCGGGCAATCATATCGCGGTTGGTGCGCGCACAAACGAGCGTTTCGTCCAAATTCATACACACGGCGCCGTGGAGAAGCATATCCACCCAGAGCATATCGTCCTCCATGAGCGGACAATTCTTATAGTTCCCCGCTTCGAGCACCTTGCTCTTCTTGAACATCACCGTCATGTGGTTAAAGGCGCTCCGCGTCTTTTGATACTTCTCGATCTCCTCCTGCGTGAGCGGAACGCGCCGCTCGCCGACAATCTCCTCGGGCGTCATTTCGAATTCCAAAATCTGCCCGCCACATAAATCGAGCGCGGGGTTTTTCTCAAACTCCGCAAGTTGCAGCGCGAACCGCTCGGGAACTGCAATGTCGTCGCTGTCCATACGGGCGATGAGTTCATAACTGCATTCGGGAACGCCCGCCGCAAGCGCAAGTCCCAGCCCGCGGTTTTCGGGCAGCGGCACCTCATGAATGCAGACGCCCGGCATCTCTTTGTACTTGTCGATGACGGCCTGCAATTCCTCGGGGATGGGCCCATCCTTCACGATGACCCACTCATCCGCCTGCACCGTTTGCTGATAAATGCTCTCCAACGCCCTATCGAAAAATTCGGGCTTTTCCTTGTAGTATACCGAAAACAGCACCGAAAATTTTGCTCTTTCTCCCATTCCTACCTCTTCAAAACCGCAAAAACGGTGCGGAACATCACGCCGATATCGCTCCAAAAACCGCTCTTCTCAAGCGCGGCGAGATTGTATTTCATCTTCTCGGGCAGAACCCTCTCGACATAGGCGTCGTCCACATTCTCCGCGCCGTCCAGCAGGGCGTCCTCGTCCTTAAAGCGGATGCTCGCCTCGCTCGTCACGCCCGCGGGGAGTAGCAGCGTCGCCTTCATCTCGTCGGTGTAGCGCGCAACGTATTTGGGCACTTCGGGGCGGGTGCCGACGAAGGACATCGTCCCGCGGAACACATCCAACAGTTGCGAGACCTCGTCCAAACGGCACTTGCGGATGAATTTTCCCACCCGAGTGATGCGCTTATCGCCCTTGGAAGTGACCTGCGCGCCGCGCTGTTCGGCGTCCGCGACCATCGTGCGAAACTTAAAAATGCGGAACTCTTTCCCATACTGCGTCACCCTCGTCTGCCTGAAAAAGACGGGTCCGCGCGAATCGATCTTAATGGCGATCGCCAGCACAAGAAAGACGGGCGAGAGCAGAAGGAGCATGACCGCGGAGACGCAAATGTCAAACACGCGCTTCCAAAGCAGAGAAAAATTCTTTCTCCGCAGTTTTTTCCAATAGGGATAGACGGCCTCCATCCGCATCTCCTCGGGGAGTCTCCCCCACGCCTTTACAAGCATTTCACGAGCTCCGCAAAGTTCTCTATGACGTACGAAACCTCCTCGTCCGTCAGGCAAGTGTGCAACGGTAACGTGATCTCATTGGCGAAAAACGCGTATGCGTTGGGGTAATTTTTGATGTCGAACCCGAGATTTTTATACGCCGTGTGCATGGGAAGCGGCTTGTAGTGCACGTTGCAGGCAATGCCCCGCTCCGCCATTTTGATGATGAGCGCGTTGCGCTGTTCGGGAGAGATCCCCGGTACGCGCGCAATGTACAGGTGTCCCGAGGAAGCATAATTTTCCGTGTAATGTTCAAGCGTCTCGATGCCCAGCGGGCGCAGGGCGGCGTCGTATCTTCCGATGATCTCCCGTCTCCGCGCAAGCATGGCGGGATAGCGCTTCATCTGCGCCAACCCCATCGCGGCAGCAACGTCCGTCATGTTGCACTTGTACCACGTCCCGACGATATCGTACTCCCATGCGCCGAGTTGGGTCTTGGCGAGCGCGTCCTTGGACTGCCCGTGCAGGGAGAAAAGTTGCAACTTATGGTAAAGTTCTTCGTCGTCCACGCCCTCGATGTGCCGCCACGTGAGCGCGCCCCCCTCTGCGGTCGTGAAATTCTTCACCGCGTGGAAGGAAAACGCGGAAAAATCGGCGATACTGCCCACTTTTTTGCCGTGCCACACCGCGCCGAACGCGTGTGCGGTATCGGCGAGCACAACAATGCGCCCGATCGCCTTCTGCAATTCATTCGCGGGATGAAACAGCGCGCGCTTTCTCTCGACGATCTCGAAAATTCTTTCATAGTCGCAGGGCACACCGCCGAGATCGACGGGAATAATCGCCTTGGTGCGCGGGGTAATGGCGGCCTCTAAGGCGTCGTAATCCATCTCGGGCTTGTCCTTCTGAATATCGACAAGCACCAATTTCGCGCCGACATGGCACACAACGGAAGCCGACGCGGTGTATGTATAAGCGGAGGTGATGACCTCATCCCCCTCGCCGATGCCGAGAAGCCTGAGCGCCATCTCCGCGCAGGCCGTCTGCGAGTTGAGGCAGACCGCCCGCTCCGCTTCGCAGAACGCGGCGACCTGCCGTTCCAATTCCTTTGTCCGCGGCCCCGTGGTGATCCACCCCGATCTCAATGCCGCCGCGACTTCTTCGATCTCCGCTTCCGAAATATCGGGCGGAGAAAATTTGATGTTCATGGTTTCCTCGTGCCGATCTTTTGCAAGTCCATGTTTTTATACATTATACTACACCCAAAAATGAAAAGCAATGAATTTACGCAAAATTCCTGAAATGAGCCCTTCCATTTTGCGCAAAGCGCCTCACCGCACGGCAATTGCCTCCAAATAGCGCATATAAAACACGGGCGAAGCGAGGCACTCTTCAAAATCGTAGTCCATGCCCGCAACCTCGTAGTGCCTGTAAATTTCATAGACCCACACCCCGCGCGCCCCGTCAAAATAAATTAAATCGACCGTGCCGTCCTCGTAGTCGCGGCGGAAATAGGCGCTCCCCCCTCTTTCAAACGTCCTCTCCGAGAGAAGGGCGGGCGCGTTCTTCCGCGCAGGCGGCTCGCCGCATCGCGCACCCCTTTTTTCCGCCCCCATCCTCATCATTTGCACCTCCTCCGTGATTGCGGAACAGGGGCAAAAGTGTGTTGAAGCGCCGCGCCGTCCGCAGATTTATGGTGCTATTATACCATCTACGGGGGCCATGGCGGCGCCCATGTTGTTGACGTCGGTCACGCCGAAATCTACGACCTTGCCGAGTGTCGCCGCCGTAATTTTGATGCCCTCGCCCTTGTCGGAGAGAAGCGCCGCCCCCGCGCCCGTCACCGTCCACTGTGCCTGCGGCGGGCGGGTACAGCCGAGTTCCAAGGGGTAGCGGTACTGCCGCTCGGCAGAGGCAAAGTGGCTCCCCGTCGCCGCAACGACGCGGTGCATGAGCCCGCCGTTTATAAACGCCGCTCCCACCGCAAGGCTCTCCGCCATGGTGGAACACGCCCCGTACACGCCGAGAAAGGGCACGGAGAAATCCCGCGCCGCAAAACTCGCGGAGATGATTTGGTTGAGAAGGTCTCCCGATACGATGCAGTCGATCTCCTCGCGTTTGAAGCCCGCATTGGTAATTGCACCGTCGATGACGTGGGAGAGCATCTTGCACTCGGCTTTTTCGTAGGTGCTCTCGCCGAACATATCGTCTGCGAGCGCCGTTTCCACATATCTGCCGACGATGCCCTCGCACTCCTTGGGGCCTGCGATGGTGCTCGTCGCCACGATGCGCGGCTGTCTTTTGAAATAGATGGTCTGATTTCCCATAAAATTCGCCCGACTGCATTTTCTGCAATCGGGCTGAAAACATACGTAATCACATTTTTCAATTCTGCCGTTCTTCTTCCTTTCACGCAAACGGACATATATCACCCCACTTCTCGGCGGTAGCGGAAGTCCGCGTAGTCGCGGAGGCGGCTCACATTTCTTGCGATCTCCGCACTGCTTTCATTCGCCTTGGCGAGAAGCGCACTGTTGAAAGCGGAAGTCGAAGCTATCTGCGTAAGACGGGCGTTCACGCCCGAAACAGAATTGGAAACGGCAGAGATGATTTGTCCCTTGCTCTCCTGAATGTCATTAGAAATTGAGCTCATATGATTGGAAAGCGAACGCATATGATCAGAAAGCGAACTGAAACACGAGTCCATTTGATCCTGCAAATCTCTGAGTCCATGCTCGATTGTTCGGGAAACCTGTTGTGCGGCCGATTGAATACTCTTTTCAAGCCGTTCCGTCTGCAGCTCCCTATCGCACATTTGCAGAGCTTCTTTCAAACTTTCGGCGCGTCTCGTTTCAAGCGCATAAATGATATAATCAAGGTTACCCCAATCGCGCTCATCGAGAAGTGACGAAAACTGTTTTAAGAGTTCGCGATATAGAAGATTTCCCACGACTAAATGCACATTGCCTTTTCTTGCTATATCCTCGCAAAATGCGCTGTAATCCACGATCCCCCGGCTTTTCTTGGCTACGTCAAGCGCCGACTTTGTCCGTTTTAATTGTTCCTTCCGCGCGCTGAAATCTCGCCTTGCCTTCTCGTTTGCAAGCTGTGCACGGGAGATATCCTTCTTTTGCATCACATAAGATCCGCTATCATCATACACGCACCAAACCGAAAACCCGGCGAAAAACCCTCCGAAAAAAAGTGCGATGAGCGCGACAGCAATGGCGACAACGATCGTCCAATCTGAACTTGGCCACCAAGTGTAAACGAGAGAATAAAACCAGTTCGATTTCCAATCCGGAATCGCGCCCCAATAAACACAGAGGCCGAGGATACAATAAGCGCACAGGAGCAACAGAACGGCGCCGATCGTAAAAAATAGCACAAAACCGCCTATAATGCTTCCCAGCGTGTTATGGTGGGATCTGCTGTTTTCCAACCACTCTTGTGTGGACTCCACATCCTGTTGTACATTTTTCAGCTTCTCTTGTTCTACCTCGTATCGGTATTCCAACTTTTCCGCACGTTCACGTGCACCCGAAAAATTGTTATACGCCCTTTTACAGTCCTCATTGAAGCCGTCGTACTCAATCGCAACAGCGAATAGCCCTGCGCGCAACGCGTATAATGTCGAAACCAAAGTAACAGTATCTTCGTTCATTTCTACGATTTTCCTCCCATACTTTCGTTTATATCTTTTATATTGCACACACCTGCATCTCAATCAAAAAGCGGCCGCACCGCCGACGCTTCTGCTGCGGTGCGAACAAATGGTCTCTATATTAGCAGTTTTAACAAAATCAATTATTTATTGATTTTTATTATAATCCACTGTTCGTTGTTTGTCAAGTATAAATCCATAAATTTTTGTATAATAAAGAAAAAATGGGAAAGCCGATGAAAAACAGGATCAAAGAACTTCGTCTTGAAAAAGGTTTGCGCCAAAAAGACGTTGCAGATTTGCTTGGCATCAGCCCGCAATCCTTTTGCAATTATGAAAATTGGATCAACAAACCTGAACCGGAAATGCTTGTGCGTCTTGCCGATTTGTTTGAGGTGAGCATCGACTATCTTTTATGCCGCGAGGATGAGTATGGCGTCATCTCCCCGCTTCCCGCCGAACAATATTCCGGTGATGAACTTCAGCTCATCGAGGCATACCGTTCCTTTCCCGAACCCGTTAAAGAACTCGCGCGGCGCACGTTTACGGCATGGCGAGAAACCGACCGCAAAAAACATTGAGCACCCTCTGCGCAAGTTCTGTTCTGCCAATTGACTTTATTCCAATTGTTGTCTCCCGCCCGTTGAACGGACGGGAGTTTTTGCAAACATAAAATTTCAAAAATTTTTTGTCATATATCGCCTTCTGTATCAAAAAGGCATGGTATCATAAAAGTATGAAAACGAATGGTGAGAAATCGATGGGAAAATTCCCGCCTGCATACCCGTCATTTGCCCCGCCCTCTTTCTTGTTTTTCCACCCACGATCTCCCACTTTGCAAATACCAAGGGCATATAACCAAACAAAACTCGAATCGGTATGCTATCTTGAAAACATGAAATCAAACGACGAAAAATCCATGGCAAAATCACAACGCAACCCTCAAATCCTTACGCTCCTATCCAAGCAAAGCGAAATAAAATATGCGCCTAAAAAATATGAATAACGAAAAATCTACGTTACTGTCAAAACGCAACCCTCAAATCCTTACGCTCCTATCCAAAGAACACAGTGTAAAATGTACTATCATAAAAGTATGAAAATGAATGGTGAAAAATCGATCATACAAGCACGCGGCGGGGCGACGCGAAAAAAATTTCCTTTCCCCGCAGTGAATTGTCAAACTAAGTGCAACAGTTTTTGAGATTTTGTTCAAAGAGAAGCTGTGGAGTTTGGAAGAGAAGGACTTTTTTGGGTCTGGCGTTGAGAAGCGCCAGATTCTTTTTTAGGGTTTTGTCGCTCACGTGAGAAAGGTTTCGTCCTTTGGGATAGAATTCCCGAAGCAAACCGTTCAGGTTTTCATTTGTTCCCTTTTGCCATGCACAATAGGGATCTGCAAAGTATACAGAACAATGCAATGCCTCTTCTATCTCTCTCCAATGGGAAAACTCGCTCCCCCGGTCGCAGGTAATTGTCTTCACCGCCCCTTGGGGAAGTTGCGAGAGAACGGCAATCACCGCCTTCGCCATTGTTTCCCCGCTTCGGTTGGGGATCTTAACCGCTATGTAAAACCTCGTTTTCCTCTCTGCAAGCGTCGCAAAACACGCCTTGCTCTTCCCTTGCCCGCTCACGACCGTATCTGCTTCCCAATGTCCGAACTCTTTCCGCGTATATACGCTCTTATCCCGTTTCCGTATACTCTTCCCCGCCGTATACTTTCCTCTGTTCCCGAGCCACTTCTTCGTCTTTCCCTTCCTTCGCAGTTTTTTTATATCTCCTTTGGCTACATATCCCTCATATAACCAACGGTAGATCGTCTTAAAGGAAGGCATCTTCAGCTCACACGGTGTCTTTGAGATTTGTTCGGGAGACCATGTCAAGGATAACTTCTCCGTAATATAATCCGTGACTTCCTTATCCCAGAACATTCCCCTGTGGCAGAACGACCTGCGGAACAGATATTTCTTCTGTGCCGTATGAGGATAATAGGTATTATACTCATACCTGTGCGTATAGTTCCTGCCGATCTCCCGGGAGATCGTACTCGGACTTCGCCCCAACAATTTTGCAATTTTACGAAAACTTAGCCCTTCATTGTAGTATTTTCGTAGACAAGCGCGCTCTTCTATGGTAAGATGGTGGTAGTTCATTCGGATCTCCTGTGTTGTGGTTTGGTTTTGCACACTCTA
>CANRAR010000020.1 GCA_947628675.1 uncultured Clostridia bacterium
TCCTCGACGGCGATGTTCACAAGGTCTGAGATCTTCAGAATGACGCTCGCCGCCTCCTTGGCGCCCGAAACTTGCACGGCGGGCAGAAGCGTTCCGCCGAGTGCGGAATATCCCCCCACCTCCGCGGGCTTTAAGTTCTTGCCCGCCTTGGCGGACAGCACGAGCGGAGAACTTATGGAGAGCGTTGCGCCCTCGGCGAACAACACGGCGTCGCACACGGAGGCAAGCGCCGCCGCGGAGCCGTAAACTTCGCCGAGAAGCACCGCAAACTGCAACACCGTGCCTTTGAGTTGGGTCGCCTTCAAGAGGAGTCCGGAGATGCCCTCCAAGACGTTGACCCCCTCGCCGACGCGCACTCCCTGCGAATGCAGGAGATAGACGACGGGCGTTGCGTTCTTTTCGGCGGCGCTTAAAGTCTTTGCGATCTTTTCGCAATTTGCCTTGGAGAGACCGCCGAAGCTGACTTCGTAATTCTGCGCGACAAGATAAAAAGGATACCCTCCGATGGTGGCAAAACCCGTTACCACGCCCTCGCCGCAGGCATCCTCGCCGTAAAACGCATCCTTGGAAAAACTGAATGCGGAAAGTTCCACGAAACTATCTTCGTCGCAGAGCGCTACGATCTCCGCGCGGATGTTCTTCCCCGCGCCCTCGATGGCGCTCTTTCTCTCTCTGAACTGTTTGATTTTATCCATGTTACCCTCTGATAGCCTATCGAAATCCCAATTTCGACCAAATATATTATATACGACTGCCGCGCAAAAAGCAAGACCTGAACGGAAAATTTTACCGCTCACGACGAAAAAAACGCCGCTGTCATTGCGGCGGTTTCTTCTCCTGTTCGGGCTTGGGCGGCGGCTCGTCCGCCCCCTCCCTTTTGACCCCCTTCGAGACGACGGAACCGTCGGGATCTACGATCTCCAGCGTAAATTCGTCTTTTTCCTTTTTCTCCTCGATCTTCGTCTCGCGGCGGAACTTGCGGGCGAACCAATCGAGGATGGCGTCGGACTTCCTATACAGGAACACAAACAGGATGACGACGGCAATGCCGATGACCACCCACGTGAGGATGCCCCACCATGTGTTGAACGGGATGAGAGAGATGGAGTAACTCGTCGTGAAGATAGCGAGGATACGCGAGACGAGGATGACCCCCACGAACAGCCAGACAGACATGGAGGAGAGCCCCGCGACGAAGCACAGAACGTCGTCGGGAAAGACAGGCAGCAGGAACATGGCGGAGAGCAAGAGTTTATCCTTGCCCTTGATCTTATTCAGCCATTTTTCGAGGGTATCCTTCCCGATGAGCCATGCGACGACCTTCTGCCCCGCAAGCCGCCCGACGAAGAAGGCGACGAGCGACCCGAGGACGATGCCGAGGAGGCTCAAAAGGCTCCCGACGAGGGGTCCGAAGAGCGCCGCGCCCGCCACGACCGTGACAGCGCTCGGGATGGGCAGGATGACGACCTGCAAGAATTGCAGCAGCACGAAGAGCACGTACATCCAGCCCGAACGCGCCAAGAACGCCTCGAGTTCCTCCTCGTCGCGCATAATCTCGAAAAAGCCCGTTTCAAGCATGACATAGATGAGCACGGCGAAAAATACGGCGAGAATGTACGCCGTGATGCAGAATTTGTAGATTATTTCCTTATTGAAATAGAAAAAGATGAAATCGACGGTGAGAACGGCAATGTTGAGGACTGTGCCGAGGACGAGCATGGAGATCCAGAGCGCCGCGCTCCACTGTTCCATAAAAAATGTGAGGCAAAGGAAGAGGAACACCTCAAAGAGGACGGCTCCCGCGGTGACGCCCACAATATGCGCAGCGATCGCAACGACCGAGCGGCTATTCTTTTGTGCTTCCCCTTCCGGCATCTCCACTCCACAGACGTTTTCTATTCTATTATATACGCTCTTTCACCGTTTTATAAGTTAACGGTCGCCTTCGCCGTCGTTGGTCTTTACGGCGGGTTCGGCATCGGCGGCGCTTTCTCTATCGGGTTCGGCGGGTTCTGCGCCGTCGCCGACAAGCGCCTTGATGGCGTCGCGCGCGAGTTTATCGCAAGTGTTGTTGTATTCGTTGTCTGCGTGACCCTTCACCTTGTGGAAGGTTACCTCGTGATAGCACGTGAGTTCGTAGAGACGCTCCCAAAGTTCTGCGTTGAGGACGGGCTTTTTATCCGCCTTCTTCCAGCCGTTCTTCCTCCACCCGTCGAGCCAATGCTCTTCAAAGGCGTTGACGACGTAGGCGGAATCGCTGTACACATCCACCGCACAGGGAAATTTGAGGCGGGAGAGCCCCTCGATGACGGCGACGAGTTCCATGCGGTTGTTGGTCGTCTGCCTTTCTCCTCCCGAATATTTGAGGTTGTGCTCCCCGTACATGAGGATGCCGCCCCAGCCGCCCGCACCCGGGTTTCCCGAGCAGGCGCCGTCGGTATACAGCGTGACGCGCTTCATTCCGAGAGCTCCTTTGCGCGCTTCACCGCGGCGGAAACGGCACGGGAGACGGCGCTTTCAAAGCCGTCCGCTTCAAAACTCGAGAGCGCGGCGACCGTCGTGCCCCCCTTGGAGGAGACGGCGGCGATGAGTTCGTCGTACGACTTTCCCGACTGTTCGGCATATGCCGCCCCGCCCTTTACCGTCTGCAGGGCGAGCGCATTGGCTTGCTCCTCGGTGAGCCCTTGCTCCATGCCCGCCTTGACGAGCGAACGGAGAAAGAGATAGACGTATGCGGGGCCGCTTCCCGAGACGCCCGTGACGGCATCGAGACGCTCTTCGGGCACCTCGACCGCCTTGCCCACCGCCGAAAAGAGACCGAGCACGAAGGTTTTTTCCTCTTCGGAGAGTTCGGAGACGTCCACGCCCGCCATGCCTTCGCCGACGCAACAGGGAAGATTGGGCATGACGCGCGCGATTTTCGCCTCCGCATTGAGGGCGGTGCGCACGGCGCGCTTGGTCTTGCCCGCCATGATACTGATGAGAACGGGAAGAGAAGCGCCGCGGAGATCTTCCGCGACGGCGGGAAATACCTGCGGTTTGACGGCAAAGAGGAGATAATTGCAGTTTTCGGCGAGCGAACGCGCGTTTGTTGTCGTGTGGAAGCCCTCGCGCCCGAAAGCGGCGCGCTTTGCTTCGTCAGGTTCGCAGATGCAGACCTTATCGGGAGCAAATACGCCCGCTTGTGCGGCGCCGCAGATGATGGCGCGCGCCATGACGCCCCCGCCGATGACCCCGAGCAAATATGTTTTTTCGCTTTGATAATTTCCCACGATTTCTCCTGTCGCCGCATTTCGGAAAAAGCGCCGCAACTTTCGTTGCGGCGCTTTTTGGCAGGGGAGACGCGACTCGAACACGCAACAGACGGTTTTGGAGACCGTTGCTCTACCATTGAACTACTCCCCTATCTGTGTGCAAATATTTTACCGTATTTCACACCGTTTGTCAAGACTTTTTCCCAGCAAAACGCAAATTTTATGCGTCGCCGCGGTGACCTTCGGGATGGATGATGTGTGCGCCCTTGATGTCCATTTCGGCGAGCCGCTTATCGCCGAGCACCGTCGCCCGTTGCAGGACGCGGTTGCCGTACTTTTCGCGCATCTTCTGCACGGCGGCATCCAAACGATCCTCTTTTTCCTCTTCCTCCGCATCGCCGAAGAACGTGAGCTGCTCGTTCTCGGAAAAATCCGAGACGGCAACGCCGAGTGCGCGCACGGGGCGCTCCCACGAATAGAGGGATCGGAAAAGGTGCATGGCGCAGTCGGCGATCTCCTTCGCGTTGCGCGAGGGGCGGGAAAGTTTGCCCTGCTTGCCGTAGCGGTCGAGTTCGCTGTCCGTAACGGAGATCTTGACGGTGGATGCCCTACCGAGCCCGCTTTCGAGGAGGCGCGCGGCGACGCTGTCCGAGAGGAGAAGCAGGAGAAGGTGCACATCGTCGTCCGTCGTGAGGTCGCGGTAGCAGGTGAGGCTGTTTCCCACGCTCTTGACCTCGCGCCCCGTTCCCGCGAGCGCAACGGGAGAGCGATCTTCCCCCGCGGCGTAGTCGTGCAGTAGTTTCCCCCACTTGCCGAGTTCGCGCACCAAGACGGCTTCGTCTTTTTGGGCGAGGTCGCCGATGGTGGAGATCCCGAGGACGGAGAGCTTGCGCGCCGTGGCCTTTCCCACGTAGAGAAGGTCGGAAGCGGGCAATTTCCACGCCGTCTGCCTGTAATTTTCCTCGGAAATGACCGTAACAGCGTCGGGTTTCTTCATATCCGAGCCCAATTTTGCAAAAATTTTGTTGAAACTCACACCGACGCTGACGGTGACACCGATCTCGCGCTTGACCGCCTCGCGGATGTCGTTTGCGATTTTTTCGCCGTCCCCGAAGAGGTTACGGCTGCCCGTGACGTCCAGCCAGCACTCGTCGATGCCGAAGGGCTCGATGCGGTCGGTATAGCGCGCGTAGATCTCCCGCACCGCCTCCGAAACGCGGATATATGCGGGAAAATCGGCGGGTACGCTCACGAGATCCTTGCACTTCTTCTTCGCCTGAAAAAAGGGCTCGCCCGTCTTGATGCCCGCGGCTTTTGCGGGCATATTCTTTGCGAGGACGACGCCGTGGCGATCCTCGAAACTCCCGCAGACGGCGAGCGGCACCTCTTTGAGTTCGGGACGGCGGAGCATCTCGACGGAGGCGTAAAAATTATTCAGATCGCTGTGCAGAATGCATCTCGAAAAATCAGGCACCCAAAACCTCCACAAACCATTGCATCTTGTCGGGCTCGAAATAGAGATATTTTTCCCTGCCGCCGATGAGGCAGGTATAGCGGATGGGCAAGATCGCGCTGACACGGGCGGGAGCGCGCTCGGCAAAGCGCACACGGTCGATAAGATATACTTCGCCGTCCCGCCATTTGAGTTCGATGGGACGCATCCCCCCTTCGCTCGAAAATTTTGCGATGACCTCGACGCAAACTTTCCTGTATTCCATACCCAAAGTTTGCGCGTCTTGCTCTTCCGATATGAGAAAAAAGCGGCAAAACGCCGCAGTTTTTCTATATTATGTCACGCATAGTACATCGCAAAATGACAAAAATCAAACTTTCACGTCCCCTTTTATGCCCAAAAGCGACGCATGGCGACGCAGGATGGGATCGATCTCCGCGGAGATGAATTCCTCCGTCTGTTCGGGCGCACGACCGATAAACTTGCGCGGGGAGACCACTTCATTTAGTTTTCCGTGCACGGCGGCGAACATTTTATCGGAGGCGATGCGCTCCAAAAGGTCGTTCTCCTTCCCCTCTTCCTTGACCATTCGCCCCGCCTCCTGCGAGAGGACGCGGATGCGTTCGTGCAGTTTCTGCCTGTCCCCGCCCGCTTTGACGCACTCCATGATGATGTTCTCCGTCGCCATGAATGGAAGTTCCGCCGCGACGTGTTTTGCGATGACTTTCACGTACACGACGAGATTTTCGGCGACGTTCATATAGATGTTCAAAATGGCATCCACCGTCAAAAACGCCTGCGCGTTGACGATGCGGCGGTTGGCACTGTCGTCGAGGGTGCGCTCGAACCACTGCGTAGAGGCGGTGATGGCGCTGTTCACGGGGAGAGACAGCATATAGCGGGCAAGGCTGCCCATGCGCTCCGAGCGCATCGGGTTGCGCTTATATGCCATCGCCGAGGAGCCGATCTGCGATTTTTCAAAGGGCTCCTCCACTTCCTTCATGCTCTGCAAAATGCGGATGTCATTGGAGAATTTATAGGCGCTCTGTGCGATCTGCGAGAGGACGCAGAGCACATTGTAGTCGAATTTGCGCGGATACGTCTGCCCCGTGACGGGATAGACCTTCTCGTAGCCGAGTTTTTCGACGACGCGGCGCTCGAGCTCCTTTACCTTTTCGCCGTCGCCGTCGAAGAGATCCAAAAAACTCGCCTGTGTGCCCGTCGTCCCCTTTACGCCGCGCAGGCGCACTTTTTCGAGGAGGGTGGTGAGGTTCTCGTAGTCGAGCATGAGATCCTGCAGCCACAGCGTGGCGCGCTTGCCCACTGTGGTGAGCTGGGCGGGTTGCAGGTGGGTGAAGCCGAGCGTGGGCACATCCTTATAGCGGAGCGCGAAATTTTTCAGCTTCTCCATGACGTTGACGAGCTTTTTGAGGACGATCTCGAGCCCGTCCTTCATGATGATGAGTTCGGAATTGCAGTCCACAAAGCAACTCGTCGCGCCGAGGTGGATGATGCCCGCGGCATTGGGGCAAGCGTCGCCGTACGCCTTGACGTGCGCCATCACATCGTGCCGCACCTGCCGCTCGTACTCCTCCGCCCTTTCGTAGTCGATGTCTGCCTCGTGAGCTTTGAGCGCTGCGACCTGCTCCTCGGTGATGGGAAGCCCCAACTCCATTTCGCTCTCCGCGAGGGCGACCCAGAGTTTGCGCCACAGGCGGAACCGCTTTTCGTCGCCGAAATTTTCCAGCATTTCGCGGCTCGCATAGCGGGTACTTAGCGGATTTTCGTAGTAACGCTTGTCGGACATAACGTCTCCTAAATTTTCTTGGGCGCGGGATAATTTACGCCGAAGGTCTCGGCGGTCACCCGCTTCATTTTCTGCTCTTTGAGCGGTTTATCGCGGAAATCGGTGCGCGTTGAGGCAATTTCATCGACGACTTCCATCCCCTCGATTACCTTGCCAAATGCGGCGTACTGCCCGTCGAGAAAGAAGCCGTCCTCGTGCATGACGAAGAACTGCGAGCCCGCGCTGTCGGGGTTTTGGGCGCGCGCCATGGAGAGAACGCCGCGCGCGTGTTTCAGGGGATTGCGGAAGCCGTTGGCGGAAAATTCGCCCTTGATGCAGTACCCCGGCCCGCCCGTGCCGACACCCTTGGGGTCGCCGCCCTGTATCATGAACCCCGCGATGACGCGGTGGAAGATGATGCCGTCGTAAAAGCCTTTCCCTATGAGGGACAAAAAGTTGTTGACGGTGTTGGGCGCCACGTCGGGATAGAGTTCCGCCTTGAACGTTTTGCCGTTCTCCATTTCAAATGTGACAACGGGATTTGCCATAACTTCCTCGCTTATTCTTGCATTTTTTCCACTTTTGTGCCCGCTTCGCCGAAGAGTTGCATGGAGAACTCATCGGGATAGCCCTCTTTGTAGACGACCCGCTCGATCCCCGCGTTGATGATCATCTTGGCGCAGATGACACAGGGCTGGTGCGTACAATACAGCGTTGCGCCGTTGATGTTCACGCCGTACTTCGCCGCCTGAATGATGGCGTTTTGCTCGGCGTGGGCGGCATAGCACAGTTCCGCACGGGTGCCGCTCTCGATATTCAGCTTCTCGCGGAGGCACTCGCCGCGCTCCACGCAGGAAGGAATTCCCTCGGGTGCGCCGTTGTAGCCCGTCGTCATGACGCGCTTTTCCTTCACGATGACCGCCCCTACCTTGCGGCGGAAGCAACTTGCCCAACTGCCCACGAGTTCCGTGAGCTCCATAAAACGATGATCCCACTTATCCATGCCTCCATTATAGCACATACGGGAATACGTGTCAATCGTTCGGCTTTTTTCCGCAAAAAAAGAATGGAAATTCTTTCCGCTTTTGTTTGACTTATCCGCTTTTGTGTTTATAATAAAAAAGAACAGAATCGCGCAAAAGAGCGCGGCTTTCAGGAGGACATTATGAATATCAAACCCTTGTTCGACAAAGTGGTCGTAGAAGCGGTCACCGTTGAAGAAAAGACGAAAAGCGGCTTCTTTCTCCCCTCTTCCGCACAGCAAAAACCGCAGACGTGCGTCGTCATTGCGGTCGGCCCCGGGGGAAATTTCGACGGGAAAGAGGTCGTCATGCAGGTAAAACCGGGCGACAAAGTGCTGTGCGCCAAGTACGCGGGCACCGATTTTAAGGTGGACGGCAAGGAGTTCACCATCATCAAGCAGTCGGATATTCTGGCAATCGTAGAGTAAAGGAGAATTGTTATGGCAAAACAGATCAAATACGGAGACGAAGCAAGAAAAGCATTAGAGGCGGGCGTGAATACCCTCGCCGACACGGTGAAAATCACCCTCGGCCCCAAGGGCAGGAATGTGGTGCTCGATAAGAAGTTCGGCGCACCCCTCATCACCAACGACGGCGTGACCATCGCAAAGGAGATCGAACTTCCAGATCCCTTCGAGAACATGGGCGCGCAACTCGTGAAGGAGGTCTCCACCAAGACCAACGACGTAGCGGGCGACGGCACCACGACCGCCGTGCTCCTCGCGCAGGCCATCATCCGCGAAGGGCTCAAAAACCTCGCGGCGGGCGCCAACCCCATCATTTTGAAGAAGGGCATCGACAAGGCGGTGGACGCCGCCGTCGAACAGCTCAAATCCATCTCCAAGCGGGTGGACGGCAAGCGGGAGATCGCGCAGGTCGCCTCCATTTCGGCGGGCGACGAGACAGTCGGCGAACTCATCGCAAAGGCGATGGAGATCGTGGGCAAGGACGGCGTCATCACCGTGGAGGAAGGCAAGTCCATGACGACGGAACTCACCACCGTCGAAGGGATGCAGTTCGACCGCGGGTATGCCTCCGCCTACATGGTGACGGACACCGAGAAGATGGAAGCCGTACTCGACAGCCCCTACATCCTCATCACCGACAAGAAGATCTCCAACTTGCAGGAAATTCTGCCCATCGTTGAGCCCCTCGCCCAGCAGGGACAGCGACTCCTCATCATTGCGGAGGACGTCGAGGGCGACGCGCTTGCCGCGCTCATCGTCAATAAATTGAAGGGCGTATTCAACTGCGTTGCCGTGAAGGCTCCCGGCTTCGGCGACAGGAGAAAGGCAATGCTCGAGGACATTGCGACCCTCACGGGCGGCACCGTCATCACCTCCGACCTCGGCTACGAACTCAAAGACGCCACCATGGATATGCTCGGCAGAGCCAACCAGGTGAAAGTGGATAAGGATAACACGACGATCATCGACGGCGCGGGCGACAAGGAAGCCATCAAAGCGCGCGTTGCCTCCATCAAGGCGCAGATCGAAGTGACGACTTCCGACTACGACAGGGAGAAGTTGCAGGAACGCCTCGCCAAACTTGCGGGCGGCGTTGCCGTCATCAACGTCGGCGCGGCGACCGAAGTCGAGATGAAGGAGAAGAAACTCCGCATCGACGACGCCTTAGCGGCGACCCGCGCGGCCGTGGAGGAAGGCTATGTGCCCGGCGGCGGCTCGGCGCTCCTCTCCTGCGTCCCTGTGCTCAAACGGCTTGTCGCTTCCCTCTCGGGCGACGAAAGGACGGGCGCGAGCATCATTCTGAAGGCCTGCGAGGAGCCCGTACGGCAGATCGCCGCGAATGCGGGCGTGGACGGCTCGGTCGTCGTGGATAAGATCTTGGCGAAGAAGACGGTGACGTACGGCTTCGATGCGCTCAAAAACGTGTACACCGATATGGTGGCGAGCGGCATCATCGATCCCACCAAAGTGACGCGCTCGGTGCTGCAGAACGCTGCGTCGGTCGCAGCGACCCTCCTCACGACGGAATCCATCGTGACGGATATCCCCACCCCTCCCGCTCCCCCCGCACCCGCAGGCGGCGGCATGGACGGAATGTACTAAAAAATCTCGGAGCCTTCGGGCTCCGATTTTTGTCAAAAGAAATCGGGGGCGTAAGCCCCCTTTTTCATGCTACGGCGGAGGTGTTTGCCTCCGCTGCTGTTGCTTATACTAAACTCGTCTTGTTCAGAATGATATTGCTGACCGCCCCGAGCCCGACCGCAAAGATGGGCGCACCGAGGACGCACAGCGCGACGTTGAATGCGCCCGAATTGAGCGGCGTCATCATGGGGATCATTGTAAAGAGCAACATTCCCGCCGCAAGAGAGCCGAGGATAGAGAGCCACAATTTTTGCTTCCCGACAGTCGCAAGCGTTAAGGCAATCGACACAAAGACGAGCGCAAAGAACACTTTGCTTATCATGCAGGCGATAATTCCGCCCGCGCTTGCTCCCACCGCCGCAAGGTCGAAGGACAGTCCCGCTATCCCGCCGCCGATCATCGCGCCCACAAAGTAGAGGACGAACATTCCCACCGACGCCGCAAACAGCACAATCGTTTTAGAGAGGACATAATCGAGCTTTTTGGAGCGCACCGTGAACAGGTTCTTGACGTAGCCGCTTCGGAAGTCCTCGCCCACGAACAGGCAGACGAAAATCGCCACAAGGAAATACAGGAGATTGATATTGCACATACTCGTGAGAACCATGCTCATGGCACCGCCCGCGGAGCCGATTGCCTGCCAAACGTTTGTGAAGGTCACAACCGTTTCTTCCACACCTGTTTGCGGATTTACGGTTGTCCCGCCCATGAATGAGGTCATCACGAGGATAAGAATGGGAAGTGCGAGAGAAACGCCGAGCATGATCCACACGGTGGGCATTGTAAACATTCTGCGCGCATCCACTTTGAGCATGGTTTTCAGACGTTTTCCGAAGTCGCTGTTTTTGAGATTTGCGTTCATTTCCTTTCCTCCTGCATGAGATTGATATAATATTCTTCGAGGCTTATCTTTGCCGTGCGGATCTCGCTCACGGCGATACCGAAGTTTCCGAACAGATACTTTGCGGTATCTTCCGCGTTTGCATTATAGACGCGAATTTCGCCCGTCTGCTCGTCAATATCTGCCCGTCCGAACGCCCGCTGTAAAATGTCCCGCGTCTTTTCGATCTCGTCCGTTTTGAGGGCGACATAGGTCGGGCAGTCGGCATTGAGCTGTTCGGCGGTCATTTCTTTGAGCATTTTGCCGCCGCGGATAATGCCGTAATGGGTGGCGATTTTCTCGAGTTCTCCCAAGATATGCGAGGAGATGAGCACGGTCACGCCGCGGCGCGAGAGGTCGGTCAAGATCTCCCGCATGATGCGCATCCCGTCGGCGTCGAGACCGTTGATGGGCTCGTCGAGGACGAGAAGCTTGGGATTCCCGAGAAGAGCAAAGGCGATGCCGATGCGCTGTTTCATGCCGAGGGAGCAGTTCTTGAACTTGTTCGACGCCGCGCCGTCCATGCGCACGAGGTGCAGAACGCGGCGGATCTCTTCATTTTCGTTTTTGATGCCGAGGTTGGCGGCTTGAAGTTTCATGTTGTTCCAGACGGTGTAGTTCGGAAAGCACCCTGGCGCCTCGATGAGAACGCCGATTTTTGCGCGCATTTCGGGGTCACGGTGCTCCTTGCCCCAGAGTTTTATCTCGCCGCCGCTCGGTTGGATGAGCCCGCAGATGAGCTTCTCCGTCGTCGATTTTCCGCTCCCGTTCTCGCCGATGAAGCCGTAAATGGCGCCCTCCGGCACCGTCATATTGAGGCTGTCCACCGCGCGCTTTTCGCCGAAAGTCTTGGTCAAATTTCTGATTTCGATTGCATTCATATCAAGCGCCTCCTTAATAGACGTCCCTGCGGTACAGGAGAACCGAGCCGAGAACATTATAGACGACCGCCCAAGCAAGAGAGCAGGCAAGGCACACGAGGACAGATAAAAAGTTTGCCGAAAGGCAAGCATATACCGACGAACCGTAGAGGAAGATATTGAGCGCCACGGAATTTCCGACGAGTGCCGCCGCGCCGATGACGGGAATGCCCGTGCCGAGGACAAAGCAGAGCGCAATGGAAATGCCGAACTTCCTGCGGAAAATGATATTGATAAAGGTGTACAGGCTCGCCCAGCCGAGGCTCATGATAACTTTGCCGAGGATCGCGCAAAGGAAAGAGCCCGCGTTGATGGCAAACGGAAGTCCCGTCGCCGCTCCTGCGATCATTCCGCCGATGAGATAAGTAAAGCACATACACACCATTGAGAACGCGGAAACGAGCGTTTTGCTTATCATATAGTCCTCTTTCTTGGCGTGGGTGGTAAACAGTTGCTTGACGTACCCGCTCCGATAGTCGTGACCGATAAAGATAGACACCATGATCCCGCCGAAGATAAATACCATGTTCATGTTGGCGTATTCGCCCATATTGCTTATGATGTAGAGCGGACTGTCTGCGGCGATGATCTGCCAAGCGTTCGTAAACATTCCAGCTGTTTCGCCTTCTCCCATTGCCCCCATGGAGACGAGTGCAGGAATGATGGCGGCGATTGCGAGGAAGATAAAATAGAGCGGCGTGTGGAACAGACGGTAAAAATCCACGCCGAGCATCCCCTTGAGGCGCGTAAAGAAACTCGGCTTTTCAAATTGCAATGTTTTCGCGTTTTCCATATTACATCGCCTCCCTTCCGCTCATGAGAGAAACGTAGTATTCCTCGAGCCCGATCCTGTGCTTTTTCATCTCGCCGATTTGTTGTCCGCTCCGCATGAGATAGGCCGCAAGGCTGCCCGTATCCTCCACGTCATAGACGCGGAGCCCTTCTTCCGCGAATTGCACCTTGCAACCGACGCTGCGCAGGAGCTCGAACGCAAGCCCCATATCCCCCGTCTTTAAGGAGACGTAAACCTGCGAACGGCTATCCATTTCGGACGCCGCAATTTCCCGTATCATCTTTCCTTGGCGGATGATGCCGTAGTGCGTGGCGATCTTTTCGAGTTCGCCCAAGATGTGCGAGGAGATGAGCACGGTACAGCCGTAATTTTTGGTAATGTCCACGAGAATTTCCCGCATGAGCCGCATCCCGTCGGTATCCAGCCCGTTGATGGGCTCGTCCAAAATGAGGAGCGCGGGGTCGCCGAGTAGCGCCATCGCAATGCCGATGCGCTGTTTCATGCCGAGGGAGCACTTCTTGAATTGCAATTTGGCGTTGTCCTCCATGCGGACGATTTTGAGGACGCGCCCAATCTCTCCCGCCCTATCTTTCAGCCCCAAATTGATGGCCTGCATCATGAGGTTCGCATAGACGCTGGATGCGGGAAAGCACCCCGCGTTCTCGATGAGCGCCCCTACCCGCGCCCTCACGCCCGCATCGGTATAGGGCTTGCCGAACAAAGTTATCTTACCCTTATCGGGAACAAGATGCCCGCAGATGCACTTTTCCGTCGTCGATTTCCCGCTCCCGTTCTCGCCGATGAAGCCGTAGATGGCACCCTGCGGAACGGTCATATTCAAGTCGTCAAGCGCATACATCCCGCGGAAACTCTTGGTGAGTCCGCGTATTTCGATCGCGTTCATATTTGCCTCCTTACTTTGCTACTTCAATTATAAAATCTTCATGGGAGAAACACCACAACATAAATCCCAAAAAATGTTGGTTTCTAAAAATTTCAGGGAGCATCGATCCCGTCGGATGTTCCTTCCTTTTTCATCGGAAAAATCTTTTTGATGAGCAGCACCGCATAGAACAGCACGGCACCGGCGACTGCGATCATCATATCGGTAATGGTATCGGTGAGCGGAGAGATCCCCTGCATCAGTGCGTCCTCCACGCACTGCATATCGCTATGCAGTAGAAGATCGGCGAGAAACTCGTACATCTCCCAAATGCCCGCAAGCGAAATCGTCAGAAGCACAAACACAATATAATGGAGAGGCTTGGGTGGTTGCTTTTCAAAGCGGAAATAGAGATAGTAGAAAAACGCACACCCCAAAAAGCCGAAGAAGCCGTGGATCATGAGATCCCACCATGAAAGAAGCGTGTACAGCCCCATCGCCGTGCCTGCGTCCGCCGAAAGAATGAGGTGCAGACAGACTAAAATAATGAGATACCGCGGAATGCCCATGTTCCAACGGCAATTGATAAAAATCAGCGCAGACGGTACGAGGGGCATCAGACTGACGACCACATAATCGCTCACCTCATGCTCTTCAATGACCGTCGCATAGAGAATGAGGGTGACGATCGTCAAAACCGCCGTTACGATTGCGGGCAGATAGTCCAAAAATGCGCGAAAAAATTTCTTTTGCATTATTTTCTCCTTTTTCCCTTCGGAAAACTTCTTTACAGGAGCGGGGCGAAGATCTTGACGAGCGCTCCCACGAACCGCCGCCATATCGTTTGCTTGAGCATTCCGCAGTGGTATTCGATCGACTGTTCCTGCGTGGCGATAAAGTCTTTCTCCATATCCGAAACCGCCGCGCTTTGGTACATCCAAACGCCGTTTTCAAAATGGTGGACAAG
This sequence comes from uncultured Clostridia bacterium, assembly GCA_947628675.1. Taxonomy (GTDB): domain Bacteria; phylum Bacillota; class Clostridia; order Christensenellales; family Borkfalkiaceae; genus Gallimonas. Next base: position 14,067 of record CANRAR010000020.1, read on the forward strand.
CGAACGATAGTCGAGATTGACCGTGCCGACGATTGCCGCCTCGCCGTCCGCCGAATAGGTCTTTGCGTGAATAAAGCCCTTCTCGTACTCGAAAATCTTTACGCCCGCCGCCATAAGGCGCGGATAGTAGCTCCTCGTCATCAAAAAGACGAGCTTTTTATCGGGAATGTGCGGCGTGATGATACGAATGTCCACGCCGCGAAGCGCGGTATTTTCGATTGCCGAGGCAAGCTCATTGTCGATAATGAGATAGGGCGTCGTGATATAGACATACTTTTTCGCGCCGTTAAGGAGATTCATGATCGCCGTCTTGGAAACCTGCCTGTCGTAAATGGGCTTGGGACCGTCGCCGAACGGAATACAGTAGCCTTCGGCTTTCTCGTCGGAAGTCCTGTAATAGCCTTCGAAATTGTCCGTCGGCTTTTTGACGTTCTGATTGTAGTCGATAAGGAACAGCCTCGTAAGTTCATTGACTGCTTCACCCTCCAAACGAACGCCGACGTCCTTCCAATGTCCGTGTTTTACGATGCGGTTGATGTATTCGTCGGCAAGATTGACGCCGCCCGTGTAGCCCACTTTTCCGTCGATGACGGTGATCTTTCGGTGGCTTCGGTTGTTGAATTTGTTGTTCGCCTGCCCGCCGAGCTTGGAGAACGGAACGCATTTGATCCCAGCCTTTGCGAGCTGTTTATAGTAGTTGCCTGGAAGCGTCATCATGCACCCGATATCGTCATAGACGACGCGGACTTCCACGCCCGCCTTTGCCTTTTCTTTGAGGACATCGAGAATGGAATCCCAAAACAGTCCGCCTTCGATGATGAAGTATTCCATAAAAATAAACTGTTCGGCTCTTTTCAAGTCCTCTATCATGGCGGGAAACAGCTCGTCGCCGAGGGGAAAATATTCAATTGCCGTCCCAAAGTAAAGTCGGGACGCGGAAAGTTTTGTAAGAGAAACCGCCTGCGAACAAACTTGCTCGTCCCGTTCTTTTAAGGCGAGAAATTCTTTATTGTCGTCTTTTCCCGTTGTCTCGGACTTTGCCCGTTCCACATTTTTTCGCTGTTTGCGATTGAGCTTGCGGTCATAAAACATAAAGTAGAGCATAAACCCGATGATGGGAATAAGCAGCACGAAGAACAGCCACGGGAGCTTATAATCGGGGTTATCGTTTCGTGCGATAATGCTGATTGCAACGCCCACTTGTGTTGCCAGCACCGCAAAATAAAAGTAAGGAACGTAGATCGTAATGAGGCTCAAGACCACGATCACGGCGGCGATTTCAAAGAAGATAAGGAAAATATTCAAGATATAACGGAAAGGAATGTAAGAAACCACCCTCTCCTTTTTTACTCCGTTCTCCATGACTTCGATCGTCTTTTTCAAAATCTTATCCTCGGTTGGAATTATTGCTTGGCGATTTCTTTTACGACGCGGCAGGGATTTCCGACCGCCACGACGTTTGCGGGAATATCCTTCGTGACGACCGAGCCTGCACCGATCACGGCGTTGTCTCCGATCGTCACGCCCGGCAAGATGGTCACGTTCGCACCCAGCCAAACGTTGTTTCCGATTTTGATGGGCTTGTCGTGGAACACGCCTTTTAAGCGCTCGTCCGGGTCAATGGAATGGTTGGTGCAAATGAGCTTGCAACCGGGACCGATAAGAGCGCAATGTCCGATGTCGATGATATTCGTATCGAGGAAGGTGCAATCGTAATTGATCATCGCCATTCCGTGAAAGCGAATGTTTTTGCCGAAACTGCAACGAAAGCCGTCCTCGATAAAGACGTATTGATTGTAGCCCGACACAAGTTCCTTGACGATCTCCGTTCTTCTGGGGTCGGACGGTTTGAGAGAATGGAACTCGTGGAGCATATCCTTGACTTTGCTCTGAAAAAGAAAGACCTCTTTATCCCGGCGGTCGAACTGCTCGCCCGAAAGCGCTTTTTCAAGTTCGGTCATGGCGTTATTCCTCCACGATTTGAACGGCGTACTTTTCGTCCAAGCCCCGCTCCTTCAAAAAGGCGTTGAACTCGGCGGCAAGTTGTTCGGCGGAGTAATCGTCGGACTTCGCGCCGGAAACGCTATGCGCGCGGATGCTCGCTTGCGTCTTTGTGTGCAATTCGTCGATTTTTCTTGCCGTGTCCGCATTCGCATTTGCCGCGCCATGCTTGATGTTTTCGATAATCAAACGACACTTCGCCTTGAAGCCCTTGGTATGAAGAAATTCTTTGAACTCCTTGTTTTCTTCGGAATTTTTCACGGCCTCGATGTTCGCCTTGTCCTGCGCCTTTTGGCGGCGGGCGTTTTCGCCCATCTGCTCGAACGCCACCTTGAATTTTGCGATAATGCCTTTGGTATGGCAAAATTCATTAAATTGCTTGGCAATCTCTTCTTGGCTTACCGAATAGTTTGCATTGTAGTTTTCCATGTTTTTTCTCCTTATTTCTATAAAATTTTTATTTTTTTCGGAATGTTTTAAGAGGATCCCGAATTGCTCTTCGTAACTCTTTGCCGAAAGGAATTCCCGAAAATCGTCCATGGTGAGAACGGTTCCCCCATCGCGCTCGGCCTGTTTTGCCACGATCTTGATTTTCTTCGCCATATCTCCTCCGTATTCTCGATGAAAGTTTAACACCGTTTTCCCCAGAACACCACAACATAAATTCCGAAAAGTGTCGGTTTCTGAAAAGTTTTCATGAAAAAAAACAAACGTCTGAGGTTTTATAGTTGTATTCTATCGGAAACTATGATATAATACGGAAAAGGGGTTTCATACATGAACAAGTCCGAAGCGAAATTCCACAACACCGCGGTCAAAATGAACGATGCGCTCGTCAACCTTCTCGAGCACAGGGAATTCAGCGACATTTCCATTATGGATATCTGTAAAAGTGCCGGCGTCAACCGCTCCACCTTTTACGCACATTACGACGGTTTGTACGACCTCCTCAAAGAGACGCACGAGCGCGCCATTTCGGAATTTTTCACCTCTTTCGGTGCCCCCTTCGGCGCGACGGACTTTTCCAAAATGTCGGCAGAGGAACTCATCTTTATCTCCCCGCAGTATCTCGTGCCCTACCTCACGTTCGTCAAGAAGAACAGGCGCCTATACGAAGTTTACAACAACTCCAACGCCTTCCCCATCGGAGAGATGGATAAACAACTCATCGAAAATATCTTCGTCCCTATCTACGCGAAGAACGGCGTCACGGACAAGGTGGTCGTCAACTATATGTCGCACTACTTTATCAGCGGCGTGAATGCCATCACCATGGAGTGGGTCAAACGCGGCTGTGAGGACGATATCCTCTTCGTTTGTGAAGTCATCTCCGTCTGTGTGCGTCCCTTCATGAAGGCGCCGAACGAGACCCTATGAAACAATTCCTCGACTTTCTCAAAAAGCCGCCGCTTTGGTTTTTATGCGTCCTTGCCGTGTTTGCGGTCGGCGGCGCGATCGGCGGGACGATTTTTCTGACACAGAAAAGCCTGTCCGAATATGTCATGGTGGGCTATGTCTTTCTCGGCGTCATGGCGGTAGGCGTGGGCTACTGCATTTACGGCTTTATCAAGATCTTCCCCGATCTCAACGAGCGGGTCATAGCGTGGTCGGAGGGAAAGCCGTTTTGGGGCAGACTTTTTACGGAATACGGCTTCCGCGCCATTCTCTTTGCCGTCGGCTCCTTCCTCCTCAATATCGCATTTGCGGCGTACAACGGCGCGGTCGGCATTCTCAACAGTTCCGTTTGGTTCGGTGCGCTCGCCGCGTACTATGTTTTGCTCATCCTTCTGCGCGGCATCATTCTCATCTATCACGTCTTTCGTAGGAAGGCCGTCAAGTCGGGGCAGACGGAAGAAACGACGCAAAAAAAAGACACTCGCATCTATGGTGTGTGCGGGTTGATCCTCATCCTGCTCCCCGCCGCGCTCTCGGCAGCCATCGCGCAGATGGTGGGAGAGAACAGGAGTTTTGTACACACAGGCATCACAATTTATGTCTACGCGCTGTACGCGTTCATCAAGATCGGCGTTGCCATCTACAATTTCGTCAAGGTGAGAAAAACGGACGAGATGACGGTGCGGGCGGCGAAAAATATCAACCTCGCCGATGCGATGGTCTCCATTCTCGCGTTGCAGACGGCAATGTTCCGGGAGTTCGACACGGCGGGCGATTTCATCAATATTGCACGGATGAATGCGATCACGGGCGCCGTCGTGTGCGCCCTCACCGCCCTCCTCGGCATTTTTATGTTCGCCATTGCGGTAAAAAAGATTCACGATAAAAAAATCGGCGAAAAGCAACAGGGATCGCAGAACGATCAATGAGGCGGCTGGCTTTTTCCGTCCTTTTTTTATGATCAAAACGTCAGCATTTCATATGCAAAAACGGCGGCACAAGCCGCCGTTTTTCGCGTAAATCGTCACATCCTCAATTTTGCGCTTCCTCCCCATCTTGGCAGAGCACCTTCAAATTGTGTTTCATTTGCTTGTTGGGCGGAGGTGGCGTCATGTAATCGCCGTAGCACCGCGTGAGCCATTCGTCCCACGCGGCGACAGCCTGAAAGATGTGCCCCTCGAACGACAACTCCGTAAAATGCGCAAATGCCTCGCAGGGCATCAGCCAGTGTTCGATGTCAAAGCAGAATACGGCGCAGTTTTCACTCTCCTCGTACTTTGTCCTTTGGGCGAGCTCCCCCGCCTTGCGCGCCGCGCGCGACATCCCGTAGATCGTCGCACCGAGATAGAACGGAAACCCGAGCACACGGAAGATGAGCATCCACTTATGTTCGGGCACCGCCCAGCGGGCGAGCGCCATGATCGCGCTGTATTTGAGCCGTTTTCTGCGCAGTTTTTTCAGCTGCTTTTCGTCCTTGGGTGCGCCGTCGAGCGGGAAAATATCGATGAAGAGATAGGGAACTTCCTTCTGCGACCAACGCTTGATGGGGCGCGTCTTATCCATCAGTTTCAGGAACGGATAAAACGCCTTCTTTCCCCTATCCTCCGAGAGTACAAACCGCTCCCCGAGGTCGATCTCTCCGCTTTGCACCATCGCGTAAAATCTCTCGTACTCGGGACGGGTCATGACGACGTCCACATCGTCATCCCACGGAATAAATCCCCCGTGCCGCACGGCGCCGATGAGCGTCCCGTACGCAATGGAATAATGAAGGCCGTGCTCCCTGCAGATCTCGTCAAACTTTACGAGAATTTCCAAAAGTGCGCCGTGGATCCCGTCGAGGTCGAGTTCCCGCGGCTTTTGCTTTTTATTCATACGTCTCCCTTCTCGCCGAAAAATCGGCGCAATCAAAATTCTTTTAAGCCCAAAAGGTGGTCGGTAGAGCAATCGAGAATGGTGGCAATATTCGCAAGGCGCTCCAACGTCGGCTCCGAGGAACCGTTCTCATAGCGGGCGTAGGAAGGTTGGGTTATGCCCAGCTTTTTCGCCATATCCCGCTGTGTGTAGTTGCAAAGTTTTCGCATCTCTTTCAGACGCTCACAAAATACTTCCATTTCGTTGACAATTATAGCAACCTGTTATATAATGATTGAAAAATATAGCGGTTTGCTATCAAACGGAGGAAACGATGATCCCGAAGATCCTTCACACCGTATGGTTGGGCGGAAAAGAGATGCCGCCCGCGCATCGGGCATATGCGGAAGCCAACAAAAAACTGTTGGCGGACTGGGAGTTTCGCGTTTGGAACGAAGATAATTTTGACTTTTCCGACTGCGAATATGCAATGGAGGCGTACCGCCGAAAAAAATTCGGGTTTGTGGCGGATTATATCCGCGTGTGCGTTCTCGAACGGTACGGCGGCGTCTACTTGGATACCGACGTGGAACTGTTGCGCGCTTTTCCCGCCTTTCTCACCGACGCGGATTGCTTTCTCGGCTTTGAGAACGATGCCCATGTGGAGACGGCGGTCATCGGTTGTGCGCCCCAACATCCGCTGATGGGTGCGCTCCGCGATATGTACCGTACGCTCCCCTACCTGACGGGTAACAAGGAAAACCGTATGCCGAATACCCTCTATTTCACATATTTTCTCGTGCGGTACTATCAAATGAAGTTGCGGAACGGGATGCAGCACTTGACGGGCGCGGGCGGCGAAAACGTCGTTCTATGCCCTACCGAATACTTTGCGCCCATCAATTTCAACACAAAAAAAGACAGCCGCACGGAGAATACCGTGGCTGTCCATCACTTTGCTAACAGTTGGTCGGGAAAGAGCGAACGATTTCAACAGGCGATCGCCTGTGGGGCGCGCCGCATCTGCGGAAAGCGGCTGTTCGGCCACTTTACCCGCATCTACGTCAAGCGCGCGCTGAAAAAAATCCGAAAGACACAAAAAAACGGTTCGCGGCATTAAAAGGCGAACCGTTTGAATTTTTTACTTATTTTCTGCCGAACATCCTTCTCACGAAGGGCGGGAGCCTGTCCTCCTTCGTCTCCTCGGGCTGTTCTGCGGGCGGCTCGTCGAGGACGGGCGGCTCCTCTTCCTGCACGGCGGGCGCGGCGGGCTGGGGCGCGGGCGCCTCTGCGCGGGGATACGCCTCCTGCGCGGCGGGCTGTGCCTGTCTCTGCGTGTAGAGTTCGGGACGAGGCGCGGGCGCGCGGAACGCCTGTGCCGTCTGCGAAGCGACTTTGGCGTAAGCCGCCTCTGCGGCCTCCTCTGCGGACGGGAAGCCCGTCGCAATGACGGTGACTTCCACTTCGTCCTGAATATTTTCGTCGATGCAGGCGCCGAAGATGATATTTGCCGAATAATCGACGACGCTGTGGATGAGTTCCGCGGCAGTCTTGGCCTCGCTGAGCGTGAGGTCGTTGCCGCCGACGATGTTGATGATGACGCCCGTCGCACCCTCGATGGTCGTCTCGAGGAGCGGCGAATTGACGGCAAGGCGGACGGCCGTCACGATGCGGTTGTCGCCCTTGGCGACGCCGACGCCCATGTGCGCGAGCCCCTTGTCTTTGAGAATGGTGCGCACATCGGCAAAGTCGAGGTTGATGAGCGCGGGGGTCACGATGAGGTCGGAGATCCCGCGGATGCCCTGCTTCAACACGTCGTCCGCCACTTTGAGGGCGTCCGTCATGGAAGTATTCGGCGGGACGACCTCGGTGATCTTCTCGTTGGGAATGATGATGAGCGTATCGACATACTTGCGGAGGTTATCGATGCCCTTCGTCGCGTTGTCCATGCGGTGTTTCCCCTCGAAATCGAAGGGTTCGGTGACGACGGCGACGGTCAGAATGCGCTTGTCCTTGGCAAGTTTTGCGATGACGGGTGCGGCGCCCGTGCCTGTGCCGCCCCCCATACCCGCCGTAATGAAGAGAAGATCGGTTCCCTCGATGGCGCGCGCGAGCTCATCTTTGTTCTCCTCGGCGGCCTCTCTGCCGATCTCGGGCTCCGCGCCTGCGCCGAGCCCCTTCGTCTTTACAAGACCGATCTGCACTTTGGTCTGCGCCTTGCTGCGGGCGAGCGTCTGCGCATCGGTATTGACCGCGATGTACTCCGCGCTCGTGATGCCCGCCTCGATCATGCGGTTTACGGCGTTGTTTCCCGCGCCGCCCACGCCGATGACGCGGATGCGCGCCCTGCCGTTATTGACGGGCGCGGGCGTAGGCTCTTCCACGCGGTCGTTATCTCTTCCGACAAACGGAATATTCTCGTTGAACATACATTAACCTCCGAATACGTTTAGTAAGCGATTGAATACGCCGCCTTTTTCGCGGTCGCACTGTGCCATATCCATGAGCGCGACGCGCGAACTCATAGCGGGCTTGTTGTAGTAGGGCAAATCGGGCGCAAGTTGTTCGCACACGCGGTTGAGCCGCTTGGAGATGTGTTCGAGCGCCCCGCGGATGTTTTCGAGGCCTTCGCCCGAGACATAGAGTGGCTTATAGTCGAGATCCTTCCCCGAGCAGTATTCGAGGAACGGAGCCACCTTTTCGCACAGCGCATCCAGCCCCTCTTTCACCGCCTCTACGAACACGTCGGCGCGGATCTCATAGGAGACGCCGCGGTAGTTGAATTCCGCCGTGCCCGATACGTCCTTTGCGAACAGGTTCGCCCGCGAAAGCAGCGCGGTGGCGACGTCGAGCGGAACGGAAAGCTGCTCCATGAGCTTCCCCGCGATGTGTCCCCTTCCCACCCAATAGGTCTCCTGCGCGAGTACACCGTTGCCGAGCAGAATGAGGAGGGAGGACGAGAGGTAGCCCACGTCGAGGAAAATGGCATATTCGTCCCGCGTCTCGGAGGGAATGAGGTAACTCGCCATGGCGAACTCGGTGGGAAGATACCGGAGCGTGATGTGCATCTTGGCGAAAATTTTATCCATCACGCCGATGAAGTACTCACTGCAATAGAAGTAGGAAAGAACCCCCGAAAGCGAGGTCGCAGAAATGCCGGTGGGATCGACGACGCGGCGGTTATCCGACGTCGTGTAGATCATGCTCGTCGCGCGGATGACGCGATAGCCCTCGCGCTTCTCCGCCCCGCCCTCGAAGAGCGCGGAGATCTCCTTCTGGGAAATTTTGCGCTTCTTGGGAAAGCCGATATTCTGCTCCTTGGGTACGGCGACGGTAAATTCGCCCGGGACGCCGATGTACAGTTCGCGGATGCGTTCGCCGCAGATCTGCTCGACGGCGGATACGGCCTTGTACACGGCCTCCGAGAGGTCGCTTTCATCGTAGAATGCGCCCGACTCGAAGCCGTAGTACGGCTCGGTTTTGCTCGCCTTGAATACGAACGTATTGTTTACGCCCCGCTCCCCGACGAACACCGCGATCTCGGAAGAACGGACGTCCAACACAGCTACGCTTTTGCGACCCATCTTTTCATCCCCTTGTAAGCGTTTGATGTATTCACTATTATATCAAACGGCGGCGACCATGTCAAGAAAATGCGAAAATATTTTCCCCTTCGGATGTATGATTACAATAGATGTGAGACAAAGGCGATAGAAAAAAGATAGCGAACAAGGCGCTCCATGTGATATAGTTT
>CANRAR010000021.1 GCA_947628675.1 uncultured Clostridia bacterium
CGCAAACTTTTTGCGAAAAACGCCGCGATTTGTTTGTGTTTTTTCCGTAAAAGTATTATAATCTCCTTTGGATTTTGAGAGGAAAGTATGGTTAGAAAGGATTTACGGAACATTGCGATCATCGCGCACGTCGATCATGGCAAGACGACCCTCGTCGATCAAATGCTGAAACAGGGCGGCACCTTCCGCGAAAATCAAGTCGTGGAGGAGCGCGTCATGGACAGCGGCGCGTTGGAGCGCGAACGCGGCATCACAATTCTCGCAAAGAACACGTCCATTCATTATAAGGGCGTGAAGATCAACATCGTCGATACCCCCGGCCACGCCGATTTCTCGGGCGAAGTGGAGCGGGTTTTGAAGATGGTCTCGGGCGTTCTCATCTTGGTGGACGCCGCCGAGGGTCCCATGCCGCAGACGAGGTTCGTCACCCAAAAAGCGCTCGAGATGGGGCTGAAACTCATCATCGTCGTCAACAAGATCGACCGCCCCGATGCGCGTGTGCACGAGGTCATCGACGAGACATTGGAACTTCTGATGGATCTCAACGCCTCCGATGAGCAGATCGACAGCCCCATTGTGTTCTGTTCGGGGAGGGAGGGGGTCTCCTCGCTCGACGAAAATGGGCATGGCACCGACCTTACGCCCCTGTTCGATACCATTTTGGAGCACTTCCCGCCCCTCGAACTCGACGAAACGGGGCCCTTGCAACTGCTCGTCTCCTCCATCGACTACAACGACTACGTGGGGCGCATCGGCGTGGGCAGGATCGAGCGCGGCGTCGCCAAACAGGGCGCGGAGGTCGTCGTCTGCAACTACAATCACCCCGAAGTCAACTTGAAGGGAAAACTTGTCAACCTCTATGAGATAGAGGGCTTGGAGCGCGTTACCTGCGAGAGCGCGCAGGCGGGCGACATTGTGTGCTTCTCCGGCCTCGAGAAGATCAACATCGGCGATACGGTTTGCGCCGCCGACCATGTGGAGGCCGTCTCCTTCGTCAAAATTTCAGACCCCACCGTGGAGATGATCTTCTCCGTCAACGATTCCCCGTTCGCGGGCAAGGAGGGGAAGTTCGTCACCACCCGCCACCTTAGGGACAGGCTCTACCGCGAACTTTTGCGCGACGTCTCCCTCCATGTGGAGGATACCGACAGTACCGACGCCTTCCGCGTCAAGGGCAGGGGGGAGATGCACCTCTCCATTCTCATCGAGACGATGCGCCGCGAGGGGTATGAATTTCAGGTCAGTGCGCCCAAGGTGCTCTGGAAGGACATTGACGGCGTTCGCTACGAGCCCGTGGAACGGCTCATCGTGGACGTCCCCGAGACGGCGACGGGTGCGGTCTTTGAAAAAATGGGCGTGAGGAAGGGTGAACTCGTGCATATGAGCGCGATGGGCGCGCGCATCCGCCTCGAATTTTTGGTGCCGGCGCGCGGGCTGTTCGGCTACAAGAGCGAATTTTTGACGGACACCAAGGGTGAGGGCGTCATGAGTTCGGTGTTCTTCGAGTACCAGCCCTACAAGGGCGAGATCGAGCGCCGCAACACGGGGTCGCTCGTCGCCTTCGAAACGGGCGAGGCGGTCACCTACGGCCTCTTCAACGCGCAGGGTAGGGGGATGCTCTTCATCACCCCCGGAACACCCGTATATGAGGGAATGGTGGTGGGGTATTCGCCCAAGGACGAGGACATCAACGTGAACGTCTGCAAGACCAAGCACCTCACGAACACGCGTTCCTCCTCGTCGGACGAAGCGCTCCGCCTCATTCCGCCCAAAAAACTCTCCCTCGAGGAGGCGTTGGAGTTTATCGGCGACGACGAACTTCTGGAAGTCACGCCGCAAAATATCCGCGTCCGCAAGCGCATTCTCGACGGCGAACTGCGGGCAAAGGCGCGCGCAAAAGCCAAATTAGGATAATTTGCATAGTACTATGTCAGACATAATTAGAAAAAACTCCGCGTTTTTGCGGAGTTTTTCTTGTAATTTCGCCATATCCCGCGTTTTTCGGCATACAATGGGAATATGCAACAGGCGGCGAAACAGAGTGTGCTCACAATAGAAAACAGAGCCAAACTTTCCATGACGGGCGTAGACAGCGTGGATGCGTTCTCCGAAAATTCCATTCAGCTCACGGTGGGCGGGGTGCGCGTTCAGATCGCGGGCGCGCATTTGAAGGTGCTCGCCTTCTCGCAAGGGACGGGCAGTTTTTCCGCGAGCGGCGAGGTTTCCTCCCTCAAATACGGCGCGGAGAAGGGGAAATTTTTGCGGCGGCTCCTGCGGTGAGTGACCCCAATCAAATTTTTGTTGCGCTCGTGTGCGTCGCTTGCGGCATTTTCGGCGGCGTTTTGTATGATTTTTGCTACTGTCTCCGCTACTTTTTCCGCGCGGTTTGGGTGCGTATCGTCGCCGACCTCCTATTTTGTCTGCTCTTCGGCGGGTTGTATCTCTTCGCCTCGGTGATGATGGAACTCCCGTCGCTCCGCTTTTATATGTTCGCCTCGTGCCTTTTGGGACTTTTCCTGTATTTGAAAAGTTGTCATAAAATTGTTGCTTTTTTCGCACAAAAGGTGTATAATGGTTTCAAATTCGTACGGAAGGATAAAGCGGAATGTCCCAAAAGAAAGAGGGCGGCGTCCCTGCGGAAAAAATTCGGAAGATCGCGGTCGCTACAACGGTAGCGGGAGTACTTCTCATCGTGTTCCTGCTCATCGTGCTCATCATCCAATTTGTGCAGTTGGGCGTCAAAAACAGCGAAAAGAGGGAACTCGATCGCCTCATCGAGGAGCAACAAAAGACGCTCGAGGGCGAAGAGGCCGACCTCAACAATCTCGAAAACGGCTTCGGAATGTATTGGAAGGCGCTCGACTATAATTATAAACGCAAAAATTGAAAAAATGAAATATTGCGTCATTGATGTAGGTTCCAATTCCGTTCGCCTCATGACTTGGGCGGACGGAACAACTTTATATAAAAAGGTTTGCACGACCCGCCTCGGCGAGGGGGTCGCTTACGCCCCCGTCCTTCGGGAGGACGCCATGGATCGCACGGCGCGCGCCATTGCGGCGTTTGCGGAGGAAGCCCGCGCGGAGGGCGCTTTTCCCCAAACCTTTGCGACCGCCGCGGTGCGTACGGCGCGGAACGGGGAAGAATTCTGCGCCCGCGTCAAAAAAATGTGCGGCGTGGAACTCGACGTCGTCTCGGGCGAAGAGGAGGGGGAACTCGCGCTTTGCGGCGCGCTCGGGGGAGCGGACGGCTCTGTCGTCGATATCGGCGGCGCGAGCACCGAAGTCTGCGCGCGGCGGGGCGGCAAGCGGGACTTCGCCGTCAGTCTGAACGTCGGCGCGGTGCGCCTTTATGACCGCTGTGGCGACGACAAAGCGCGGCTTTCTGTTGCCATCGACGAGGAAATTGCCCCGCTTACGGCCGTTCTTCCGCCGAGAACGTATGCTGTCGGCGGGACTGCCTGCACCTTGGCGGCGCTCATGCAGGGGCTCGAGCCCTACGATGCGGCGCGGGTCAACGATTTTCCCATGACGGCGGAGAAGGTCAAAGCGCTCGCGCATACTTTATTGGCGCTCACGCCGTCGGAGCGGGCAGCGCTCAAGGGAATGGACGTGCGGCGCGCGGATATTATCGCGGGTGGGGCGCTTCTGCTTGCAAAAATCATGGAAAAACTCGGGCTCGGGGTCGTTTACGCGTCCGACCGCGATAATTTAGAGGGGTATTTGTTCAAAAAATTGCTATGAGCGGTAGAAGCAAACAAATCGCATATTACATCTTTCTGACGGTGCTCACGCTGTGTGGCGCGGCGGGGACGGCGCTTATCGCGTACTTCGGACTGCGCTTCGAGGACATCGAGGCTCTCTTTGTCATCGTCGCGTTCTGCGTGTGCATCTTCCTGTTCCCGCTCTATACCGTTCTGCACGAGGCGGGACACGCGCTTTGCGGTGCACTTGTCGGGATGCGGGTGATGGCGCTCTCGGTGGGGTATCTGCACTTCGATTGGAGCAGAAAGTTCACCGCCACGTTCTCCCTCGACTCCGATGTGAGCGGCGCGGCTACCCTGTTGCCGCGGAACGGGGGCGGGGTGCGCGAGAAGCTTACCTTCGCGCTCTTGGGCGGCGCGCTCTTCAATTTTATCTACGGCGCCGTCTTTTTGACGCTCTTTTTCGTGCTTCCGCACAACTTGGCGCTCATCTTTTTCGTCCTGTTTGCGCCGCTCAACCTCTGCGAAGGGATCCTCGCGCTCTATCCCATCGAGCTTCCCGCGGGCAAGACGGACGGAAAATTCGCCCTCGACCTCATAAAAAAGCGCCCCGACGCCGAACTTTCCCTTCGCGTGATGACGGCGCAGGGTGCGCTGTTCAAGAAAACATATGCGGAGATCCCGCGCGAACTCCTGTTCGACGTGCCCGTCGTGCGGGAGGACAGCGCCGCCTTTCTCGCTATTTTGCAGCTTCGCTACCGCGCACTTCTCTCTACGGAGGACGAAAAGGCTGCCGATGAGATCAAGCGATTGCAGTCGCTCTTCGAATACGTGCCCGCCGCGAGCAGGGGAGAGGTCGCGGCCGATTTGGTGTGCGCGGGGTATCTCTTCTCCGAAATGGCTGAATGGGGTGAGAAATACGAGGAACAGGCACACGGCGACGGTATTCGGGAAGTCGCGCTCTATGCCATTGAGCGGACGGAGGAAAACGAGGCGCGCGCCCAAAAAGCGATTGCGGGCATCAAACTCTACGGCGAGCGGGCATATCTTGAAACCCTGCTCGCGCTGTTGAAAAAGAAAGACGTCCGCCCCGAGGCAGACGTCAACTGACCGTACAAAAACCGTATGTATGCGGTTAAAAAAATTAAAAAATCCGGATATCTATGAAGTTGTAGAGCCGAGGATCAATCGGACAAACCGAGCAAATAGTCGGAAGTCACGTTGAAGTAACGCGCAAGCTTCGCAATGTTGGAAGCGGTGGGGTCGCTCTTGTTGGTTTCCCAATAGCATACAATTCCCAAACTCACATTCAGGTCGCGCGCGACGGTCGCTTGGGAGAGCCCGCGCTCTTTTCTCAGATCCATCAGTCTTTCCGCAAATATTTTCATGGTTACATTATAGCATGAACGGCGGTAGAACGCAACCCTTTTCCCATGAAAAATTGCACCCGTATATATGTTTTTTGCGATAGAGAGGAGATGAGCCGTATGATTGGGATCTTGTTTGTATGTCACGGCAATATTTGCCGTTCGCCCATGGCGGAGAGCGTCTTTTCCTCCCTCGTCGCGGCGCACGGTATGGAGGGGTGCGTCTTTGTTGCCTCCGCCGCGGCACATAGCGATGCGCTCGGTGAACCCCCGCACCGCGGCACACGGGAAAAACTCGCCCGCGAGGGCATTCCGCTCATTCCGCATCGCGCCCGCCTGATGACGGCTGCGGACGGCGATACGTACGACTACCTCATCGGCATGGACGACTGGAACGTGCGGGATATGCGCAGGATCGTGGGGGAAAGAAACGCGGGAAAGGTCTGCAAGTTGTTGGATTTTTCCTCCCGCCCCCGTGCGATCGCCGACCCGTGGTATACGGGAAATTTCGATGAGACGTTCGACGACATCGTGGAGGGGTGCAACGCACTACTCAAACACCTCGTCGCCGCAGGGAAGATATAGCCGCGAAGGCAGGTCGCCGCAGAAAACGGCACCCCATGTGCGCAATTTGGGTACGGAAGGGGGAGCAAAGCACAATGAAAACAGAGGATCATGATATGAACGAACAATTTACGCCCATCCGCGGCGTCGTGCTGACGGACGGAAAGTGCGCCCATGCGCTTGAACTCGAAATTTCCTATCTCCGCTCGTTGGAGGCGGGGCGGCTGCTCGCGGGCTTCTACGAAAACGCGGGGCTTCGCACCTCCTTCGTGCGCTACGGAGGCTGGGAGGGAAAACTTATCGCGGGGCACACCATGGGACACTATCTCTCCGCCCTTGCACAGGCGGCGACCAATGCGGGCGTGAAGGAGACGGCGCGCGGCGAACTTCTCGAAAAACTGCAATATATTGTAGGTAAACTCGCATTTTGTCAGGAGCACACGCGGGGCAAGCGCGGCTTTTTGTGGGCGGCGCCCTTGGTTACGGGCGGCGCGGAGGCGCAGTTTGACAATGTGGAGCGCAGTAAGACCAACATCAAGCGCGAAGCGTGGGTGCCGTGGTATACGATGCACAAAATTTTGGCGGGACTTCTCGATGCCTACCGCCTCGCAGGGCTCCCGCTCGCGCTGACCGTCGCCGAAAAACTCGGCGATTGGGCGGCAGAGCGCGCGCTCTCGTGGGATACACGGACGCGGAAACGGGTGCTCGCCGTGGAATACGGCGGCATGAACGACGCCCTCTATACGCTCTATTCCTTTACGGGCAACCCCGCCCACGCCCGCGCCGCGCACGTGTTTGACGAGGAGCCGCTCTTCGACGAAATTTTGAGCGGCGGCAGGGACGTTTTGAAGGACAAACACGCCAATACGACCATTCCCAAGATCCTCGGCGCGCTCAATCGCTACCTTACGCTACATGGGAAGGTGCTCGACGGCAAGAGGGTGAACGCAGAGCGCTATCTCAACGTGGCGCGCACCTTCTTCGATATTGTCGCCGAGCGTCACACCTACGTGACGGGCGGCAGTTCGGAGTGGGAACGCTTCGGCGCGGACTATGTGCTCGACGCCGAGCGCACCAATTGCAACTGCGAGACGTGCATCTCCTATAATATGTTGAAACTCGCGCGAAATCTCTTCTGCCTGACGGGGGAAAAGAAGTACGCCGACTACTACGACAATACGTTTACCAACTCCATTTTGCCATCGCAGAACCCCGAAACGGGCATGACGACGTACTTTCAGCCCATGGCGGGCGGCTTTTTCAAGGTGTTTTCCCGCCCCTTCGATAAATTTTGGTGCTGTACGGGGAGCGGCATGGAGAACTTCACCAAACTCGGCGACGGCGCGTTCTACCGCCGCAGTGGGGAAATTTTTATCGAACAATACCTCGCCGCGCGCGTGGATGAGGGCGTCGCGTTTGCGCTCGAATGCGATTTTCCCATGAGCGACCGCGGCACGTTGCGCCTTACCCGCGCCGATGCGCCTACCGTGTTCCATCTTCGCATTCCCGATTGGGCTTCGGACTCCATGCGGCTTGCCGTGAACGGCAAACGCCCGAATTTCAAAGAGGAAGAGGGGCACATCGCCGTGGAACTTTGCGAGGGGGACGAGCTTACCTTCCGCATTCCCGTCACCGTGACGCTCATGGGCTTGCCCGACGGCGACGCGCTCGCCTTCCGCTACGGCGGCGCGGTGCTCTCCGCCGACCTCGGCACCGAGGACATGGAGGAGACCGAGACGGGCGTGGACGTCACCATTCCCGCGCGGCGCAAGATGAAGAGCGAGCGCATCTACTTTGAAGATCTTGCCGATGTGCTCGAATCTCCGGAAAAATATCTCGTGCGTGAGGGGAATGCTTTCCGCCTCACGGGGGGCGACGTCGGCTACACCTTTGTGCCGCACTACAAACGCTACCGCGAGCGGTATGCCATCTACTTCCGCCTTTCGGAGGGGGTGCGCGGCGAGGAAAAACTCGCGCGCGAGCCGCTCGACAGCGTCCTCGCGGGTTACGGGCAGTACGAGGCGGACGAATTGCATTCGCTCACCGAGCAAAATTCCGTCGGCGTCGCTGCAGATCGCTCCTACCGCTATGCAAAGGCGGGCGGGTATTTCAGCTACGATCTCGAGGTCGGAAAGGCGCGCGCCTGCTCGCTTCAAATCACTCTTCTCCGTGCCGACAACGGTAAGCCGCTCCGCATCTTCGTCGGCGGCGAAAAGATCTTCGACGAGTATCTCATGTACACGATGGGCGAGGAGGAATACACCCGTGCGGTGCCGATTTCCCCCGAAATTTTGGCGCGGGCGGCGCACGAAAAGGGGGCGGAAAGCAAAAAGCGCGTCGTCACCGTGCGCTTCGAGGGCGCAAAGGGAAGGGCGAGCGCGCGCGTCTGCGGAGCAATTCAACTGTACGCAGAGTGAACAAATTTTTGATTTTCTCTTTACAGAAGGAAAAATTCGTAGTATAATGAAAGCAAGGGGAAAAGTATGAAAACGCACGAATCGGAAGAAATGTACCTCGAAACCATCCTGCTATTGCGTACGCGTTTGCAGTCGGTGCGCTCGGTGGATATCGTCGAGGAACTCGGCTATGCCAAATCCAGCGTCTCCCGCGCCGTCAATTTGCTCGTCAAGCAGGGCTACATCGTAATTGAAAACGGCGGCGAGATCTCTCTTACCGAGCGCGGGCAGAAGAAGGCGGAGGACGTCTACGAAAAGCACCGCGTGTTCACCGAGATCTTCGTGCGCATGGGTGCGCCGCGGCCGCTCGCCGAGGAAAACGCCTGCCGCATGGAGCACGTCATCTCCGACGACCTCTTCGCCATTCTCAAAAAAAATCTCGAAAAATAAGCGATTGCCCGACTGTTGCGTCGGGCAAAAATTTTATTTAGTGATCTCGTCCAAAATCCGGAAAAAGGAGGGGAAGGTCTTTTTGCAGCAGTCGGGGTCATCGATGGCGATGCCCGCCGTTCGCAGCCCCATCAGCGAAAACGCCATGGCGACGCGGTGATCCCCGAACGTCTTTACAATTCCGCCGTGCACCTTGTCGGGCTCGATGAAGATGTCCTCCCCGTCGGTAAAGGAGCGGGTGCCGAGGGCGTTGAGATTTTCCACAATGGCGGCGATGCGGTCGCATTCCTGCGCGCGGATGTGCGAAATGTTGCGCAAAATGGAGGGCATCGAGGCATACGCGGCGAGGGCGGCAACCGTCATCGTCTGGTCGGAGAAGTCGGAAAGGTCCTCGTCGAACCCGTTAAACACGGGGATCTCTCTCCCGTCCGCCACAATTCCCTCCGCTGTATCGCGGACGCGAACGCCCTTTTGTTCGAGCAATTTCAAAAATTTGATGTCGCCCTGCATACTGTCGGGATGTACGCCCTCCACGAGGACGCGCGCCCCGCATAGAAGGGAGACGGCGTAGAAATAACACGCGCCCGAGACGTCGGGCTCAACAATATATTCCGCGGGCGGCTCGCCCTGCGGTGAAACCGCGATCTCATTTCCGTTCCTCGTATAGGGAATATGGAACGCGGAGAGCATATTCAATGTAATGGCGAGATAACTCCCGCGCGTCCTCGGGCCCGTCAGTTTGAGGGTGAACGGCCGCCCATTCGTGCCAGCAGCGAGTAAAATTCCGCTCGCGTATTGGGTGCTCTCCGCCGTATCGACGGTCATTTTTTCCGCATTGATGCCCTCGGAGCGGAGGGTGAAGGGGAAAGTATCGTCGCCGCGCTCCACCGAGACGCCCGCGTTCTCCAAAACGGAGAGAATGCCCATGGGGCGGCGCGCCATCTGCCCGGAGGCAGTGAACACGTATTCGCCGCCGCAGAAGGCGAGCGCCACCGCAAGAAACCGCGCGGCAGTCCCCGCGCTCCCCACGTTCAGGGTCACCTTTTTGTTAGGGATGTCGCCGCCGCACCCGTGCACGACGATCGCCCCGTCTTCCTCCGAAAGGGGAATGCCGAGCGAATGAAGGCAGGAGAGCATATCGCGCGTATCGTCGCCGTATTCGCCGCAGACGATGCGGACGGTCCCCTTGGAGAGGGCGGCGAGCACGAGTGCGCGGCTCAAAATGCTCTTGGAGGCGGGAACGCGCACACGAAGATCGGCGCGCGGCGGAAGTTGACGCACTGTGTAAGGCTGCATAGTGCAAGTATAGGATAAATTGCGCGGTTTGTCAAGAAAATGCGCCGCCGCGGGGGAAACGCGCCTCAATATCTTGCAATTTTTTTGCGGCCGTGCTATAATGTGGAAGATGGAGATCGTCGTCGAGAGGAGCCGCAGAAGAACACTTACGCTCACCGTATCGGGTAGTGGCGAAATTCTCGTGCGGGCGCCGCTTTCGGCGACCGATGCGGACATCGGCGCATTCGTCGAGCGGCACAGGCGGTGGATCGCAAAGCGGCTTGCGGCGCGGAAGACATTGCCGCTTGAAGACGGCAGCCGCATTTGCCTCCTCGGGAAGGAGTACATCATACGCGAAGGCAATCGGGGTCTTGCGGACGGAGAAATTTTCTTGCCCGCGGAAGACAGGGAGCAAGCCCTCCGCGCGCTCCTTTTGGAACTTGCCCAAACCGTCATGCGAGAATTCACCGCGCGCACCGCGCAGAATTGCGGCTTTTCCTACCGCTCCGTGCGCATCACCTCGGCGCGCACACGGTGGGGTTCCTGTAGCCGCGAGGGGAGGATCGCCTACTCGTTCCGCTGCGTCTTTTTGCCGCCCGAGATTGCCGAATATGTCGTCCTGCACGAACTCTGCCACACGCGTGAGCTCAACCACAGCGCCGCATTTTGGCGCGAAGTCGCAAAATTTATGCCAGACTATTTACAGCGCAGAAAGCGCCTCCGCGCCTACGAATGGTGCATGAAATCGCTCTGAATTTTGTTTTTTCGGTGTTTGTGAAGTACTATGTCAGACATAATTAAAGAAAATCAACGCAATAAATTGAAAATTGTCGTCTATGGGCTGGGGATCATCGGCGGCTCTCTGTGCGCGAGTTTGAAGCGCGCGGGGCATACGGTCCTTGGCATGAACAGGGGAAGGGAGGCGCTCGAATATGCGCTTTCCCACGGCTATATCGACGGCGAGGCGCACTCCTTCGAGGGGGCGGACGTCGTCTTTCTCGCGCTTCCGCCGCGCGTCGCCATCCGCGTTCTCCGCGAGGGGGAATTCCCCCAAAACTGCATCGTTGCGGATATCTGCGGCGTCAAACAGCCCGTGGAGGACGCCGTCTACGAGAGCCCCCGCGCCTACCGCTATGTGGGGACGCATCCCATGGCGGGCAAGGAGACGACGGGCATCTCTTCCGCAAGCGAGACCCTCTTCGACGGGAAAAATCTCGTCCTCACGAAGTGCGAGAAGACGGATAAGGCGGCGTTTTCCCTCATAAAGCGATTGGGGGAGGAGATGGGCTTCGGGCGCATCGTCGTCTCCACGGCGCGCGAGCACGACCGCATCATCGCGCTCACCTCCCAACTTGCCCACATCGTCTCCAACGCCTACATCAAGAGCCCGCTTGCAGGCGGTTGCGGCGGCTTTACGGGGGGCAGTTTTCAGGATATGACGCGCGTCGCTCCGCTCGACGAGGCCGTTTGGACGGAACTCTTCTTTATGGATAGAGAAAACCTCTCGGGGGAGATCGCGCGGCTCATCGGGGAGCTTCAACGCTACCTTGATGCCCTCAACTGTGGCGACGAAGCCGCCATGCGCGCCCTGCTTTCGGAGGGAAAAGCGGCTTTTCATGAATTTTCCGAAAAAAATTCGGATATAATTGTACAAAAAACTTAAATTCTTGACGAAATAAATTTTTTCGGTTATAATGGATATGGTTTGTAACGTGCGCATCGCCGCCAGATCCGGGGGCGAGGAGCACATCTTTACGGGTTTCGGTACGCTTTCTTTGGGCACGGATGGGTTTTCCGTGCATTACAGGGACGGACAGGACAGCATCGAACTTACCTTTTTTGGCGGCGTTTTTTCTATGCAACGCCACGGAGAAACCGCTCTTTCCGCGCGCTTTTGCCTCGCCGAAGAGACGGAAATGCACATTTTTTGGGGGGAAATGCGCGGTGCGCTCCCCATTCACACGCACATTTTGAAAAAAACTGACTTTCCCGATAAAATTCTCCTCACGCTCGGCTATCGGTTGGGCGAAGGGGAACATTCCACCCCGTTTTATTTGCAGATGCAATTTTTCTTTTCGGAGGAACCATGAAACTTGAATATTACGGCCACTCGTGTTTTCGCATGACGTTCGCCTCGGGCACCCGCATCGTGACAGACCCCTACGGCGAAATCGGCTTTGCGCCCCTTCGCACCGAGGCGGATATCGTCACGGTCAGCCACGGCCACTACGACCACTGCAACGTCGCGGCGGTCGGCGGATCGCCCATTGTGCTCTCCTCGCCAATTTCCTGTGAAAGAGGGGGCGTAAGCATCACCGCCACTTCCTGTTTTCACGACGACGCCCACGGCGCAAAGCGGGGAAAAAACCTCATCTTCCGCTTCCGCGCGGACGGGCTGGACATCTGCCACCTCGGCGACCTCGGCGAACCCGCAAACGCGCGCATCATCGAAGAACTCCGCGGGGTGGATGTTCTCCTCATTCCTGTCGGCGGGCACTACACCATCGACGCCAAGGAGGCAAAGGAGTACATCCGCGGCATTGCCCCCAAACTCGTCATTCCCATGCACTATTACACCGACGGCTTGCAGGTGGATATTGCAGGGCTTCAACCATTTTTATCCCTTTTCGGGGCGTCGTCCGTCCTCCGCTGTGGGGGAGAGATCGCCCTCGACCGCGACTTTGTCGCCTCTCACCTTCAAAAAATCATTGTTATGGAGCGTATCTAAATGAATCAAAAGACTGCGGAAACCGAACTGCGCAACTATCTCGACCTCCTGCCCCTTGCCACCCTTCGCACGGCGGGCAGAAACTACGGGGTCGCCAAGGCCTCCGTCTACAACAAGGACGTGCTCATCGGCGAGATCGTTGAGATCATCATGGGGAAGAAACTGCCCGCGCCGCAATCCAAGAGGGGCGCGCCCGTCAAACAGCCCTTCCTCGATCCCTCCATCTCGGCAAAACTCGACGACTACAAGCGCATCTTTTCGTTGAAGGACGCCGAGCCCTTCTTCGGCGTCGCCGCGCCCGAGCCTCACACGGACGATGCGATCTACGCGGGCATTCTCGAGATCACGTCGGGCGGCTACGGCTTTTTGCGCGCCAAGAACTGTCAGGCATCCAACGACGGGTCGGATGTATTCATCGCCGCGCCCGTCATCCACGCATTGCGCCTTCGGGAAGGGGACTTTGTCGCCTGCACCGTGAAGCCGCGCATCAAGAACGATTCCCCCGCGATCAACGAAATTTTGGCGGTCAACGGTCTGCCCGTCGGCAGATACGAACAGCGCCCCAACTTCGATTCTCTCACCGCGGAGTATGCAAAGGAGCAGATCGTGCTCTCGGAGGGTAACAACGATATTGCTTTGCGCCTTCTCGACCTCTTCATTCCCATCGGAAAGGGGCAGCGCGCGCTCATCATCGCGCCCCCCAAGGCGGGCAAGACGACGCTGCTGAAAAGCGTCGCCCGCGCCGTGGCGGAGTTCCACCGCGAGATCGTCCTCATCGTCCTGCTCATCGACGAGCGCCCCGAGGAGGTTACCGATTTCCGCACCTGCGTCCCGGGGGCGGAGGTCGTGTACTCGACGTTCGACGAGGGCGCCGATCACCACGTCCGCGCGGCGCAACTTACATTGGCTCACGCCAAGCGGCTCGCGGAGCAGGGCAAGGACGTCCTCATTTTGCTCGATTCCCTCACCAAATTGACCCGCGCCTACAACTACATCACGGAGAGCACGGGCAAGACGCTCTCGGGCGGCCTCGATGCGGGTTCGCTCGCCGAGCCCAAGCGCTTCTTCGGCGCGGCGCGCAACACCATCGAAGCGGGCAGTATCACGGTGCTCGCCACGGCGCTCGTCGATACGGGCAGCCGCATGGATGACATCATCTACGAAGAATTCAAGGGCACGGGCAATGCCGATATCTTCCTCTCGCGCGACCTCGCCGAACATCGCATCTTCCCCGCCATCGACATCCGCCGTTCGGGCACCCGCAAAGAGGAGTTGCTCCTGCCCGAGGCCACGCTCTCCGCGGTGTATAAACTGCGCGAGCGCGGTATCACCGAGAATGTCGCGGGTGTCATCGATATGGTCAAACGCACCCAAAGCAACGCCGAGTTCGTCTCGCGCCTTCCCGAGTGGCTGAAAGTCTACAAGAGTTTATAAAGGAGCACACATGATAATCGGCATAGATTTGGGCGGAATGTCCGTCAAAGCGGCGTGTTTTCAGGGCGGTACGCTCACGGGTAAGGTGCGCGCGGAGACGAACGCAGCCGACGCGCCCGAAAAGACGGCGCATAGTATTGCAGAACTTTGCGTCGCTGCGGCGCGCGCGGCGGGGCATGAACTTTCCGAAGCCGCGGCGATCGGCATCGGCTCCCCCGGCGTCATCGACAGCGAGAGGGGTGTCGTCGTCAATTGGTCGAATTTCGGCTGGAAGAACGTCCCGCTCGCACAGATCATCTCCGGGGAGACGGGCGTCCCCGTCTTTGTCACCAACGACGCCAACGCCGCCGCGCTCGGTGAGGCGACTTACGGCGCGGGGAAGGGGTACAAAGACAGCATCTTTCTGACCCTCGGCACGGGCATTGGCGGGGGGATCATCCTCAGCGGCAGGCTCTTCGAGGGGGGAAAGAGCGCGGGCGCGGAACTCGGCCACACCGTCATCGTGCAGGACGGCGAGCAGTGCACCTGCGGCAGAAGGGGGTGCCTGGAGCGGTACGCCTCCACGACGGCGCTTCTCCGCTACACCCGTGAGGAAATGGCAAAAAACCGCGCGAGTTTGCTCTGGAAATACGTAAAAACGCCCGAAGAGGTGAACGGAATGACCGTCTTTTCGGCGCTCAAAGAGGGCGACGCAGGCGCACGGCGGGTGCTCGATACCTTCGTCGCCGCGCTCGGCGAGGGCATCGTGAACTTCGCCAACATCTTCCGTCCGCAGGCGTTTCTCATCGGGGGCGGGGTCTCCGCCGAGGGGGAAACGCTCCTTGCGCCGCTCCGCGATTACGTGATGCCGCGCCTGTACGTCTCCACGGATTACGCCCCGCTCGAGATCGTCTGCGCCAAACTCGGCAACGATGCAGGCCTCTACGGCGCCGCCGAATACGCATCGCAGAGAATGTGATTGCCGCGCAACACGCATCGCAGCAAATTTAAGCCCCGCCGAATACGCGCCGTAGAGAATTTAATTGTGGCGAAATACACATCGCAGAGAATTTAAGCGTCATAAAAGAAAATTTATGAAACAGCAAAAAAGTTAAGAAATAAGTAAAGGAAATGTAAGAAACAAGCAAAAAAATTTAAGAAATAAGTAAAGGAAAATTTAAGCAATAAAAGACAATTTTTGCTTCCTTATCCGCTTGCCCCGTCCGCGGCTTTGCCGCGGACGGGGCAAGCGGATCTTCCCCAACGTATTCCTTCAAAAATCCCACCCCATATATAAAAAACGCTCCCCGAACGGTGTCCGGAGAGCGTTTTCTTTTAACTTTTATTTCCTCTTGAGCGGCCGCACTTGCAGGTAATACACAACGCCGAAGATGACGACGGAGAAGAAAAAGATGATGGGGAAGATGATAAACTTCGCAAGGTAGGAGATGGAGGAAAAATCTCCGTTCACGCCGAGGGCGACGATGAGGGTCACGATGACGAGCAGGGCGTAGATGACGACCGCGTTCACGATGACGAGCCCCGACCGCCTGAGAGCCCGTTGCCCGTAGTGGTTGGCGTAGGCGAGCCCCGTCACGAGGAGGAGGCACACGCCCGCCGCCCAGATGAAGTAGGGGTAGAAGAGGGGAAGGGCGAGCCTCTTTTGCAGGGCGATGGCAACGCTCCCGAGCGCCACGCAGAAGAAGAACACGACAATCGCGCTCAAAAACAGGGCTTTCCCCTTGTGAACGATGCTATCCGACTCCGTCTGCTTCTTCATGGGCTTTCCGCCCGCCGTCGTGATGCGGATGCCGTCCTGTACGGCGCGGGCTTCGAGGTCGCGGAAGTCGATGCCGTCGAGCGACTGCGCCTCCTGCTCCTCTGCGGGGGGAGCCTCCGCGGGCACGTCCTTCACGGCATTGTCGTAGAGCCTGCGCACCACCGCTTGGTAGTCCTCGTCCTCATAGGCGGGCTGAGGTTCTGCCGCGGGGGCGCTGTAATAGGAATACGTCTGCTCGGGCGCGTCCTCGGGGGGCGCGTTGACGAGGTTGATATAGTTTTGATGGATGAGTTGCTGTTCCCGTTGGCGGAAGAGGGCTTCCTGCTCTTCGCGGATGCGCTTTTCCGTCTCCTCGAGTTCGGCGCGGTGGCGCTGCTCGGCCTCTGCAAAGCGAGCCTCCTTTTCCGCGAGGAGAAAATCATACCGCTGCCGTTCCTCCGCGAGGGCGCGTTCCCTGTCAAGGAGTTCCTGCTCCCGTGCCTCGCGCGTCTTTTCAAGTTCGTTGAGTTGTTCGAGGCGCGCCTCTTCGTATTTGCGGTGCTCCTCCTCCACGAGTTGTTCGCGCTCCGCAATGGCGTTTTCGTGCGCCTCGCGTTCGTTTTTGAGAAGTTCCGCCTGCGCGCTTTTTTCCTCCTCGAGCGCCTGCGTACGTGTGCGCATCTCTTCCTCGAAGCGCGCCCTGTCCTGTTCGAGGGCGGTCTTTGCCTCCTCGAGTTCGGCGGACTTTTTGGCGTAATCCTCCTCGAGGCGGGCTTTTTCGGCGTCGCCGAAGGCTGCTTCGAAGTCCACGTCGTCCTCCTCGCCTTCGCGGGCGGGCACACGGGACGTCGTATCGCGCAACACCCGCATATTCACCGCGGTGGGGGCGGGATTGGCAAAGTCGAAGTCGCGGTCGGAGATGAGGCTGTCGATGATGGTGCGGGAATATTCCCACTCCGATTGGTTCTGCTCGGAGACCGTCTTTCCCTCGTCGGTGAGGGAGAAGTACTTTCTCCTGCCGCCGCCCACCGAGCCGCCCCAATAGGAGGTGATATAGCCGTCCTTTTCGAGACGCTTCAATGCGCTGTACAGCGTGGGCTGTTTGAGCGAATATTGCCCGTGGCTCTTTCCCTCGATCTCCGCGATGATCTCATACCCGTATTTATCCCCGTCGTAGAGGGCGCGGAGAATGATGGTATTGATGTGCCCGCGGATGAGGTCGGAGCTGATGGCTTTTTCCTGTTTGTCATCGGGATCTTCGGCGTCCGGCGCTTCGTTGATCTCGAAATCCTCGTCCATTTGACATTTCCTCCTTGGTTTTCCTTATTATACAATATCCCGCGGATTTTGTCAACTAACAAAGTACTATGTCAGACATAAATTTACAATTTTTTCATATTTTTTTATTTTTTGGCATAGAAGAGAGGGATGGGAACGCTGAAAATCGCCTTTTGCGTCGTCGGGAGCGCGATCGGCGCGGGCTTCATCACGGGCGCGGAACTCGTCCGCTTTTTTCCCGCGGAGGGGTATCTTTTCTCTCTGCTCTTTTCCTGCGCGCTGTTCTTTGGGTTTTGCGCCTTTTTTCTCGCGCTCGGGAGGAAGTACGGCGGGTACGGCGGTGCCCTCAAAGCGGTGTTCGGGCGGTGGGCGGGGGCAGTCCGCGCCCTATCGCTCGTCTGCGTCTTTGTGCCGTGCGGCGGGATGCTCGCGGGGCTCGACGGGCTCTTTCCGGCGGCAAGACCTCTCTTGGCAATTTTGGGGCTCGCGTCGGCGTGGGGGCTCGTGCACCGCGGCATGAAGGGGGTCTCCGTGCTCAATTCGTTGCTCGTCCCGCTGCTCGTTGCCTTTGTCGTGTTCGGCGCACGGGGCGGCGTTTTATCGGAAATAAAAAGCCCGCGCGCTCTCTCCCTTCTCGGCGGCGCACTGTATGCGGGGATGAACGTCTTTCTCATCGCCCCCGTCCTCATGGAACTCGGGAAGGACGCGCCGCACCCCGTAATTTCCTCGGGCGTCTCCGCCGCCGCGGTCTTTGTGTGCGGCGTCTGCATCCTGGGGCGGGTCTACGGCGCGGGCGAGGCATTCAGAGAGGCGATGCCCTACCTTGCCGTCATGCGAAAAAGCCGCCTCTTCTTCGTCGCGGTGGGTGCCGCCATCTTCACGTCCCTCGTCTCCTCGCTCTATCCGCTCATCGCCGAGTGCCAAAGGGTGCGCGGCAAGGCAAAATACGCCGCAGAGGGAGGGGTGCTCCTTGCGGCGTTTATCTTTTCGAGATTGGGTCTTTCGGGCATCGTCGGCTATTTTTATCCCGCAGTCGGCGGGGCGGGACTGCTGTTTTCAGCTTTCTGCGTTCTTCACGAGTACCTTTTCCAGCGCCACCACGAGAAAGTACATCCCCGCGGCGAGAATGCAGAGAATGAGCGTCGCGCTCATCACGAGGTCGAGTTTGAACACCTGCCCGCCGTACACGATGAGGTATCCGAGCCCCGCCCGCGAAACGATGTACTCGCCCATAATGGAGCCGATCCACGACATTCCCACCGCCACTTTCAGCATGGAGATAAAGGAGGCGAGCGAGGAGGGAATGACGAGTTTGTATAAAATTTGCCACTTGTTCGCGCCCATCGAGCGCAGGAGCAAGATCTTGTTGCGGTCGGTCTCCATGAAGGCGGCGAGCATATGCAGGGTCGCCACGATTACGCCCACGAGCACCGTCATAAAGATAATGGCCTCGCTCCCCGTGCCGAACCAGATGATGATAATGGGGCCGAGCGCGATCTTTGGCAGGGCATTGAGAACGACGATATAGGGCTCCAACACTTTCCTGAGCGTCTCGCTCCACCACAGCGCGAGGGCGACGACGCACCCCACGACGACGGCGATGACAAAGCCGATGACCGTTTCGAGCAGCGTCACGCCGATGTGGTAGAACAGCGTTCCTTCCTCGTACAGCCCCGCGATGGTCTTTGCGATGCGCGAGGGCGAACTCATGAAGAAGGGGTCCACCCAGCCGAGCACGGTGGTGATGAGTTCCCACGCGCCGAAAAAGAGCACGAGGAGGGCGAGGCGGAGCGTCCACACCACAATTTGGCGTTGTTTGCGTTTTTTCAGATAGAGCATATGCTCATGCGAGCACAATTCCTTCACTTCACGGTGTTTCATTGGTTCAACTCCTTCCACAGTTTCTCGAACCAGCCCGAAAACTGCGGCATTTCTCTGCGGGAGAGCGGCTTTTTTACGTCTCCGAAGTCCATCTCATGCGTAAATGCGACGTGCGCGGGGCGCTTTGTCAGCACGAGCACCCTGTCGGCGAGCGAAATGGCCTCGGAGATGTCGTGCGTAATGAGCAGGGCGGTCTTTCCCTCGCTGCGGATGATGGCGGCAACGTCGTCGCAGACGTTGAGCCGCGTCTGGTAGTCGAGGGCG
Source organism: uncultured Clostridia bacterium (assembly GCA_947628675.1). Taxonomy (GTDB): domain Bacteria; phylum Bacillota; class Clostridia; order Christensenellales; family Borkfalkiaceae; genus Gallimonas. The sequence goes on from CANRAR010000021.1 coordinate 19,079, forward strand.
GAGAAGGGCTCGTCGAGGAGGAGAATATCGGGGTCGGTCGCAAGCGTTCTGATGAGCGCCGCGCGTTGCCGCATCCCGCCCGAAAGTTCGGAGGGGTAACTCTGTAAAAAGTCTCCGAGCCCGTATTTTACGGCGAGCGCCCTCGCCCGCTCCCTGTTTTCCGCCGTATTTTGCCTTTTGATCTCGAGCGGCAGAAAGATGTTCTTCTCTATAGTCCTCCACGGGAAGAGTTCATCCTTCTGCAACATATAGCCGCAACTGCCGAAGGTCTCCACCTCGCCCGCGGAGGGCTTCAAAAGTCCCGCGGCGAGCGAAAGAAGGGTGGTCTTTCCGCACCCCGAGGGGCCGATGATGGCGACGAATTCCCCCTCGTCTACGGTAAACGATAGGTTCTCCGCCGCCACCGTCTCCCCGTGGCGGGTGTGATAGATGAGGCTTGCGCGCGAAAAGCGCAACATTTGCTTTTTCATAGGCGCTCCTTTTGTATTTCCCGCGTAAAAATGGGGGATTATCCGAGGGAGGCCAGCGCCTTCTTCGCGTAACTGTTATCCACGATGTCCGCAAATTTCACGCGCGCCGAAAGTTCTCCCGCGCTCTCGATGATGTCCTGGAGCCGCTCGAACGCCGCTTCGGACATCGCCATATCGTCGTCCCACGCGTCTATCTTGCGGTAACTCTCCACGCTCGTCATGAGCGAGGCATAGGCGGTGGAGGGGAACTGCTTCACGAGTTTCTCCGCGATCGCGGAATATTCCTGCTTCTCGGCAAAGTCGATGGCTCTGAGCATGGCGCGCAAAAATCCGTTCGCCACGTCCTCATGCTTTTTCAGCCACGATTGCTTTGCGATGTAGCAGGTATAGGGCACCTCGCCGCCCGCCTCGCCGACGGCAGCCACGATGTGGCAGTTGCCTGCGGCCTCGTTTTCCGAGGCGACCGGCTCGAACATCGTGCAATACTCCGCCGTGCCAGAGAGGAACGCCGCCGTCATGTTGTTGAAGGAGACGTCGAAGTTGAATTTGATGTCCGCGTCGGTAAATCCGTGTTCGCGGAGGATGTATTCAAAGGTCATACAGGGAACGCCGCCCTGCCTGCCCGCGAGGATCTCTTTCCCTTTCAGGTCTTCCCATTTGAAGGTCGCCGCCTCATCCTTTCTCGAGACGAGGAAGGAGCCGTCCCTTTGCGTCAGTTGTCCGAATACGGTGGGAACGTCCTGCGCGTCGCCGAGTTTCACGTAGATGGCGGCTTCGGGGCCGCAGAAGCCGATGTCGGCGCTGCCCGAGAGCACGGCGGTCATCACGGCGTCGGCGCCGCCGCCGTTGGTGAGTTCTATCTTGATGCCTTCTTCCTCGAAATAGCCGAGGGCGTCGGCGAGGTACATGGGTGCATAGAAGACGGAATGCGTCACCTCGTTGATGCGAAGCGTCACGAGCCCGTCGCTGTTTCCGCCGCAAGCGGCGAGGGGTAGGAGGGCAAAGAGCGCCGCTCCGAGGGTTGCAAGTATCTTTTTCATAGTTCACTCCGTGAAAATTTTAAGATAATATAGTTTATGCCCCGCAAGGAATAATTGACAATTGCAAAAAAAGGGGGTATAATAAAAACCTATTACAATCAGAGAGAACGTTATGAAAGAGATGCACACGACCTACGACCCCAAGGAATTCGAAGATCGGGTCTACGAAAAGTGGATGCAGGAGGGCAGTTTCCGCGCCGAAGTGGATGCCGCCAAAGTCCCGTTTACCGTCATGATGCCCCCGCCCAACATCACGGGGCAACTCCACATGGGGCACGCGATGGACGAGACCATTCAGGATGTCATCGTGCGCTTCAAGCGGATGCAGGGTCACTCCGTCCTGTGGCTGCCCGGCACCGACCACGCCTCGCTCGCCACCGAGCATAAAATCGTGGAAAAACTCCGCGAGGAGGGGACGACCAAGGAAGAACTCGGGCGGGAAGAATTTCTGCGCCGCGCGTGGGCATGGAAGGAGCAGTACGGCGGCAAAATTATCGAACAACTCAAAAAACTCGGCTCCTCGTGCGATTGGTCGCGCCTCGCCTTCACGTTGGATGAAAAGTGCTCCACCGCCGTCAAGGAGGCATTCTTCCGCCTCTATAAGAAGGGGCTCATCTACCGCGGCAGCCGCATCATCAATTGGTGTCCCGACTGCAAGACGGCGCTCTCCGACGAGGAAGTCGCCTACTCCGAGGATGCGGGCAGTTTTTGGTACTTCAACTATCCCGTCAAGGGCACGGAGGAGCACATCACCATCGCCACCACCCGTCCCGAGACGATGCTCGGCGATACGGCAGTCGCCGTCAATCCCAATGACGAACGCTACGCAAAATTCGTCGGCAAGACGCTCATCCTGCCCATCGTAGGGCGGGAGATCCCCGTCGTCGCCGATGACTACGTCGATCCCGAATTCGGCACGGGCGCCGTTAAAATTACGCCCGCGCACGACCCCAACGACTTCGAGGTGGGTCTCCGCCACAATTTGCCCATGATCCGCGTTTTGGGCGACGACGGCACCGTCAGCGCGCAGGGCGGCAAGTTCGAAGGGCTCGATCGGTATGAAGCGCGGAAGCGCATCGTCGCCGAAATGCAGGATTTGGGTCTCCTCGTTAAAGTGGAGCCGCACACGCACAACGTGGGGCACTGCCACCGTTGCAACGCCGTCTTGGAGCCCATCGTCTCCAAGCAGTGGTTCGTCAAGATGAAGCCCCTCGCAGGGCCCGCCATCCACGCGGTCATGCAGAACAAGACCAAGTTCGTGCCCGACCGCTTCGCCAAGATCTACTTCAATTGGCTGGAAAACAT
>CANRAR010000022.1 GCA_947628675.1 uncultured Clostridia bacterium
GTCTTTTCGTACTCCTCTTTCTCCTTGCCGACGGAAGCGGCCTGCTCGGCAATTTTCGCGCCGATCTCCTCCTCCGTCGCCGTGATGTTCTCGAGTTCGATGATCTTCTCCACGATGAGCTGATGCAGAACGGCGCGGCGGGCGTCCTCTTCGAAGGTCTTCTTGTACTCCTCGCGCGTCTTGCCGATGTAGGCGAGGTAGTCGTCCATGCGGATGCCCTGATACATGAAGTTGTACTCCATTCTCTGGAGGGAGGCGTCCTCCTGCCGTTCGATCATGACGTCGGGGATGTCCGCCGTCGCGGTCTTGGCGATCTCGGTGAGGATGGCGTCCTCCGTCTCGTTGGTGGAGCGCGTCTTGGCGTTGCGCTCCAACCGCTCGCGCACCTTGGCGCGGTAGGCATCGAGCGTGTCGCTGCCCATCTTCTTTGCGAATTCGTCGCCGAGTTCCGCAAGTTTTTTGCCCGTGATCTTGTGGAGGGTCACGGTAAACACGGCGGCCTTGCCCTTGAGGTCCTCCGCCTGATAGTCCTCGGGGAAGGTGACGTTTACGTCCTTGGTCTCGCCGACGGCCATGCCGACAACTTGCTCTTCAAAGCCGGGGATGAACTGCCCCGAGCCGAGCGTGAGGTCGTACCCCTTCGCGGTGCCGCCGTCGAAGGCTACGCCGTCCACCTTGCCCTCGAAGTCGATGTTGACGATGTCGCCATTCTCGGCGGGGCGGTCGGTAATTTCCACGCTCTCGGCGGTGCGCTCGCGGGTCGCCTGAATGTCGGCGTCCACGTCGGCGTCCGTCACAGTATACTCAAACTTGTTGATTTTTATACCCTTGTACGAACCGATGGTCACGTCGGGCTTAACGGGCGTCGTGGCGACGAGCACGACGTTCTCCTCGGAGAACTCCTCGCCGAGGGAAACTTCGGGGTCGCCGACGGGCGTGAAGTTCTTCTCTTCCTTTTCGAGAACTTCGGGGTAGTGCTCGGAGAAGAGGATGTTGAGCGCGTCCTCATAGAAGAGCCCCTTGCCGTAGTAGAGTTCGAGAACGTGCTTGGGCGCCTTGCCCTTGCGGAAGCCGTTCACGGTGTACTTCTTGCGGTTTTCAAGGTAGGCCTTGTTGTTCGCCTCCGTCCATTCCTCGGGCGAGAAGGTGAGCGTGATCTTGACGGTGCTCTTTTCTGCGGGTGCAAATTCGTACTTCATAATGATAACTCCTAAAAGATGTTTTCAAATAGCAATGGCTATTTTACCATATCCGCTCCCAAAAGGAAAGCGTTTTTATTTACATTTTTTCCGATTTACGCTATAATGTAGGAGAAAAACCACGCGCATACGGGAGGAAACCGTGCCACAGGATGCGTTTACGCTGCGCCTTATAGCGAAGGAACTTGATAGTGTGCTCCGCGGCGGGCGCGTCAACAAGATCGCCCAGCCGGGGCGGGAAGAGGTCTCCCTTCTCATATACACGGGAAAGGGCACTTTGAAACTGCTTCTTTCGGCAAATGCCTCCGCCTGCGGCGCATATTTTACCGACGACGGCCGCGAAAACCCCCTCTTCGCCCCGGGATTTTGTATGCTCCTGCGCAAATATCTGCAGAGCGCGGAACTCATTTCCGTCACGACGCCGGGGTTTGAGCGGGTGCTCTTGTTCCGGTTCCGCTGCGTCTCGGATTTCTCCGAGAAGGAGCGCGTCCTCTGCGCCGAGATCATGGGCAAGTACTCCAATTTGCTCCTCTTGGAGGACGGCGTCATCTTGGGCGCGCTCAAGACCAATTCCCTCGACGAAAACTGCAAGCGGCTCGTGTTCGCGGGCGCGAAGTACACCCCGCCCGCCCGGCAGGACAAGGTGGATCCGAGCGACCTTCCCGCCCTCGAACGGCTGTTTGCCGAAAACCCCGACCGCGGCGCGGACTTCCTCTTCAAGCGGGTCGCGGGGCTCGCCCCCTGCACGGCAGAACAAATTGTAGAGACCTTCCATGGCGGCGATTTTGCCACCCATGTGCACAATTTCATCTTCTCCGACGACATTTCGCCCTGCGTTGTGGAGCGCGGCGGCGAACCCGTGGACTTTTTCGCCCGCGGGCAGGGCATCCCCTTTGAGAGCCTCTCCGCGGCGCAGAGTTACTACTACGCCAAAAAGGGCGCCAAGCGCGCCTTCGACGCGGAGAAGCGCAAACTCGACGGTGCCCTGAAGACCGCCGCCAAGAAGGCGGAAAAGCGGCTCGCGGCGCTTCTCGATAAGAAACTCTCCTGCGCAGACATGGAGCAAAACCGCATCAAGGGCGAACTTCTCACCGCCAACCTCTACGCCCTCTCGCGCGGCATGAAAACGTGCGAACTCGTCAATTTTTATGACGAAAACTGTAAAGCGCTGTCGATTTCGCTGGATGCGCAGAAGTCTCCCTCGGAGAACGCGCAGGCGTATTTCAAAAAATACCGCAAGGAGAAGCGCACCCTCGAAGCCCTCGCCCCGCAGGTGGAGACGACGGAGACCGAACTCGAATATCTCCGCACACTTGCCGCCGCCATTTCGGTCTCCGAGAGCGCCGACGACCTTGCCTCGCTTGAAACAGAACTCGTCGCCGCGGGGCTTCTGCCCGCCCCCAAGGAGAAAATAAAGAGGCAAAAGCCCGAGATCCCATACCGCGCGTACGAAGTGGAAGGCTTCCGCATATGTGCGGGCAGGAATAACCTGCAAAACGACAATTTATTGCGCCAAAGTTCGCCCGACGACATATGGCTCCACGCGCAGAAATACCACTCCTGCCACGTCGTCATAAAGGCGGGCGGAAGGCCGATAACCGACAGCGTTTTGCAGTTTTCCGCCAATGTGTGCGCAAAATACTCCGACGGCGGCGGCGACAAAATTCCCGTCGATTACTGCCCCGTGAAGTTCGTGAAGAAGCCGCAACGAAGCAAGGCGGGCTTTGTCACCTACTCCAACTTCAAGACCCTCCTCGGCGACCCCTCCGCCCTCTCCTGACTTCTTACTCCCCATCTTGCCCCCTCAAAGGGGCAAGATGGGGAGTATCATTTCCACCCAAACGAAAAGCAAAACGACCCCCGAGGGGGTCGTTTTTTCCCGATTCCGTAAGTCTTGTTTGTTACTGTTTGCTGCAAGCCCTGCCCTGCGGATAGAGCGGGAGTTCGAAAAATCCCGTGCACACCTCCTGCGAGTACTCCTGCGCGGGCGGAATGGCGCAATAGCCGTAGCTCGGCACGAGGAGTTCCACCTGCATGGCGACCTTCAAAATGCACGTCACGCAGGCGCTGATGGAGAAGGCGCCCGTCGCGGCGTTGAACGTCCCCTCGGGGGAGACGCACGAGACGGCGCTCGTCACCGTGAAGGGGATGACGGATGCGGGCGGTACGTACATGAGGACGTCCTCCGTGAGCACGATGGAACTCGCGGCGACGCCGTCCACGCCGTTCGCATCCACATACACGATCTCGATGGGGATGGTGACGGTCGCCTGTACGCGGGCGCAGCAGCCCTCCGCCTGCCGTTCTACGGTGAGACCGGTGACCGTGCCCGTCGAGGACGTGGAGCGTGCGCTCACAAAGGTGAGCGGATATGTAGGATCGGCGGGAACGGGGTTTTCGATGGCGGCGGTATAATTTTCGAGGCGGGTCTGGATGATGCCCGCATCAAAGATCTTTTCCGCCTGAATGCACACCTTCTCGCAAAGGCCGTTCAAAGGATTTCCCGTGATCGTGCCGGGGCAGTGATCGGATGAGAAATTGGAAAAAAATGACATTTGTTACCTCCGTGTAGAATTGAAATCAACTCTAACCCATTGTATGCGGGGGGATTTTTTCGTGCTACCCGAGGAGCACCTGCTGCCCGGGGTAGAGGCAGTGCGTCCTGTTTTTCTCGAAAAACCGCGCGGGCGAGCCGCATAAAAGCGACTTGCTCTCCCCGCCCCGCACTATGTACAAATTCCCCGCGGCGGGAACAAAAAGCACCTGCCCCGCTTCGGGCTCCCCCATAAGGGCGTTCGAGGCTGCAAGCAGCCGCGGCGGCACCCCGAACGCGGCGGCGATCTCGCATAATTTTTGCCCGTGTTTGACCCTGTAACAGCGCGGCGCGGCAATTTGTTTCACACGGCAATATATGCGCCGCCTCATAATCGGGTGATGGAAAGGAATAAAATATGCCATGAACTTGTACCGCACGACCTTCGTCGTCACCGTATTCACCCTCCTCGAACACGCCCTCGGCTTTGTGTACCGCATCGTGCTCTCTCGCACTTTGGGGCCCGAGATGCTCGGCGTGTATCAGGTGGCGCTCACCGTGTTCGCCGTCTTTCTCACCATCTCCTCGTCGGGGCTGCCCATCACGCTCTCCCGCATCATCTCCAAGCACCGCGCAAGGGGGTATAAGAAGGGCGAACACGCCGCCACTTCCGCCGCCATGCTCATCGCCCTCTCGTTCTCCGTGCCCATCACCGTGCTTTTATTCCTCCTCCGCGCGCCCTTCTCGCGCATCTTCTCCGATCCCCGCTGTGCGGATGTCTTCTTCATCCTCCTCTTCGGGCTGTCGTTCACCTCGGTCTATGCCATCATCCGCGGCAATTTTTGGGGGAACAAACGCTTCTTCGCCTATTCCGTCATCGAACTTATCGAGGAGATCGTGATGATCGGCCTCGGCGTCCTCCTTCTCGTCGTGCTGAGCGGCGGCGCCGCCGACCCCAACAAGGCGGCGATCGCCCTGCTCTCTTCGTATCTTTGTTCCTTCCTCCTCGCCGCCGTCTGCTTCTTCGCGCGGGGCGGAAGGCTCTCCTCCCCCAAGGGCGAAATAAAACCCCTCCTCCGCGCGTCCCTCCCCATCACGGCGATGCGCACCTCGTCGTCCCTTCTCGGCTCCTTCATCTCGGTGCTCTTCCCCCTCCGCATGACCGCCGCCGGCTACACCGCCGCAAGGGCGATGAGCGAATACGGCGTCGTCTACGGCATGGTGATGCCCGTCATCGCCGTGCCCTGCTCGCTCTTAAGCCCCATCGCCCTCGTGCTCGTGCCCGAACTTTCCGAGTGCTTCTACAAAAAAGAGACGGAGAAACTCAATGCCCTCGTGGAAAAGGCGCTCAACACGGCGCTCCTCATCGCGTGTGCGCTCATCCCCCTCTTTCTTTCCGTGGGGAAAGACGTCGGCATCTTTCTCTTCTCCAATGCGGAGAGCGGCACGATGATCGCGGCAAGTTCGCTCATTCTACTGCCCATGGGCGTCTCGATGATCGCAACGAGTATGCTCAACTCGCTCGGCTGCGAGAAGCAGACGCTCCTCATCTTCCTTGCGGGCTCGTGCGCGATGCTCTTCTCGGTGTGGCTGCTGCCGCCGTTTATCGGGAGCGGCGCCCTCCTCGTGGGAACGGCGCTCGATCACCTCATCACCGCCGCCTGTTCCCTCGTTTTGCTTCGGAAGAAGACGGGCAAACTGCGTTCCGCCGCCTACTTTTTACGCCTCGCCCTCGTGCTCGTGCCCGTCTCGGTCGGAGGCATCCTCCTGCGCAACCTCTTCATGGCATATTTGAGTTACGTCCCCGCGGTGCTCCTCACCATGGCGATCGTCATGCTCGCGGAGGCCGCCCTTCTCACGGTCTTCAAACTGTTCGACTTCCGCACCCTCCTCAAAAAATTTTTGCCGAAGAAAACCCGCCCCGCCCGCCTCTCCTGACCGCCGTCCGTCTTGCCTCTCCCGACCGCCCGCCTCTCCTGACCGCCGTCCGTCTTGCCTCTCCTGACCCCCGCGCCTCTCCCGACCACCGCGCCTCTCCTGACCGCCGTCCGTCTTGCCTCTCCCGACCGCCCGCCTCTCCTGACCGCCGCGTCTCTCCCGACCGCCCGCCTCTCCCGACCGCCCTCCTCTCCTCATCGCCCACTCGAGCCCCTTCCCCCGCCTATCCCCATTATCTTATCCCCCCCTTCTTCCACTTCTCTTTCCCTTCCTTCTTTATTTCTCTCTCTTTCTTTTTCTCCACCCGTCCCTTTTCTCTTTTTTCTCTCCCTCTTCTCCCTTTTTTCCTTCCCCTTTCTCTCTCTTTTCTTCTCCGTCCCCCCCTTCTTCCTCCCCTCTTTTTCCCTTTTTCCCTTCTCGTTTTTTTCCTCTCATTTCCTCTCATTTCCTCTCTTTTCTTCCCCCTATCTCTTCCTCACCCTCCCCCTCCCCCTCTCTTTCTTCTCTTTCTTCCTTTCTTTCCCCCAATCTCTTTCTTCTCCCCCACGAATTTTCATAAAAATTGCCGCCGCCCCTTGTAATCCCGCCGCGAGTGTGGTATAATTCGGATTGACCAATCAAGGAGGAATTTCTATGAAACTGACGGAAGACCTGCGCAAACAACTGCGCATCACGGTGGACTACACCAACATGACGGATAAATACCTCGGCGACAAGGGCATTTCGCAGAGTATGCTCGACGCGCACAAGAAGATCGCCAAGGCGGCACACGCCTATGTGACCGCCAACCGCGGCAAGGACGAACTCTTCATGGGCTGGACGGAACTCCCCTACAATCAGGGCGAGATCGTCACCGACATCCTTGCAACGGCGCGCGAGATCCGCAAAAAGTTCGATTATTTCGTCGTTCTCGGCATCGGCGGCTCGGCGCTCGGGCCCATCATGGCGTTCAACGCCCTCTGCCACCTGCACTACAACGATCTGCCCAAGTCCAAGCGCAAGGGGCCCAAGTTCTATGTGGAAGATAACGTCGATCCCGTCCGCATGAAGGAACTTCTGGACGTCATCGACGTCAAGAAGACCTGCTTCAACGTCATCTCCAAGAGCGGCGCCACGAGCGAGACCATGACGCAGTACCTCATCATCGCCGACCTTCTCGAAAAGGCGGGCGAAAACGTCAAGGATCACGTCGTGTTCACCACCGATGCCTCCCGCGGCAACCTCGTGAAGATCTCCAAGGAACTCGGCGGCGTCAAGTCCTTCGTCCTCGGCGACGGCGTCGGCGGAAGATTCTCCGAACTCTCCCCCGTGGGGCTTCTGCCCGCGGCAGTTTTGGGCATCGACATCAGAACGCTCCTCAAGGGCGCCGCATATATGGATAAACTGTGCAGAACGCCCGACTTCAAGAAGAACCCCGCCCTCGTCTCGGCGACCCTCCAATACATCGCCATGCAGGAGGACAAGAACATCGGCGTCATGATGCCCTACTCCGATAACCTCAAATATCTCGCCGATTGGTACGCCCAACTGTGGGCGGAGAGCCTCGGCAAGAACGTCACCCTCGACGGCAAACCCTGCAACGCGGGGCAGACGCCCGTAAAGTCGCTCGGCGTCACCGACCAGCACTCGCAGGTGCAACTGTATACCGAGGGGCCCTACGATAAAGTCGTCACCTTCCTCTCGGTGGGGAGTTATAAGGAGAAGTCCCCCATTCCGCACGGCTGTGAGGACATCCCCGACGTCGCCTTCCTCGGCGGGCACACCATGGAGGAACTCATTCAGGCGGAGAACAAGGCCACGGCGTACGCCCTCACCAAGGCGGGCAGGCTCAACTATACCGTCAACGTGCCCGAGATCAACGAGTTCACACTGGGGCAACTGTTGTATTACTTTGAGTTGCAGACGGCATACGCGGGCGCGATGCTGAACATCGATACCTTCAACCAGCCCGGCGTGGAGGCGGGCAAGAAGGCGACGTTCGCCCTCCTCGGCAAGCCCGGCTACGAGAGCCAGCGCGCCTCGCTCGACAACGCCGCCCCCGACGAGAAATACATCGTATAATTTCCCCTCGCTCCTTCGGGAGAACTACGATACATTCCTTTCCTCGGCTTCCCCTTGAGGGGATCGGTCACGCCGCTTTTGGCGTGGCTGAGGAGGTGTCCCACAAAATTGTATCCCCACAAAATATGTGCGGCGCGGACATTCGTCCGCGCCGCTCTTTTCGTCCCTCCCCATATGGAACGCACCGCGCGGCATATGCCCCGCGGCACGTGAACACATCTTTCTCTCTAAACCTTGGCGGAGAAGATAGAGATCGTCTCTCTCCAAAGTGATAAGCAGATAAAAGGAAAAAAATAAAATGTTTTTCTTTTTACTATGCGTCCCAATCCATATCTACTCACAGTAGAATTCTATCATCCTCGCCTATTTCTACTGCCGCCCCCGTTTGCGTCGGCAGGAACCGCCGCAAACCCCGTACTTCGCCTACGGCTACTTCGGCGCGTTGCGCCTCGTACCACGCTTAGTCGGCAATGGTGCGCGTGGGGTGTGCCGCCCTTGGTTAAAATAGTGCGGGCGGGGCGCGCCCATCATCGCCCATTCCTGCTGCCGCCCCCACCCGTGGAGCGGCTGAGCCTCCGCGTGAGTGTATGCGTTACGCCGCATACACGAATGCGGAGGAACTTAAAACAGGGCTCCCAAAAAAGATTTGTGTAGCAAAGATTTTTTGGGAAACGAGGGGAGGAGGCGCAACGGAGCGCAATTGCACTTTTTCGTAGAAAAAGCGCTCAAAGCGGAGTTTGCGCCGACGAGGGAGCGCGCGAGGAGCAAGCGACTTGCCGAGCGTCGCACCGCGCCCGTCTACATCAATCTAAAACGCACGGAGCGCTATCCCCATCCGTCAAATCGCAAATCAGTTCAGCCGATAGTATTTGGTTGCCCTTCCCACGCCCTCGCGCCGAAGTTCCCCCAATTCCACGAGTTTACGAAGCCCTCCCTCTACGGAGCTGACGGAGAGCGACGGGCACAATTCCATGATGTCCTGCTTGGTAAATCTTCCTATTTTCTGCTTTGATGCCCGTCTCACCGTCTCCAATGCCGAAAAATTATCCTGTACCAATTCCACCCGCACCTCGAAGTCCTTGTATGCGGAAAGAATAATTCCGAGCAAGTATTTGAGAAAGGGCGTCGCGTCGTCCGTGCCCTCATGCCACCCCACTTGGCTCGCCTGCAAAGCATCATAATACAGATCTTTATCTTTGGCGATCTTCGCTTCGAGCGAGATATATCTCCCCACATAAAAGCCGCTTCGATACAACAAAAGCGTCGTGAGAAGTCGGCTCATTCTTCCGTTGCCGTCGTTAAAGGGGTGGATGCATAGGAAATCGTGAATAAACACGGGAATGGCGATCAGCGGCTCCGCCTCATGGTTGCCTATTACCCGATTATATTCTTCGCAGATACGGTCGAGCGCCTCGGGCGTTTCAAACGGTGCAAGCGGCGTGAACAGCGTTTCCATATGTCCGTCGGGATACGTGGCGGTGATATAATTCTGTACGTTTTTCGTCCGCCCCGCATACGGATTATTCATGTGCCCGTACATCACTTTGTGTAACTGTAAGATATAATTCCGCGTGACGGGAATGACGTCAAAATTTTCATGGATGACCTTCAAGGCATCCCTATATCCCGCAATTTCTTCCTCGTTACGGTTTTTGGGCGTCGTCTTTTCCAGCGCAAGTTGCCTGATCCTCGTGCTCGTCGTCACGATCCCCTCGATCGCATTGGAGGATTGGGTGCTCTGTATCTTTGCGATCTCGATGAGCCGCCCGAGTTTTTCGGGCTGCTGTTTTAAGTACAATTCCTGTTTGCCGACCTCTTTATAGATGGCGGCAATGAGACCCACGACCTCGCCATCCCATTTCCGCACCTTTATTTCGGAGTAATTAAAATTCCGCATTTTCCCACATCTCCCCATGTTTTCCCTTATATTATATCCATATTTAAGGGAAAAGTCAACCGCTTTCCGAGAAAAACCCGTTTCTCGTCCATACATTTTTCAATAGGGAGCATATCTTATCCCCCTTGCTCTTTTCTTCCTACTGCCCGCCCTCATACGCTCGCCCGCCGCCCGTCCACTTTTGCGGACGGGCGGCGGGCGAGCGTATCTTTCCCAAAAAAATTTCCAACTTTTTTCAAAAAATATGGCATATACAACCGAAAGGGCAAAAAATTTGTGGTATCATTACAATGGAAAGAGAAAAGAGCGTGAGGCGAGCGCGCCGTGAGTGAACAAAGCTCCCTGCTGCAACGCGCGCGGCTGCCGCGAGGGCGGCGGCAGCGCGCGGCGCAGCAGGAAGCTTTGAAAGCGGAAAGTCTAATTTTTATATGGGAGCATTTTTTTGCCCTTGAAAAGTGCCTTTTCGGCATTCAAATCGCACTTTTTTGCCCGTTTTGTCTCTGAATTTTCCGCCCCTTCAAATCTAAAAAACTCGGCTCGATCTCGTCGAATTTCGCAAAATTTTTCCGCATTCCGCTCAAAAAAATCGCCGAGGCATTCCTCGGCGATTTTTTCGAATTTTTTAATATGCGATCTCTTCGGTTTCGCGCTCTTTGATCTCCACGTTGTACTTCTTGCTGTCGCGCGGAGTGGCGGCGCGGACGAGGGTGCGCAAGGCCTTCGCAATTTTGCCCTGTTTGCCGATGACCTTGCCCATATCCGAATCGGAAAGCAGCACGGTGACGTTGATGCTATCCTCCGTCTCCTCGACTTTGTATTCGATGTGCTCCTTGTCCTCGGCGAACTGACCTACGATGTACTTGATGAGTTCCAGCATGATTTCCTCCGAAATTCAGGGTGAGTTTGGGAAAGAGGAAAGGCGCAAAGCCTTACTTCTTCGATTTCTTGCCCTTGGTCTTGGCGGGGGAGAGTTTTTCGCTCTTCTCGATGACGCCCGCATTCACGAGGAGATTTTTCACCGTCTCGGTGGGCTGAACGCCCTTTGCGAGCCAATCCTTCGCCTTGTCCGCATCCACCGTGAGGGTCACGGGCGTGGACTTGGGATCGTAAAATCCGATCTTCTCGATGTACTCGCCGGTCGCCGCCTTGCGCGCGTCCACGACGACGATGCGGTAGACGGGGGACTTCTTGTCGCCCATTCTCACAAGCCTCATTTTTACCATGGTTTTTATCCTCCAAAATTGTTTTTATTTTTATTTGATAGAACCCGCGTTCTGCAATTTTCCTACGAAAACTTCGCCTTGAATTTCCCGTCGAAAAATTTCCCCCGATAGGAACTCTGAAATTTTTCCCGATGGAAATTTCGGATTTTTCTTAGGAAATTTTATTTTGTGTTTATCAGAAAGGCAGCCGTCTTTTGCCGTTCTTCATTTGTTTCATGAGAAGTTTGGTCTGATCGTACTGCTTCAAGAGCTGGTTGATCTCCTGCACCGTCGTGCCCGAGCCGAGCGCGATGCGGCGCTTTCTCGAAGAGCCGATGATCTGCGGGTTATCGCGCTCCTTGGGCGTCATGGAGAGGATGATGGCGCGCATCCGCTCGATGCGCTTTTCGTCGATGTCGCCCTCTTTGAGGCGCATCTTTCCCGCGCCGGGGAGCATCCCCACGAGCGCGTTCGCGCCGCCCATTTTCTTCAATGCCTCGAACTGCGTCAAATAGTCGGTGAGGGTGAAGGAATTTTCGCGCATCTTGCGCTCCATCTCCTTCATCTCCTTTTCGGAAACGGCCTCCTGCGCCTTCTCGATGAGCGAGAGAACGTCCCCCATGCCCAAAATTCTCGACGCCATGCGGTCGGGGTAGAAGGGCTCCAAATCTGTGATTTTTTCGCCCACGCCGATGAACTTGATGGGCTTGCCCGTGACCGCCTTGATGGAGAGGCAGGCGCCGCCGCGGGTATCGCCGTCGAGTTTGGTGAGGATGACGCCCGTCACATTCAGCCGCGCGTTGAACGTCTCGGCGACGTTCACGGCGTCCTGCCCCGTCATCGCATCGACGGTGAGCAAAATCTCGTGCACGTCCACCTCTTTTTTGATGTTCTCGAGTTCCTCCATGAGTTTTTCATCGATGTGGAGGCGCCCCGCGGTGTCGATGACGACGGTATCGAAGCCCATCTTGCGGGCGTAGTCGATGGCCTGTTTCGCCGTTTTAACGGGATTTTGGGTGCCCTTTTCAAAGACCTCGGCGCCCGCCTTTCCGCCCACGACTTTGAGCTGGTCGATGGCGGCGGGGCGGTAGATATCACACGCGACGAGGAGCGGCCGCTTGCCCTGCTTTTTGAGTTGAACGGCGAGTTTGGCGCACATCGTCGTCTTGCCCGCGCCCTGAAGCCCGCACATCATGATGACGGTCGGCGGCTTGGAGGCGACTTCGAGTTTGGCGTTGCCCGAACCCATGAGCGCGATGAGCTCGTCGTTGACGATCTTGATGACCTGTTGGGCGGGGTTGAGGCTTTCGAGCACCTGCTGCCCCACCGCCTTTTCGGAGACCTCGGCGATGAACTCCTTGGCGACCTTGATGTTGACGTCTGCCTCCAAAAGGGCGATGCGCACCTCGCGCATGGCCTGACGAATTTCGAGTTCGGTGAGTTTCCCGCGCTTGGTGAGTTTGGAGAATATGTGGTTGAGACGCTCGGAAAGTGATGCAAACAGAGCCATTTATTCCTCCTTCCCGCCCGAAGCGGAGACAAGTTCGCCGATCTCCCCCTCGAGTTCGGGGTGCCGCGCATAGACTTCCGAAAGGAGCGCGGCGAAGCCGAGTTTTTCCTCATAGGAGAGAAGTTGCGCGCGCGATTTTGCGATGCAGTCGGAAACCGCCTGCTTGGTGATATTCTTCTCCTCCGCGATCTCCGAAAGGGACAGGTCGCACAGGTAGTACAGCGCGCAGATCTCGCGGCGGCTCTCCGTGAGGAGCGCGCCGTAGAGGTCGAACAGTTGTACGTCGTTCAAGTCCTTCATTTCACGCCCCTTTGTTGCCATTATAGCAGAGAAAAAAACGCCCGTCAAGCATTTTTACTTGACGGGGACTAATTTCTTTTGGGATCTTCCGTTCGTTCGAGAAGATAATCGATGGAGACATTGAAATAGTCGGCAAGGGCGATGAGCGTCTTGTAGTCCGCCTCGCGCGCGCCCGACTCGTACCGCGAAACGCTGTTTTGGTTCATATTGAGATCCATCGCCAATTTTAACTGCGAGATCCCCCTCTTTTTCCGCAATTCTCTCAATCTCATAAATTTCTCTTGACATAAGTATACCAATTCGGTATAATAAAAATATCCCGATATGGGATACCATTGAGGAGGCTTTATGAGAAAGATGATTTTGGCACTTTCCTGCGGGCTCTTGTTCGGCGCGGTATGTCTTATGGGCGCTTGCGGTGCTACGGAAGAAGAAAATTTTGCGGCTGCTACCGAGGCATTCGACAATTATACCGCGCACATCTCGGTCGATACAGTCATTGGTACTACCGAAACGCATACGGAGCAGACGATAGAGATCGACGGCAACAAATGCAGAGCCATCATCGCGCGGGAACCGGTTACGGCGACCCTCTATCTCAAAGAGGAAAATGGAACGGCATACGGTTATGCCGAAAAACAGACGGGTTGGCAAGATACAGACTGGGCGACCATTGAAGAGGCATTGACGGACGTTAAATGCTATCTCGGTTTTTTCCAAACCATGTACTATTCGGAAATGGAAAAAATTGAGGATACTCTTTGCTTGAAGGAATCCATGCTGGATACCTATTCCTCCCAAATGGAGTTGTCTGTAAAGAGTTTGAAAGTAAAATTATCGGGAAACAAGTTCGAATCCGCAGAACTTCTCGGCACTACGGAGGGCGGAAAAGTGAATATATCTTACACTTTTTCCGATTATGGCTCCACTTCCGTTACCCTCCCCGTATAAAAAATCGCACCGCGTAGAAAAGTGCGATGCGATAATTAAACATTTTGAAGTATAGCCCGCCGCGTAACGCGGCGGGCGGTTTTTGCGGTTTTCAGATGAAGCCTTCGACGAATTGTTCGGCGTCGAACAGCGCGATGTCGTCGATTTTCTCGCCGACGCCGGCGAAGACAACGGGCACGTGGAGTTCGCCGCACAGCGAAAAGACAAAGCCGCCCTTGGCGGTGCCGTCGAGTTTCGTCAGCACGATGCCGTCGAGGGAGACCGCCTCCTTGAACACCTTCGCCTGCGAATAGGCGTTCTGCCCCGTGGTGGCGTCGAGCACCAAAAATTTGTAGAAATTCGCCTCGGGGAACTCCCGCTCCACCACGCGATCCATCTTTTTGAGTTCGTTCATGAGGTTTTCCTTGACGTGGAGCCGCCCCGCGGTATCGATGAGGAGGACGTCGGTGCCCCGCGCCTTTGCCGAGGAGACGGCGTCGTAGACGACGGCGGAGGGGTCGCTCCCCTCCTCGTGCTTGACGATGCGCACCTTGGCGCGTTCCGCCCAGACGGCGACCTGGTCGATCGCGGCGGCGCGGAAGGTATCGGCGGCGGCGATGGTGACGCTCTTTTTCTGCCCCACGAACCAATTTGCGATCTTGCCGATGGTCGTCGTCTTGCCGACGCCGTTGACGCCCACGAACATCATGACGCAGGGGTACTTGATCTCGGGCACGGGGGCTTCGTCGAGGATGCCCTCGAGGATATCCTTGAGAAGGTCGGTGACGAACTGCTCATCTTTAATTTTGTTGCCGATGGCCTCCTCCTTGACCTCTTCGACGACTTCCTCGGCGGTATTGACGCCGACGTCGGCGGAGATGAGGATCTCCTCGAGTTCGTCGTAGAAGTCGTTCCCGAGTTTGTTTTTGAGGAAAAGGCGACGCATTTTCTGCGCCACGCTGTCCTTGGTTTTTTTGAGTGCGTCTCTGATTTTTCCGAAAAAACTCATAGCGTTTTCCTGTTTTTTTATTTTTTTAAGAGGTGCCCCACCCCCTTTGTCCCCCATTGCGGAGAAAGGCTCCACATATCATAGGTCGCCTTTCCCGAAAGCCACAAGGAAGGCTCCCGCGGAGGGGGCTTGGGGGAGGCGCTGTAAATTACGGCGCGTTGCAAAACCACGCTTTTGCATAAGCGCACTCAATTTGCCGCATACTTGCGGCTTAATGACTTTGAGGACGAACTACTCGCGGGCGAACCGCGGAGAGATGCACGAATTAACCCCTCACGAAAATTCTTTGCCCGCAGTATGCCGCCCGCAGGGCTCTATATAGAAAGAATTTTGTGAACTTCTTACATGACTGTGTCCCCGCCCAGTCGGCTCTCGACTTCGGAGAGTTTGACGGAGACGATCTTCGAAACGCCCTTTTCCTCCATCGTCACGCCGAAGAGGGTATCCGCCTCCTGCATGGTGGGCTTCCTGTGCGTGATGACGATGAACTGCGTATCCTTGGAGAATTTCTTCAAATATTTGGCGAAGCGATCGACGTTGGCTTCATCGAGCGCGGCCTCGATCTCATCGAGGATGCAGAACGGCATGGGGCGGGATTTGAGGATGGCGAACAGAATGGCGA
The DNA here is from genome assembly GCA_947628675.1 of uncultured Clostridia bacterium. GTDB lineage: Bacteria > Bacillota > Clostridia > Christensenellales > Borkfalkiaceae > Gallimonas. Next base: position 15,202 of record CANRAR010000022.1, read on the forward strand.
TGGCGGTGAATGCCCGCTCGCCGCCAGAGAGCAGCGAAATTTTTGTGAGTTTCTTGCCGGGCGGGCAAGCGACGATCTCGATGCCCGCCTCCAAGGGATCCTCGCAGTCGGTGTAGTCGAGTTGCATCTCCGCTCTGCCGCCGCCGAACAGTTCCTTGAAGATCTGCGTGAAGTTCTTATTGATCTCGTTGAAGCCCTCGTCGAACTGCTTTTGCATCTCGTTGCGCAATTGATTGAGAACGCCCGTGAGATCGAGGATGCCCTTATCGAGATCCTCCTTCTGCGTCTGCATCTCGGTATAGCGGGTGAGGAGGTCGTTATAGTCGGCCTCGGCGTTGAAGTTGACGGGCCCGAGCGCGGCGATCTTGTGGCGCAGGCTGTTGATGTTGGTGTTCGCCTGCCCGATGTCGTAGTCGGGGTCGCGCAGTTCCTGCGCGCTCTCGTAGGTGAGGCCGTACGCCTCCTCGATGCGCTGTTTCATGTTTTCGAGGCTGACTTCCGCCTTGGAAATTTCCAACTCGCAGGCGTGTTTTTCCTCGGCGAGCGCCATCTGGCGGGTGAGAAGCCCGCGCTTTTCCTCGGCAAATTTGAGCTGGCCGTCGTACGCCTCGCGCTTCTCCGCCTCCTCGGCGGCGAGCCTGTCGCGGAGCACCGACACGGTGTGCTGTTCCTCCTCGGTGAGGGCGACGCGCTCCTCTTCGCGCTTCAGCTGCTCGATGATGCCCTCCTTGCGGGAGATGTCGCTCCGCGTCTCCTCCACCTTGCTCACGAGCAGTTCCTTCTCCTCTTTGAGCCGCTTGACGCTCTCCTCCTCGGCGGAGCGGGCGCTCTCGAGGGAGGCTCCCTCCACCTGCAAGCCGTGCAGTTTTTCGGCGAGGGCATCGCGCGCGGCGCGAAGTTCGCTCTCTTCCTGTGCGCGGGCGGACGCCTCCTCCTTCGCCTCCGTGCGGATGCGGGAGAGGAGATCCTCGTTCTCGGCGGAGAGTTGCACTTCGCTCTCGAGGCTATCCACCTTCTCGGTGAGTTGGGCAAGGAGCGCCCCGTATTCGCGCTCGTCGCGCTCGGCCTCCTCGAGGAAGGAGCGGATGGCGAGTTCGCGCTGGGAGAGCGCGGCAAAGTGTGCCGTCTCCTCCTGCACCTTGACGCGGAATTCCTCCTGCTCCCGCCGCGCCTCGTCGAGCGATCTGCCGCACTCATCGAGGGCGGCGCGCAGTTTTTCGGCGGTCGCTGTCTTCTTGGCGATGAGTTCCTCGCACTCCTTGATCTGCCGCTCGCCCGCAAGCAAATTGCCGCTCTCGCGCCGCCGCGAGCCGCCCGTCATCGCGCCCGAAGTTGCGATGGTGTCGCCGTCGAGGGTGACCAATTTGAAGGCGCGCGGGTACTTCTTGGCGATATTCGTCGCGCTTGCGATGGTATCGCAGATGAGGGTGTTGCCGAGCAGGTTGCGGATGACGTTATCGTAGTAGGGGTCGAATTTGACGAGTTCTTCGGCGAGCCCCAGCGCGCCGTTTTCGCGGAGGGCGAGGCTCACTTCGCGGGTGTTGCCGTGCGGGCGCATGGCCTCCACGGGCAAGAACGTGACGACGCCGCCGCCCGTCCTCTTCAAATATTCGATGAGGTAGCGGGCATCGTCCGCCGTGGCGGTGACGAGGTTCTGCATCGCCGCGCCGAACGCCGTCTCGATGGCGACTTCGTACTTTTTATCGGTGGAGACGATGTCGGCAATGGCGCCCTTGATGCGGGAGCCCACCTCGGCGTTCTCCTTGGCGGTGAGTTGCAGGCGGCGCACCGAATCGCGGTAGCCGTCGAAGCGGTTTTTGAGGCCGCGGTACATTTCGAGATTGTTGTTGAGGTTGGCGATGGAGGTCGTGCAGTCCACGAGTTGCTGCGAGACGGCGCGCTCGGAATCGACGAGTTCTGCAACCGCCTCCGCGAGGCGCTCCTCCTCTTTCTCCTTGCCGTCGAGAAACTCCTCGCACGTGCGCTTCTCTTCGAGGCAAGCCGAAAGTTGCGCGCCGTACTCCTCCTTGCGGGAGACCGCCTTTTGGATGGCGGCCTTGACTTCCTCCGCCCTGTCCTGCGCGGCGTCGCGCTTGGCGGAGAGGCTCCCCACGTTTGCGCGCACGTCGGCGAGATTTTCGACGGACGTAAGTTCGCTCGCGCGCTTCTCGTCGGCGAGTTTTTCGTGGGCGGAGACGCGCGCCTCCGCCTCGGCGAGTTCGCGGGTGAGCCGCGCGCTCTCGCGGGCAATTTCCTTGGCGCGCTGTTCGTTTTTGGCACCCCGTCCCGCACTTTCCGCGACGAGGGAGTCGATCTCCTTCATGCGGCGGAGGGAATATTCCACGTCGTCGGACGCCGTGGAGAGTTCGCGGCGGAACGCCTGAATGCGCTCGCCGAGCACCTTCGCCTCGCCCGTCTTGTGCTCCATGCCGACTTCGAAGAGGCGCAGTTTTTCGTTGAGGGAGCGAAGAGAGGCGTCGGCGCGCTCGATGCGCTCGCGGAAGAGGCGGTCGCCCTCGTCCACTTCGGCAAGGCGCCCTTCCACCTGCTGAAGGCGGGCGTCCGCCTGTGCGATGCGCTCGCGCTGTTTTTCCGTCTCATACGAGAAATTCTCGTAGCGGAGAAGGTAGGAATTGACCTCCTCGTATTTGAGGCTGTCGGAAAATTCGCGGTACTTTTTCGCCGTCTCCGCCTGCCGTTCGAGGGGCTTCAACTGCTTTTCCGCCTCGTCCATGCGCTGGATGAACACGGTGAGGTTATCCCGCGCGCTCTCGAGTTTGCGCTCGATCTCCCCCTTCTGCACCTTGAACTTCATGACGCCCGTCGCCTCTTCGAAGATGGCGCGCCTATCCTCGGGCTTGGCGTTCATGATCTGCTCCACTTTGCCCTGCCCGATGATGGAATACCCCTCCTTGCCGATGCCGACGCCGTGCAAAAGCGCCACGATATCTTTGAGGCGGCAGGGCTGCATATTGAGAAGGTACTCGCTCTCGCCCGAGCGGTAGAGGCGGCGCGTCATGGCGACTTCCTCGTACTCGATATCGAAGAGTTTTTGCGAATTATCGAAGACGAGCGTCACTTCGCAATAGGAGAGTTGGCGGCGCGCCTCCGTGCCGCCGAAGATGACATCCTGCATATTGGAACCGCGCAGCGTCTTTGCCGACTGCTCGCCGAGCACCCAGCGCACGGCGTCGGCAACGTTGGACTTGCCGCAGCCGTTGGGCCCGACGATACAGGTGACGCCGTCGTCGAATTTGATGGAGGTCTTGTCCGCAAACGACTTGAACCCCGTTAAGATGACTTCCTTAAAATTCATGTCCGCTCCGTGAAAAGTTTCAATAGGCGCCCCGCGGCCGCCGTTTCTGCCGCCTTCTTGCTCGCGCCCGCCCCCTCTGCGCGCTGCCCGAGCGCCGAGACCGTGCACGTGAAGCCCTCCTCCGTCTCCCGTGTGGAGTAGCGCGGAGGCTCCTGCACCCGCTCTTGCACGTACTCCTGCAAGCGCGATTTATAATTTTCGGGGTCTGTCTCCGAAAGATACCTGTGTAAAAATGCGCGCACCGCGTCCATGCCGCCGTCGAGGTACAGCCCCGCGACACACGCTTCGAAGAGGTTGGAAGCCGTCTTCCCGCCCACGTTGTGCTCGCCGCCCGAATAGCGGAGATATTGCATGAGCCCCGCCTCCCGTTCGGCGCGCTCCAAGGCGCTCTGGGAGACGTACCCCTTCCTGCGCTCGGTGAGTTTTCCCTCGTCCTCGCCGCGGCGCGCGAAGAGTTCCTCGGTGACGGCGAGCCCCAATACGGCGTCGCCCAAAAATTCCAGCCGCTCGTTGTGCTCCCCGCCGAAGGCGTTGGCATACGACTTGTGCGTGAAGCACGTGCGGAGCAAATTTTTATCGCGGAAGGAGTGCCCGAGCGCCTCCTCCGCGAGGCGGCAGGTCTCCTCCGTCCAATTCTCGCCGTTATTCAACTTCCGCCGAAACGCCCGCCGAGACGAACGCCTCCTCGATCTTCCCGATGAGGTTGCCCCTGTACGCATCCACCGCCTGCACGACGGAGGGGGTGATGGACTTCGCCTTGGACGCGCCGTGGCTCTTCACGACGACGCTCTTGAGCCCGAGGAACACGGTGCCGCCGAGGCGCGCGTAGTCGAGCACGGAATGCAGTTTTTTCAGCTTTCCGCGCACGAAGAGGTAGGAAATTTTGCTCATGAGCGACTTTCTGAACTCGGTGCCGAGAAGCGTAGAGACGGCCTTGCCGCAGCCCTCCATGGACTTCAATGCGATGTTGCCCGAGAACCCGTCGGCGACGGCGACATCCACATCGCCGTACATGAGGTCGCGCCCCTCGATGTTGCCCACAAAATGGATGCCCTTGGTCTCGCTCAAGAGCGCGAATGCCTCCTGATGCAGGGGGTCGCCCTTGTGCTCCTCGGTGCCGTTGGAGAGCAGCCCCACGCGGGGCTCTTCCACCCCCAGAACGCGCGCATAGGCGGAAGCCATCACGCCGAACTGCGCGAGATAGGCGGGCTTGCACTCGGCATTGGCGCCGCAGTCGCACAGGAGCGTCTGCCCGCCGCGGACGTTGGGAACGCCGGGGCAGAGCGCGGGACGCATGACGCCCTTGATTCTGCCGACGTGCATCACGCCGCCCGCAAACAGAGCCCCCGTGGAGCCCGCCGAGACGAACCCGCCCACATCTGCGTCCTCTTTGAGCATTCTGAGCCCGACGACGAGGGAACTATCGCGCTTTGCGCGCACCGCGCTCGTCGGAATATCGTCGTTCGTCACGACCTCGGTGCAGTGCCTGACATCCACGCGCGCCGCATCGTATTTATATTTTGCAAGTTCGTTTTTGACGAGGGGTTCGTCCCCCGTAAACACGACCATGAAATCCTCTCTTTCGTCGAGCGCAAGGAGCGCGCCCTTCACGATTTCCGCGGGGGCGTTGTCGCCGCCCATCGCATCCACCACGATCTTCAACATGGCTTTAAGCCTCCCCGTAAAATCTTGGAAATCCATTATACCATTTTTTTCGGAAAAACACAATACTTTGCGGGCGATTTTCGGAGAAAACACAACCCTTTGATGGCACGTTGCGGAAAAACTTTGATCGCCGACTGCTTTTTTGCCCCTCCGCCCTGTAAAGGGGAGATTCCCTGCGCGGCACAGTTTTTGCCCCTCCCCCCAAAGGGGAGGCTCCCCGCACACGCAGTTTTGCCCCTCCTCCCTACCCCCCTCCCCGCGGCGTAGCCGCGGGGAGGGGGGTAGGGGGGAGGGGCGCCCGCATCCAAATTTCTACATCGCCGCTTGTTTCCTCTCTGCCATACGCTTTTTGCGATCTCCCTCCGCCGTACGCCGTGACGTTCTCCGCCGCGAATCCCCGTTCCCCCACGCCGACCGCCGTGACGCCCTCCGCCGCGTATAAACCTTACGCGGGCTGTCCAAAATCATGGGGCGCGGGCAAACCTTCCGCCCGATACATATACTGATAGCGGAAGGATTTGCTCACGGAAGAGGAAAAGTATGGTAGTCAAACGCGGAGAACTGTATTATGCCGACCTCTCCCCCGTGGTGGGGAGCGAACAGGGCGGGGTGCGCCCCGTATTGGTGGTGCAGAACGATACGGGCAACAAGTATTCCCCCACCGTGATCGCCGCCGCCGTCACGAGCAAGATCCACAAGGCACGGCTGCCCACGCACATCGAACTCCCCTCGGCGTTCGGGCTCGCCAAGGACAGCGTCATTTTATTGGAACAGATCCG
>CANRAR010000023.1 GCA_947628675.1 uncultured Clostridia bacterium
CAGCGCGGGCGGATGCCGTAGGAGAGCGCGCTCTTCACGATGCCGAGGTACTTATCGAGCGCCTGGCGGCGCGTCAGATTCATCTTTTTGAAGATGTGATAGTCCGAACAGGAGACAAGAATTCCCGTCTCCTCCACGCCGACCTCCTTGACAAGGGCGAAGTCCTTTTCGTTCGCGCGGATCCACGTCGTAATTTCGGGGTATTTCAGCCCCGTCGCACGGCAGGCTTCCAGAGCCTCCCTGTCCTTCTTGGAATAGATGAAAAACTCCGACTGCCGCACAAGCCCCTTTTCGCCGCCGAGCCGCGCCATGAGCTTGTATAAATCCACGATTTGCTTTACGGTAAAGGGCGACGTGGACTGCTGCCCGTCGCGGAAGGTGGTATCCGTCATCCAAATTTCATCGGGCATGTTCATGGGAACATGGCGGTTGTTGAATGCGACCTTTGGGATCTCCTCGTAATTGAAGAGTTCGCGGTAGAGTTTGGGCTCTTTTACGTCCTGCAATTCATAGTGATAGACGCTATCTTCAAGCAAATTGGATTTATCGTTATAGACGATCAAAATACGGTCTCCTCTTTCTTACTGTTCTATTATTGTATTACTGTTCTATTATTGTAACAAGCCCGCGCGCCTTTGTCAAGCAAGACCGCCCCTCTGTTCCGCAAAAATATTTTATAATAAAACCGATTTTTCTGTTTTATGCAAATAATCGTATATTTTGCCCGCCTTGGCCGCCGCCCGCGCCGTGCGTCGCCGAAAGCCCGCCCCATTGAACGGTAAGAGCCATTCCGCAGAGGGAATGGCTCTTACAAAGATTTAAGGAGATGGAGTATGGTCTGTATTTTCCGGCGGCTCTTTGGGAGCGCACGCCGCGCAATGGTGTTGCATGCAGGCGGAGCAATTCCCGCCGCAGTCGCATGAGCTCTTGCCCTGCTTTCTGCGGACGACGGAGACAACAAACACCGTCACAACAAAGGCCGCCGCCGCGATGATGAGCAAAATTTCCCACCAACTCATTGTTCTGCGCCCCCTTCATCGGAAGAGACGGCAGCCTCGGCAAGAACCTCCTCTTTCTCCTCCGCCGTTTTTACGGGGTGTTTCTTGTTCCAAAGCCAGATGCCCGTAACGGCACAGGCCGCAACCGCAAGGATGGGGAACAACGTCCACCACCAACTGCCGATGAGGTAGATAGCCGTAGCGACAAGGTAGGAAGTGCTTACCCAAAAGAGGAGCGTCCACTTGAACTTGCCCTTGGGCAGTTCGGCCCGCGCCGTGGCGCATGCCGCAAAGCAGGGAATGGTGAGCATGTTGAAGGCGATAAAGGCGATGAGCGCGGGGACGGTGATGCCCGTCTGCCCCATGAGGGTGATGACTTCGCTCACGCCCTCTTCGGTCGCCTCGAAACCCGCCACAAGGGAGGCGGCAAGCGTCGAGAACGTGGCAATGACGTTCTCCTTCGCGATGAGCCCCGTGATGGCGGCGACGGCGAACACCCAGCCTGCGGCTCTGCCGAGCTGCGAACCGAAGCCGAGCGGCGTAAAGATGGGCTGGATGAACATGCCGATGCTCGCAAGGATGCTCGCGCCCATCTCCTCGTCGGAAAGATACCGCCAATCCCACGAAAAGTGCGAAAGAAACCATACCACAATGGTGGAAGCGAGGATGATGGTAAACGCCTTTTTGACGAAGTGTTTGAGTTTATCCCACAGGTGGATCATCAGCCCCTTGAAGAGCGGCTTATGATAGGGCGGGAGTTCCATGATGAAGGGCGGCACGTCCCCCCGCATCGTCGTGGCGCGCATGAGAATGACCGTCGTCACGGCGACGAGAATGCCGAGAACGTACATCGAGAGCACGATGAGATCGACCATGGGCGCATCCGCCGCCCCCAAGATGCCGCCCGCGATCGCCGTGAGAATGGGCAACTTTGCGCCGCAGGAGAAGAACGGGATGACGCGCACCGTACTCGTTCGTTCGTTGTCGTCCGCGAGTGTCCGCGTGTTGATCATGGCGGGAATGGAGCACCCGAAGCCCATGATCATGGGCATGAACGCCCTGCCCGAGAGCCCGAAGCGGCGGAAAATTCGATCCATAATGAACGCAATGCGCGCCATGTAGCCGCTATCCTCCAGAATGGAGAAGAACAGGAACAAAACGAGAATCTGCGGAATGAAACTGAGCACCGCGGCGAGGCCTTCCCAAACACCATTCACGATGAGCCCCGAGACCCACTCGGGCGCATTGGCGCAGGCCTCCTCGAAGCCCATGCCGACGAGCCCCGTCAGCCATCCCATGAGATTTTGCAAGATGACCCCGGGCGAGAACAGCGCGCCGTCGTAGAAACAGGCGAGCAGTTGCACCCCGATGTTCTCCGTATCGTAGCCGAGGTCGGCAAGTGCGGGAAGCGGTGTGCCCGCGAGCGACGCCCAGCCGCTGATATAGAAGAAGTCCTCGGCGAACGTCACATGGAAGATGCAGAAGAGAATGACGATGAAGATGGGGATGCCCCAAACTTTATGCGTCAGAATTTTATCCGCCTTGTCGCTCCGCGAGAGTTGTTCGCGGCGCTCCTTCCTGCGGTAGGCGGAGGAATAGTTGGCGGAGATGTACTTATACCGCGCGTCGGCGACGACGGCCTCCAAATCGTCCCCGAAGGTGTCGTCCTGGAAGGTCGCTTTGAATTCGTCCACCATGTTGACGAGTTCGGGGTGCATCCCCGTCTCGATCTCGTCCATCTCGGCGAGTTTGACGGCGTGGAAGAGCGGCGCACCCACCTTTGCGCCCTTTAAGGCGATGGTGACGTCCCGCACGAGGTGGGCGAGCGGAGAATCGTGCAGCACCGTCGTGCCCTCCCTCCCCTCTTTGGAGACGGAGATCGCCCTGTCCATGAGTTCCTTGATGCCCGTGCCGTGCAGGGCGGAGATAGCGACGACGGGCAGCCCTATCTTGCGTTCGAGTTCCTTGGCGTCGATCTGATCCCCCTGCTTTTCCACGGCGTCCATCATGTTGAGCGCGATGATGACGGGCACATCGATCTCCATGAGTTGGGTCGTGAGGTACAGGTTTCTCTCGAGGTTGGTCGCATCCACGACGTCGATGACGCAGTCGGGCTTCTCGTCGAGAATGAAGTTGCGCGAGATGACCTCCTCGGGCGTATACGGCGAGAGCGAATAGATGCCGGGAAGATCGACGATCTTCACGGGTTCCTCCCCCTTCTTGTAGGTGCCCTCGCGCTTATCCACGGTGACGCCGGGCCAGTTCCCCACATACGCCGTCGAGCCCGTCAAGAGGTTGAAGAGCGTCGTCTTGCCGCAGTTGGGGTTGCCCGCCAAAGCGAAGTTTTTCATGCTTTCACCTCCATCGTCACGAGCCCCGCCTCCGACTTGCGCAGGGTAAGTTCATACCCACGGATGGTCACCTCAATGGGGTCGCCGAGGGGGGCGCGCTTGCGGAGCATGACCTCCGCGCCGGGCGTCACGCCCATATCGAAGAGGCGGCGACGGATCCTTCCCTCGCCCGCGACGGTCTTGATGACGCCCCTCTCTCCGATGGAAAATTCATCGAGTGTCTTGGTTGCCATAAAAAATTTGTTCCTCCATGGCAGATCGGCTCTTCGGCGCGTCTGCCCGATATTATCCAATATTATCCAACGTAAATGTGGGAAGCGATATTCCGATCGAGGGCGAGCCTGCCCTCCTTCACGCGGCACACGGTGCTCCCGCCGCTCGCGGAGAGCACGGTGATCGTCCCCTGCACGAGGACGCCCAAATTTGACAAATGCTTTTTGGTTTTGTCGTCGGCGACGATCTTCACGATGGTCACCTCCTGCCCGATGGGCGCGAGTACTAACGGCATAGATCTCCTTCGAGTTCGCCATTGCGAACTTCATCTCCGAAAAAACAGTTCGCCATTGCGAACTTACGGGCATATTGTATCAGAAACATTTCACTCTGTCAACTGTTTGAACGCCGTTTTTACAAAAAAAGTTCGCCATTGCGAACTTTTTTTCTGCGCCCTCTCTCGGAATATTCTTCATTATAATTCCAATTCGGCATAATATCGATAAAACGCCGTGCTATACTTCCAAATGAGAAGTAAAAAGCCATGAAACCGAGAAAGAATTACGGAACAAGCAACCGCATCGGCAAAAATGTGGAACAACTCCGCCTTGTGCGCGGCATCAGCCAAAAGGACTTCATCGCGCGGTTACAGACGGACGGGCTCGACATCAACCCCACGAGTTATTCCAAACTCGAGGGGCAACATCGCATTGCGACGGACGCCGAAGTGTTTACGATCGCAAAGGCGCTCGGCGTTCCCATGGAGGCGCTCTTTTCCGCGGAAAAGTAGAACAAATACTGACGGCATGAAACTTTGCGAAGCGATTTCAAAACGTTTAAGGGAGCTCATGAAGGAGCGCAAACTGACGCAATACGCTCTTGCTATGAAAACGGGCGTTTCGCAGTCAACGATCAGCGCGGTGGTGCGCTCCTTGCACGATAATCCAAGCGTGACGTTGCTCTACGAGATCACCGCGGGGCTCGACATCACGTTGTCCGAATTCTTCGCCTCTCCCCTCTTCCGCTACGAAAATATCATCGATTGACCTCACATCATTTTCTCATATCGTCCGTCCGCCCCGCACCGTACGCGGGGCGGACGCATTTTCTCCCCTCACGCGTACGCGCGCGTCGCGCCCATTAAAAAATGCAAAATATTTTCACGCGCGCCCTTGACTTCCCAAATAAAATGCAATATAATGATTTCGGCGGCGAAAAACCGGCTGTTTTTTGCCGTGCTTTCTACATGAAAAACAATTTTTGGAGGTTTTTTGATGACAAAGATGACGATTGACGGCAACACCGCCGCCTCGCACGTCGCTTACGCATTCAGCGAAGTGGCGGCGATCTACCCCATCACCCCCTCCTCGCCGATGGCAGAATCGGCAGACGAGTGGGCGACGCAGGGCAGAGTGAATATGTGGGGACAGAAACTCCGCATCACCGAGATGCAGTCGGAAGGCGGCGCCGCGGGCGCCGTGCACGGCTCCCTTGCCGCGGGCGCTCTCACCACGACGTACACCGCCTCGCAGGGGCTTCTTTTGATGATCCCCAATATGTACAAGATCTCGGGCGAACTTCTCCCCATGGTCATGCACGTTTCGGCACGTGCCCTTGCGGCGCACTCGCTGAACATCTTCGGCGACCATGCCGACGTCATGGCGTGCCGTCAGACGGGCTTTGCGATGATCGCCTCCTGCTCCGTGCAGGAAGTCATGGATCTCGCCACCGTCGCGCACCTTGCAACGCTCCGCGCCCGTGTGCCCTTCCTCTCCTTCTTCGACGGCTTCCGCACCTCCCACGAGGTCTCCAAGATCGACGCCATCGACTATGACGAGATGAAGGCGCTCTTCGATAAGAAGGGGCTTGCCAAGGACGTAGCCGAATTCAAGGCGCGCGCCCTCAACCCCGAGCACCCCGTCCAGCGCGGCACGGCGCAGAACGGCGACACCTACTTCCAGAACAGGGAGACGGCGAACAGTTACTACGCGGCGACCCCCGCCATCGTGCAGGAGATGATGGACGAAGTCTCCGCCCTCACGGGCAGGAGTTACCACCTCTTCGACTATGTGGGCGCGCCCGATGCAAAACACGTCATCGTCATCATGGGCTCCGGTGCGGAGACCGTGGAAGAGTCCATCAACAAACTCAACGCGAAGGGCAAGAAGTATGGCCTCATCAAAGTCCGCCTGTACCGTCCCTTCGTCGCCGACGCCTTCGTCGCAGCCATTCCCAAGACCTGCAAGAAGATCGCCGTCTTGGATAGGACGAAGGAGCCCGGCTCCCTCGGCGAGCCCCTCTACCTCGACGTGTGCACCGCGCTCCTCGAAAAGGGCGTCAAGAACATTCAGGTCGTCGGCGGCAGATACGGCCTCGGTTCCAAGGAGTTCAATCCCTCCATGGTGCTCTCCATCTATAAGAACCTTGAGCAGAAGGAGCCCAAGAACCACTTCACCGTCGGCATCTATGAGGATGTGACGAACAGTTCTTTGGACTTCTCCGAGAAGTTCGATGCCGCGCCTGCGGGCTCCACTTCGGCGAAGTTCTACGGCCTCGGCTCGGACGGCACCGTCGGCGCCAACAAGAACAGCATCAAGATCATCGGCGACCACACCGATATGTACGCGCAGGCCTACTTCTTCTACGACAGCAAGAAGTCGGGCGGCATCACCGTCTCGCACCTCCGCTTCGGCAAGACGCCCATCCAGAGCGAATACCTCATCGACGCGGCGGACTTCATCGCCTGCCACAACCCCTCGTACGTCATCCGCTACGACATGACGAGCGACTTGAAGAAGGGCGGCAGTTTCCTTCTCAACTGCCCGTGGACGACGGTCAAGGATCTCGAAAAGAACCTGCCCGCCAAGATGAAGAACGCCCTCGCCCAGAAGAAGGCGAAACTGTACGTCATCGACGCCATCAAGATCGCGCGCAAGTTGGGGCTCGGCGGCAGAACCAACACCATTCTGCAATCGGCGTTCTTCCTCATCAACGAGCAGATCATGCCCTACACCGACGCCGTCGAATACATGAAGAAGATGGCATATAAGTCCTTCGCAAGAAAGGGCGACGCCATCGTGCAGATGAACTACAACGCCATCGACAGCGCGAAGGCCAATTTGAAGCAGATCCGCATCCCCGCCTCGTGGAAGACGACGACGGAGGGCGCGGAGATGGTCAAACTCGCCGACAACGAATACTTCAAGAGCGTCATCGCTCCCATCCTCGCCCTCGAGGGCGACAAACTCCCCTCCTCGGCATTCAATGCGGACGGCTCCGTCCCCACGGGAACGACGAAGTACGAAAAGCGCGGCGTCGCCGTCATGGTGCCCAAGTGGGTGAAGGAAAACTGCGTCCAGTGCAACCAGTGCTCCTTCGTCTGCCCTCACGCCTGCATCCGTCCCGCCCTCGTCGCGGCGGGCGCCGAGAAGCCCGAAGCGTTTGAAACCAAGCCCGCAACGGGCATCCCCGGCTACGAGTTCAGAATGCAGGTGAGCCCGCTCGACTGTATGGGCTGCGGCGTCTGCGCCGAAGTCTGCCCCGGCATGAAGGGCAACAAGGCGCTCGTCATGGTGCCGTTTGCCGAACTCGAGGAGAAAGAGGCGAAGAATTGGAACTACGCCGTCGATCTCCCCGAAGCCGACCTTTCCAATGTCAAGATGGCGGACGTCAAGAAGTCGCAGTTCACTCCGTCCCTCTTCGAGTTCTCGGGCGCCTGCGCAGGCTGCGGCGAAACGCCCTACGTGAAGGTCGTCACCCAGCTCTTCGGCGACAGAATGATCGTCGCCAACGCCACGGGTTGCTCGTCCATCTACGGCGGCTCCTCCCCCACCTGCCCCTACACGACGAACAAGCAGGGCAAGGGGCCCGCTTGGGCGAACTCCCTGTTTGAAGACAACGCCGAATTCGGCTACGGGATGCACCTCGCCTACAAGGCGCGCCGTACCGCCCTCGCCGAGAAGGTCACAAAACTCGCCGAGATGTGGAAGGAATATCCCGAGTGCGTGAAGCCCCTCACCGATTGGCTGGAGGCCATCGGCGAAGCGGAGGCGAGCAAGACGGCAGCCGCCGCCCTCGTCAAGGAACTCGAAGAGTGCCGCAAGGAGTGCGAAGGCGAAGAACTCGCTCTCGTCGATGAGATCCTCGCCGATAAAGATTGCCTCGTCAAGCCGTCCTTCTGGATCATCGGCGGCGACGGCTGGGCGTACGACATCGGCTACGGCGGCCTCGACCACGTGCTTGCGAGCGGGGAAGACGTCAACGTCCTCGTCCTCGATACCGAGGTGTACTCCAACACGGGCGGTCAGGCAAGTAAGTCCACCCCCATCGGCGCCGTTGCGAAGTTCGCATCGAGCGGCAAGCGCGTCAAGAAGAAGGATCTCGGCATGATCGCCGCCTCCTACGGCTACGTGTACGTCGCGCAGGTCGCCATGGGCGCCGATAAGGGTCAGCTCGTCAAGGCGCTCAAAGAGGCGGAAGCCTACAAGGGGCCGTCCCTCATCATCGCGTATGCTCCCTGCATCAATCACGGCATCAATATGACGAAGTCCCAGCAGGAAGAGAAGAACGCGGTCGAGTGCGGCTATTGGCAGCTCTACCGTTACAATCCCGAACTCGCGGCGAAGGGCGAAAATCCCTTCACGCTGGATAGCAAGGATCCGACGGGCGACTATCAGGCATTCATTTTGGGCGAAACGCGCTACGCGTCCCTCAAAAAGACGCAGCCCGCCGTCGCCGAAGAACTCTTCAAGAAGACGGAGGAGAGCTCCAAGGAGCGCCTCGCCGGCTACAAGAAGATGGCAGGCAGAGAATAATTCTTCCGAAAAGACTGCCCTCTCCTCGGGGAGGGCAGTTTCTTTTTGCTCTCCCCATACTGTCCCCTGCCCTGCCCCACTCCACGACAAAAAAGAACGATTGCAAGGCCGTTCTTTTTTTGTCCCTCCTCATACCGAGGCGGCGGTTCCGTCCGCCATTGCGGACGGAACCGCCGCCGAGTGTATCTTGCCAAACCCTTGTAAACCTATTGACAACCCCGTCTTTCTGTGTTATACTGCCCGAAAAGGAAAGGAGGCCACCATGCAAAAGCTGCTTTTGAGTATTTTCGACGATTGGGCGGCGGAATTGGGCGTCGGGCTCTGGCTCATTTTTGCGCTTCTCGTCGTCGGGATCGCCATCGTCGTCGCAAGTATCGTATTCGGCATCTTGCGGCTCATCATCGCGTGGAATTATTGGATCGCGCGCAAGCCCATTGCGAGCGGCATCACGGGCGAACAGGCGGCGCTCAACGTCTTACAGCGCTTGGGCATCACCGACGTCAAGGTGGAAATGGAGGGCTTTTTCCGCGCCCTCTTCTACAACAACCACTACAATCCCTCCAAAAAGACGATCTATCTCCGCAGGACCACCTTCTATGGGAGAAACGTCTCGGCGGTGGCGCTTGCGGCACAGAAGGCCGTGCTCGTGCGGCAAGACAAGGAGGACAGCGCGAAGTTCCGCGCGCGGTGGAGATTGCAACAGTGCGCGGTATTCGGGCCCATGTTCTTCATTCCGCTCGTCCTCATCGGGCTCGTCATCGACCTCGTCCTGACCCTCAACGGAATAGATTTCACGGGTATCGCAACGCTGATCATGACGGCGATCGGGCTCGCGTTCTTCGTCATAGCCATGGTGCTCGCCGGGCTGACGGTCTCGGTGGAGCGGCGCGCCACGCGCGAGACGATCGAACTTTTGCCGCAGACGGAACTCTTCCAGCCCGAGGAAATCGACAAGGCGGAGCGGGTGCTGAAAACGTACATCCTCGCGTACATCACCGACTTCATCATCGCCATCCTGAAACTCATCCAGTTCATCCTCAAACTCCTCCTTCAAATCTTCGCCCTGTTTACGAATAAGGATAATTAGCGCTCACCCTCGGAAACCAACTCACCGCCCCCTTATCCCACGCGTCATTCTGAACTCACCACCCCCCTCCTCGGGAGCCTTCCTTGAGGCTTTCGGGAAAGGCGACCTATGATATGTGGAGCCTTTCTCCGCAATGGGGGTGCCCCGTAGGGGCGGGGGTGGGGTAGCCGCGTCATTCTGCCCCGCCCGCACTATTTTCGACTAAGGGCGGCACGAGCGGCACCGCCGCGAAGTAGCCGCCGCCCGCGAAATCACCGCGTCATCCCCCCATCCTTCGACCCGCCCCAATCGGAGCGGGTCTCCTTTTATGTACCCCGCCCGCTTCCTCCCCACCCTCCTCATCCCGAGCGGGGCGCCCGCCGCGTTTTGCGCGGCGGGCGCCCCGCGAGCGGATCTTTTTCACCCCCCCCCAAAAAAAAGCCCGCCCTTCCCCATACAGAAAAGCGCCGCGGCCAAAAGCCGCGGCGCCCTCTTTCCCCCCTTACATCGATCATCCCGCATACGCGATGATGATATACGCAAGGTTGATGCACTTATCTCCCGCCACCTCATTCACGGGGTTGGTGACATCCAGCGTCAGCATCCCGTCCGTGATGTTCACGGTAAAACTCACTTCCTGCCCGCAGGCGGCGTTGGTGAGTTTATTCGTCCCGTTCGCCGCCACGTCGGCATTTTTGGAGCACTCCCACGGGTCGGCAAAGTACATCTTCACCGTGTAATTGCCGTTGGGCAAGACGAATTTGTACGAAAGTTTCATCGCCGTCAGTCCGCACTCGTATTGGTTCTTGGTGTAGCGGTTGGAGATCGTCTTATCCGCGCCGTCATCCACGTCCTCTTTCGCCCACGTGCTGTTCGTGGAGACCCCGCCGTTCGGCACTTGCCCGCGTATCGCGTCAGCATTTCCATGCGGCGTGGAATAAGCAAGCCCCGTGCCCCAGGTCTTGTTATATTCGTCCACAACGCCCCAACTTGCGCCCGTTACTGCGTCCGCACCGAACACTTGGTCGGTGACCGACTGAAACAGCCCGAGCGTATCCCCCGAAGAGAGCGTCGTGGGGTCGTGATCGCCGCAGTCCACAAAGTAGGCGATGCTGCCCTGTTTGAGTTCGCGGGTGAGCGTATTGAACGCACTCACGACCCTCGCGGAGGCCTGCCCCGCCACTTTGCTCTCGATCTTGATGAGAATGCAGTCCATTTCTCTCGTGTCGATGGTTCGTTTCGTCGCCCCGTTCACGACGTCCTTGGGAATGGGGATATACACCTCGTACATGGTGTCCGTACCCGTATAGTTGAGGGTCGCCGAGAAGATCACCTTGCTCCCCACGCTCATCTTGATGGTCTTGCCGTTGTCGGCCTTCATGAAGTTGGTCATGAGGTAGTTGACGTCCGGCTTGCTCTTATCCACGCCCATATAGTAGGAGAAGGAGCCTCCCGCGTTGGCATAGCGGCTGGTCTCGGAATCGGCGCCCGTGCTGTTCGTCGCATTTATCATGCGCTCCGACGTCTCATATTGCCCGCGTCCGGGCTGGATGGAATCGACGGTTCTCTCTGTGAAGCCGTTGTCCGTGTCGGGCGCAGAGTCCTTGCCGATAAAGCGGAAGTAGAGCGAATACCGCTGCGTGTGCTGCTTGTAGTGGATGGAGTAGGTGAGCGGGCCGCCCTCGATGCCCGTCAGGGTGAACTTGCCGTCCTCGCCCCGCGCCATATAGGTGTTGATGTTGGCCTTGAAGTCGCTCATGGAGTCGTTGGAGATGTTGTAATCCTCCTTCAATCCCGCGAGTTTGTTGGGCACTTCGATGGAGCCCGCCCAGCCGTGCGTACCGCTCTTCATGTTCTCCGTGCCGAGTTCGGCGGAGAGCACGTAGGGGCCGTACTTAAAGGCATACACATTCTGCGCGTCGGGCAGGTTGTGCATCGTGATCTGCTTGCCGAGGGTGAGTTCCACTTCCGCGCCGTCGGAGACCTTCACGGAGACGAAGTCCCCGCTCTCCGAAACGTCCAGCGCCTCGCCGTTGAGTTTCACCTCGAATCTCGTCGTCCAGTCGGGGCGGCGCAGGCGGAGAATTGTCTCCCCGTCCTCCACTTTCACGGTCACCTTGTCGGAGTTCTCGAGGTCGGCGGTCATCGTCAGCGAGACGTCCTCCGTCTTATACGTCGAACTCATATACATCGCAACATACGTCGCATTGCCTGCCGTGTAGTAGATGCTGTCGCCGAGTTTGGACATACTCTCCATGCCGCTGCCCGTACAGCACCAGAAACTGCTCTCGGGCGTGGAGTACGTCTTATAGTAGCCCGAGGCCATGGGCTGGAAGTACATCGTCATGCCCGTCTCGGGGTTCTGCGACGAGAGAATGGCGTTGATATAGGTGTTCTCGTAGTAGTCGAGATATTTCTTATCCTTGGTGAGCGAGAACAGCATCCGCGTCAGTTTCAACATATTGTAAGTGTTGCACGTCTCGCAGTTGTCGTAGTCGCGGTACCTGTTCTGCGTATCGTCGGCGCGGAAGTGCTCGTCCTCCGAGTTGCCGCCCGTCACATAACTCAAATGCTCCACGACGCGCGTCCAGAAGTTTTCGGCGACTTCGAGATACATCGAGGGCTTCGAGGCGCGCCCGCCAATTTGTTCGGTCACACCCTCTATGGACTTATCCTTGGTCTGGATGTAGCCGTTGAGAAGCCCGATGATCTTGGGAATGGTCGTGTTGGCGTGTTGCCCTTGGAGATAGTTGTTCGTCTCGTTGTTGTACATGAGTTCCACCATCGACGTCTGCGAAAAACTCCCTTGCGTGGGAATATCCTCGTCGAATTGGTGCGCCGCAACGGCGTACTTCTCGTCGCCCGTCACGGCATAGAGGTTATAGAGGCAGTCGTTCATGCCCCCGTATTCGGTGGAGAGAACTACCCGCCTCTTCGCCTCGGTCCAATCCGTCACGCGGTCATACGTCCAGTCGCCGAGCGCCTTCGCAACGGTGAGCGCCTCCTCGCTGCCCGCGAGCCTGTACGCGTCGATGAGCCCCGCGAGGATCTTGTGCATGGTGTACCACGGCACCCACGCCTCGGTATTTATATTCGTTTTCCCGATCTCCACATTGTCGAATTGGAACTCCACATTCGAACTGTTCGTCTTGTTTCCGCCCCACAAAAAGCCCGCCTCCGCCTTGCGGGGATTGCCGTCCACGCCGCTCTCGGCTTGGCACAGACCGAGTTCGCTCACGATGTAGTCGAGGCGGGTCTTGAGTTGCTTCTTTTTGGCGTCAGGCGTCCCGCCGTTTGCGTACGCCTGCGAGAGCGCCGAGAGGTAGTGCCCCATCGTGTGCCCCGCAATGAGGGAGTTCTCCCACGAGCCGCTCCCGCTGTACTTCTGCGCGCCCTGTACGCTCAGCCCCGCGTTGTCGCGGAAGTTGTAGAGGAGCCGCTTCGCATCGAGGGAAAGGAGATAGGTGATTTCCTTTTCGAGCGCATTTGCGGCATACGCATCGGTGTCGGCGACCGCCCCCATATCCGCATAGGAAATGGCGCCGCTGTCCTCCTCCGCCGTCAATCCGTCGCTGCCGCCGCCGCACCCCGCGAGCGTCCCCAAAAGGATAGGTACGCAAAGTAAGGAGGCAACCGCCGAAGCAACCACTCTCTTTCTGATGGAATGTTTCATTTTTTCAAAATCTCCCCTTTTTTCGGTTTTTTTGTTCAGCCCTTGTATTTTCCGAAAATATATGCTATCATCATTATAGAAAAACACGGCGCAAAAAGCAATCTCATTACGCCATGCGAGGGTATCAAAAAGTAAGATGTTACACTTCGATTTGCGGGTGCCCATCGATATGCTGTGGTTCGGGGAATTCATCTCGCCCGCCCGCGGCTGGAAGCACCTCACCCGCCGCCTCTACGAGTACGAGATGATGATCGTCACCGAGGGCGAACTTTTCATCGCCGACGAAGATCGGGAGTACGAAGTCCGCGCGGGGGAATATCTCATCATGTCGCCCACGCGCTTCCAGCACGGCACGAGGGAGTGCAAATGCCGCTTCTATTGGATGCACTTCCACTGCCCCGCCCTGCCCGCGAGCGTCTCGCTCCCGCCGCAGGGAACTTACGAAAATGCGCAAACGCTGCGAGTTTTAGCGTCCATGCTGCTCGCCTCGGAGGCGGAAGCGCCCCGCTCCACGCGCTCCAAATACCTCGCAACGCAGATCCTCATCGAACTTGCACGGGGGCACGAAGAACGGGAATCGGAGGGCGCCCCGCCGCGGAAATTGCTGTGCGAGAAGGTCAAAAATTTCGTCTCCTTCCACCGCTTCTCCGAGATCCGCGTCCGCGACGTCGCAAGGGAACTCGGCTACCACGAGAAGTACCTCTCCGCCGTCTTTCACGAGACGGAGGGCGTCACGTTGAAGCACTACATCACGGCGCAGCGAACCGCCGAGGCAGAGCGCCTTTTATTGGAGACGCAGTACACCGTCGCGCAGGTCGCCCTCTACCTCAACTTCGAGAGCGCACACAACTTTTCCCGCTTCTTCAAGAAGGCGACGGGCTCCTCCCCCGTCGAATTCCGCCGCTCCCACCACCCTTCCCACCGCCCCTCCACTCCTCTCTAATCCCCACCGCCCCCACTATAATCCCATCCCTTTGTACCCCCTCCACCCCTCTCTGATCCCCCATCCCTCCTCATACCGAGCCCTGCCGCCCGTCCGCAAAAGCGGACGGGCGGCAGGGCGAGCGTATCTTTCCCTAATGGCAGGGGCAGACTCTGAACTCCACTTGGCAGGGGTAGGCTTTTATCTTACCCTCCCCCCTTCCCAAGGGGGAGGGCGCGGGAGGGGGTTCCCCTCGGGCAGCGCCCCTCATAAAAAAATCGGCGCGCCGCACCCACGCGACACGCCGAATTTCTTCAAATTTCCCCCGCGCAAACCGCGCGGCCTTTTATTCCACCCCTTCGTTGAGTTTTTCCAAGAGTTCGTCGAGGTCTTTGCCGTGGACGGCGACCGCCTCCGCAATGGTCTCGCCGTGGGCGAGGGCGCAGCCGAAGCAGTGCATCCCGGCGGAAAGCAAGATCTCCGCCGCGTTGGGGTTGCGTTCAAGGCACTCCGCAATGAGGGTGTCCGCCGTAATTTTCGCCATATGTTTTACTCCTTTGATTTTTTCTTTATTGTACCACAAAAAATCGCCGTATGCAACAATTTGCAACAATTTGCTTGAATTTCCCCTTCACGTTCACATCTCTTCCCCGCCGACTTTTTATGTATTCAATATAAGGTAGAACTTTCTCTCCTCTATCCCCTCATCCTTCTCCTGTTACTCTATCCTCTCGCCCCTCTCACTTCTTTGTCCTCTCTCACCCTTCTCTTACTATACTACTCCGTCCACCCCCATCCTCTCTCGCTTCTCATCCCCCCATTTCTTTCTCTTTCTACTCTATCCTCTCGCACTTCTCTCTTCTTTGTCCTCTTTCACCCTTTTCTTACTATACTGCTCCGTCTTCTCCCACCTCGCCGTCCCCCTCGACCTCTCACTCTTTCTTGTCTTTACTGTCATCGGCTTCATTATTTTATTCGTTTTTTTGATGCGCCCCGATCCATATCTACTCACAGTAGAATTCTATCATCCTCGCCTTTTTACTGCACTTCCCACCCGTAGGGCGTTGCACCACCTCCGTCAACGATAAACCAAAGCGCACAACCAACCGCCCCGCCTCATCGTCGCACCAGTCTTTGTCCCAAAAAAATCACAGCCCGATGAGCCAATAAATAAGCCCCACGGCGGCGCCGGCGCTCACGCCGAACACGATGATGGGCCCGGCGACCACAAACATCTTTGCGGCCATGCCATAGACGAACCCCTCGGTCTTAAACTCGATGGCGGGCGAGGCAACGGAGTTGGCGAAGCCGGTAATGGGGACAATGCTGCCCGCGCCGGCGTTTTTGCCGATGCGGTCATAGACGCCCACCCCCGTCAAAAAGGTGCCGAGGAAGATGAGGATGGCGGAGACGGTCCCCGCGAGCACATCGCCCGTCAGCCCCGCCATTTCGAGCATAAAACGGAAGAATTGCCCGATGCAGCAGATAAAGCCGCCGACGAGGAAGGCTCTGCCGCACGTTTTGAAGTGTTGGGTGGGCGGGTCGAAAGAATTGACGTAGTTGATGTAGTTGCGGTTATAGTTTTCTTTGGAGCGGCCCGTCACGGTTTCAGCGCCTCCCTGTCGGGGTGCGGAAAGCAAACCTCGCCCTTTTTCCCACCCGCCGCCGGAAAACACGCCTCGCGTTCATCGACGGACTGCGCGGGGATCTTCCCGATGATTTTCTTCATGCCAATACTTTGGGAAACGCGCCCGCATTTTATACATCCCGCCCCGTTCCCCATATCCGCCGCCCCCCCTTATACCGACCTGCCCGCCCCGACATTACCCCCGCCGCGCGCCGCCTTCTCCCGCGGGAGAAGGCGGCGCGCGGCGGCTCCGGCTTCGGACATGGTACCCCCATTTTCCTTCATATGACCTTCCCTTCCTCATACGCTCACCGTGCGCCCGCCGACGCAAAGCGTCGGCGGGCGCACGGTGAGCGTATCTTCCATTATGTGGAGACCGCCGCCGCGGCAGAGCCGCGGCGGCGCGCACAAAGTTCCCGCCTCCAATTGCGGTCGGGGAGAAGCCGAAACTTCGGTACCTCCCCGCCCATTTTTGCGCCCCCGCCTTCCTCCTTACACAAAAAAATCTCACGGTTACCCGTGAGATTTTTTTGCGTTT
The DNA here is from genome assembly GCA_947628675.1 of uncultured Clostridia bacterium. Lineage (GTDB taxonomy): Bacteria > Bacillota > Clostridia > Christensenellales > Borkfalkiaceae > Gallimonas. The sequence goes on from CANRAR010000023.1 coordinate 16,203, forward strand.
CTTTTCGGCTAATTACGCCTGAGTAAGTTCGACGGTGGAGGGGAACGCATCAATATATGCGTAAACTCGATTCCCGCTCTTATAGACAAACAAACTTGCATTTTCCATGTTCGGCAATTGGATGACAATAAAATCACCGACATCTATAAAGGTAGCCTGTTGAGAACCACTCATAGAAAATGTTTTATCTGTGAAATTGATCGTGATTCCGTTACTTGTTTCTTTATACTCGCCTTCGAGCGCGAGCGGCGTGAGTGCCTGCTTTTCCGTAAGGGTCGTATCCGCGCTTTGGCCATCGTTATAGACGAGGCCTTCCGCGGTGAGCTTAAACGTAATCGGATAATAATTCACAGTCCCCGAATATTCGTCGCCGTCCTTGGTAAGTGCGGTGTAAAAGTAGTTAGTGCCATTTTTTACGACTGCATGACCCGTTTCGCCGCCTTCTTCGAGCTTGATGGTTATCGTGAGGTTATCTTTCGTCCAAACGCCTTCGATATCCGTTGCGGTCTGAGGCTCGGTCTCGGTCTCGGTCTCGGCGGTGCCGCCTGCGCTCGTGAACTCGGCGGGAGTATACAATTCTAACGCAGGGATCACGCCGTAATACTTATCCGCATCTTTGTAGATATAAAGACCCGCATCTTGGTAGGTACTCATTTTGAAATACACGACCACATAACCGCCGGCAACGACTTCGGTAAAGTCATATGAGCTACCGACTTCAATTTTCTTACTATCGAAATCGACCTTAACCTCTCCCGAGGTGGTAGTCATCGACCATTTGCCCGCGAACTTAATATGCGCAGGAAGATCGGTTCTCGCCGAGAGGGTGACATCTCCGCTGCTGTATTTCAGGCTATCTCCCTCAATGGCGAATGTGACAGGCATATAATTCACAGTCCCCGTATACTCATCGCCCGACTTGGTGAGCGCGGTATATTGGTAGTTGGTTCCTGTTTTGATGACCGCATAGCCCGTTTCGCCACCTTCGTCAAGGTCGATGGTGATCTCGATGTTGTCGCCCGTCCAAACGCCTTCGATATCTACAGTAGGTTGAGGCTCAGTACCCCCCCCCTGCTGTTTGAGTTCAAGCGTAAAATTCGCCGTAGAGACATAGAACTTCTCGCCGTCTTTATAGACAAGATAGTTGCCCGTGGCTTTGACCAAGATATAGTCGCCGATATTTTCAAAGGTCGCTTCGGCGCCGTCTACCGTTTTATCCGTGAAGTTGATCGTCACAGAATCATAGCCGTCGTCTCCCTTATACGTGCCCTCGATCTCGAGAGCCGCGGGAAGATCGGACGTGCGGGTGTAGGTCACGAAGGCTCCGAACCCACCATAAGCTATCTTCACGGAAAGATCAGAACCCGCAGGGGTGATCGTGATCGTCTGGCTCACTGTACCGCCCGAATACGTGCCGTCTGCTTCGGTGAGCGCGAAATAGGTGTACGTCTCTCCATCCGTGCTCTTTACGATCGCGTGGCCGGTACTGCCTTCGACTTTCACGGTGAGAATATAATCTTCACTCGACCAGACGCCGTTGATATCCGTCGTGGGCTCTTCCGCGTCATCCCACTGTGCCACAAAGGCAAGGGCGACGGGCTCTTTTTCGGCATTCTTGTTCTCGGAGTTGTCGGGCGTGTAGGTAGCATGGTCGGTGCCCTTCTTGTAAAGGATATCCTCAACCGCGCGGACGGGCGTATACGTCCCCTGATCCGCGTTATAGAGATACAACTTCCAACCAAGGAAGGTGGCATCGCCCTTGCTGGGCTCGTCGTCAATGATGGAGATCTGCTCGTTGGTCTTATAGGTCTTGCCATCCGTACCGCACGAAACGGCGGTATCCTTCGTGCCGTCCTCGGTAAGGGAGAGGTACTCAACCTTGTATGTCATCGTCCATTCGGCCGTGAATACGATCTTGTAGCCCACGACCTGCGGATTGAACCCTTCGCCCATAACGGCCTCTGCGTCCGCGGCCTTCACTTCGTACGATGCGCCGGCAGCGTAGTGATCGCCATTCGCAGTCTCCCACCAGACGAACTCGCGTGCGCCGTTCTCATCGGTAGGCGCAGTGGGAAGGTTGAACGACTGTCCGACACGGTGCGTGCCCGTAAAGTCTTCGGCCGGCATGCCCTGCGGCTTAACGCCGCTTCTGTTCGGGTTGGAAGTAAACTCGAACGTAATATCCGCCGTTTCGGGCGTGAGGGGCGGCTCCTCTGTCGTGAGTTGCGCGTCGGTCTCATCGTTGTTCAAAAGGGTCGTGTAATAGAGATTCCCGTTCTTATAGAGCGTGTGCGTCGCAACGCCGTCGCCCGAGATCACAAGATAGCTACCTACTGCCTTGTAGCTGATGACGATCTCCGAACCGCTCGCAGAAGTCTTAATGGTATCGTTGCCTTCTGCCGCAAAGGTATATTTCGTTTCGGTATAATCACTGCGAGTATACCTTACATAATACGTGCCGGCCGCGGGCTCTGTAATTCTCACCGCGGGAAGGGGATCGTGATCTCCCTCCAAGGTCGCATTGAAAGGATCGCCTTCCGTAAACGTTTTGCCGAGTACGAGTTGATACTTCGCGTTGACCTGCAAGGTGTAGGCCGTCCCATCTTTCGCCGTCATTTTGTAGACGGAACCTTCTTTTTTGAAGTTACCGAAGACATAGGTCGCGTGATCTACAAAATCGTCGTCGGTGTAATACTCTTTCCAAACGACGTCAAAGCCGTTCGCTTCGTCCGACTGAATGGTGATCTCGAAGTACAAATCGAATTTATCCGAGCCGACTTTGTACCCGTTGATAATATAGTCCGTCCACACGCCGGTGTAGTCGGGCTCGCCCCACTGCGCGGTGAAGGTGATCTCGTGCACGGCGGTGTTTTCGGGAAGGTCGGTATCTTTTACCTGATAGGTAGCGCCCGTCTTGGTTTCTTGGGTGGTGGAAAGTTTCCAGCCCGTGACCACATAGCCCTCGAGCGAGACCGAGGGGAACGTTACTCGCCTGCTCGGCATATCTTCAACGGTGATCGTCGCATCGGTATGCGCACCCTGCACGGCGGCATCAACCTCCGCGGGCTTGCCGCTATCGACGTCAAATTTCACGGTATACGTAATGTAGTCATACTGCGCGATGAACACGATCTCGCTGTCGGCCCCCGAGACGGTAGCCGCATCCGCAGCGGTAACCGTATACTCCGTCGCATCTTTTTCCAACGTTGTTTCCTTGTCTTGAAGCTGCCAACCTGTGAGTTCATACCCCTTAAACGTGTTGACTTTGGGGATAGCGACATTAACTCCGGCTCCCTTTTCGGTAAAGGTAACTGTGTCGGTCGTGGAGCCGCCGCTACCGAGGTTAAACTTTACGGTATAGGTCACCAATTTCCACTGCGCCGTAAAGGTGATCTCATGCGTAGCGGAATTTTCGGGTAAGTCGGATTCTTTGATCGGATACGATGCCGCCAAATAGGCCGAAGCATTGGGATCGGTGGAAATTTTCCAACCCAAGAATTTATAGCCGTTGAGCTTCAATGAGGTCGGGGTCGCAACGGATCCTCCGATTTGCACCGTCGTATCGGCGATGCTATCGGTATCGCTATTGTACGTTACGTCGTCCGTTACGCCTGCCGGCTTATTCAAAATATAATGCACTTGATACGTAATTTTATCATAGGTCGCGGTGACGGTAATATTATCGGAGACGGTGATCTCATCGCCGGCCTCCTCCGTCGCGTTGCCGACTTGCCAACCGGCAAATTCATAGCCTTTGGCGGCTGCGGGCGCTGCGGGAAGTTCGACCGTGTATGCGTTGGCAGCATTCGCGGTAGCCTGAGGAGGAACCTCCGCCTCGCTCGCCGCGTGTTCGCCGAGCGCATACGTCACGGTGTAACT
>CANRAR010000024.1 GCA_947628675.1 uncultured Clostridia bacterium
TTGGAGAGCGGAAAATCGATGATGCGATATTTCGCGCCGAAGGCGACTGCGGGTTTTGCAATGTTGTTGGTGAGGGCGTAGAGCCGTGAGCCCTGTCCGCCCGCCAAGAGCATTGCAACGCATTCTTTCTTTCTCAACATACCAAGTTACCCCCCGTAAACCAATTGGTCGAATTTTGGACGAATTATTTTGCCTTTGCAGGCTTCTGTGCATCGGGACGGCGCACGAGATAGAGCGCCGTAAATTTGGGAACGGCAATGGGAAGGGAATACGGCTTGCCGTGGCTCGGCCGCTTGACTGCCGTAAAGGTCTTTTTCGTCAGCTTCCCCTCTCCGCCGAATTTTTTATCGTCGGTGCAGAACACTACTTTGTACTGCCCGCGCTTGTCCACGCCGAGAAGATAGTCCTCCGCGTCGATGCCCGAAAAACTCACGAGCGCGATGACTTCGTTCCCCGCCTTGTCTCTTCTTATGAAGGCGACGATGTTCCGGTCGGCATCGTCGGCGGCGAGCCACTCGAAGCCTTCCCAACTATCCTCAATTTCATAGAGCGCGGGCGTCGATTTGTAGAACTCATTGAGCGCCTTCACGTAGACGGAGAGTTTTCCGTGCATCTCGTACGTGTCGCGCAGGAAAAATTCGAGGCCCTCGCGGTAGTCCCACTCCTTGAACTGCCCGAACTCGTACCCCATGAAGTTGAGTTTCTTGCCGGGGTGCGCCGCCTGATAGGCGAGAAAGGCGCGGACGCCCGCGAACTTCTCCGCGTACTCGCCCGGCATCTTATTGATAAGCGACCCCTTCCCGTACACCACCTCGTCGTGCGAGATGGGCAAAACGTAATTTTCCGAGAAGGCGTACATCATGGAGAACGTGAGTTTGTTGTGGCTGCCCATGCGGAAGTACGGGTCGAGGGTGACGTACGAGAGCATATCGTTCATCCAGCCCATGTTCCACTTGAAGTTGAAGCCGAGGCCGCCCACCGAGCCCGGTTTTGTGACGAGCCCCCAAGCCGTGCTCTCCTCCGCGATCATGAGCGCGTGAGGGAAGCGCAGGAACACCGCCTCGTTCAGTTTGCGCAAAAATGCGATGGCCTCAAGATTTTTATTTTCGCCGTAGATGTTGGGCACCCACTCGCCCGAGCGCTTATCGTAATCGAGATAGAGCATGGAGGCGACGGCGTCCACGCGGAGCCCGTCGATGTGGAATTTATCGAAGAAGAAACACGCGCCCGAGATGAGGAAGGATAAGACCTCCTCCCGCCCGTAATCGAAGCGGCGGGTGCCCCAACTCTTGTGCTCCATCCGATCCCACTGGCTGCTCTCGTAGAGCGGCTGGCCGTCGAATTCGTAGAGCCCGTGCGCGTCCTTGGGGAAGTGCGCGGGCACCCAATCGACGATGACCCCGATGCCCGCTTTGTGGAACGCATCGACGAGATACATAAAATCTTTGGGCGTTCCGAGGCGGGAAGTGACCGCAAAATAGCCCGTCACCTGATACCCCCAAGAGCCCTCGTAGGGATATTCCGTTACGGGCATAAATTCGACGTGCGTGTAGCCCATCTCCTTCACGTAGGAGACGAGCTCCTTTGCAAGGTCTCTGTATGAAAGGAAGTTGCCGTCCTCGTGGCGCTTCCACGAGAGCAGGTTGACTTCGTAGATGTTCATGGGCGAGGTAAACGGGTTGCGATGATAGAGCGCCTCGCGGTAAGTTTCATCGCCCCACGCGTAGCCTTCGAGGTCGTAGAGTTTGGAGGCGGTTGCGGGCGGCGTTTCGGTGTGGAAGCCGACGGGGTCGGCCTTCATGAGTTTTCTGCCGTCCTGCGCGGTGATGCAATATTTGTAGACGTCGTACTCGCGGAGCCCCGCGATGAAGAGTTCGAAACTCTCGCCGTCGATCATGCGCTGCATGGGATTTGCGCCGTCGTTCCAGCCGTTAAAATCGCCGACGACGGAGACCGCCTTTGCGTGAGGCGCCCACACGCGGAACACGTACCCCTTTTCGCCCTCCCGCTCTTCGGGATGCGCGCCGTACGTTTCGTAGATCCGATCGTTCTTGCCGTGATGGAAAAGATGAAGCGGGAAATCGGTAAAATTGGCATTCTCTTCGTTCATCGTCTTCTGCATATGCGCTCCTTTCCGCCGACCGTCCCCCGCGCGGCGTTGTGAAATTGCGTACCTCCGTACGGTAACTCTATTATACTATATTTTGCGTGTACTTTCAATACCAAAATTTAATTTTTTGCCGCTTTTTTCAAAAAATTTCGGGGCGGTCTCTCCCCGAATTTCGGCGGGTTTTCCGCAAAATTTTCAGGCGGTTTTTGAAAAAATTTTTCCTTGAAAGCCCTCCGCCGTGCGTCGCGCAACCGCCGCGCCCGCGGCGGATGCGCTCCGCACGGCAGAGGGCTTTTTTTGTTCCGCGCAGGGCTTTCCGCTCTCCTTCTCTTCTCCTCATATGTATTGTACCACCGAATTTTCGGCGCCATGCGGGGTATGTGACAACTTTTTTTGAAAAAATATAAAAAATTTTTGTGGAAGATACGCTCGCCCTTTGTCCGTCCGCTTCCGCGGACGGACAAAGGGCTCGGTATGAGGAAACAAGCAAGGACGCGGTATAAGGAAACAAGCCGCGGGCGCCTGCTCGAAATGACATAATAAAGCGTTTATGCAATAAAGAATTAGCGGCGGGAAAATCCCGCCGCAAAAAGATTTAAGTTGGGTTTATGCCGCCGATCATTTGGTTTCGCTGTATTTATCTTCGGCGTTCCAAGCGTAGAGTTTGCGAAGTTCGGCGCCCACTTTTTCGAGCGGGTGATTGGCCTCTCTTTCGCGGCAAGCGGTGAAGTGCGCCCTGCCGCCGCTCTTGTTCTCCGCGATCCACTTGGAGGCGAACGTGCCGTCCTGAATTTCTTCGAGCACCTTCTTCATCTCCTTCTTGGTCTCGTCGGTGACGATGCGCTTGCCCGTCTCGTAGTCGCCGAATTCCGCCGTGTCGGAGACGGAATAGCGCATCTTCTTGAAGCCGCCGTCGTAGATGAGATCGACGATGAGTTTCATCTCGTGGATGCATTCGAAATAGGCGTTGCGGGGGTCGTAGCCCGCCTCGACGAGCGTCTCGAAGCCTGCCTTCATGAGCGCGGTGACGCCGCCGCACAGCACCGCCTGTTCGCCGAAGAGGTCGGTCTCCGTTTCGCATTGGAAGGTCGTCTCCAAGACCCCTGCGCGGGCGCCGCCGATGCCGAGCGCATAGGCGAGCGCAATATCGAAGGTATCGCCCGAGGGATCCTGATAGACGGCGACGAGGTCGGGGACGCCGTGCCCTTCCAGATATTCGCTGCGCACCGTGTGGCCGGGGCCTTTGGGTGCGATCATGAATACGTTGACATCCTTGGGCGGGACGATCTGCTTATAGTGGATATTGAAGCCGTGCGCAAACGCGAGGTATTTGCCCGCTTTCAGGACGGGGGCGACGCTCTCGCGGTAGATGTCCGCCATCTTTTCGTCGGGCGTGAGCATCATGATGATGTCCGCCTTATCCGCCGCTTCCTTGACGGAGAGCACCTCAAAGCCTGCCTCCTTGGCGACGGCGTAACTTCTGCCGTCCTTCCTAAGGCCGATGATGACCTTGACGCCGCTATCGCGCAGGTTGAGCGCGTGGGCGTGACCCTGGCTTCCGAAGCCGATGACGGCGACGGTCTTGCCCTTCAAAAGTTTCAAATCGCAGTCCTCTTCGTGGAAGATGCGCGCCTCCTCGGTGGCGGGATCGTAAATTTTACGTGCCATTGCTGTTCCTCCAAGCAATCTTTTTTACCATATTATAGTACGCGCGCGGAATTCCGTCAAGCAACGGACGCATAAATTTGTAAAAATTTTTGAATTGGGCAAACTGAAATGTATAAATACGGAAAGAATGCCGCTCTATTCGCCGTCATTCCCCTCCCGTATCAGCCCGCAGACGATGTTGTAGATGTCGCCCGCGCCGAGGACGAGCACCATGTCCCCCTCCTTGATGTCCTCTTGGAGGCGGCGCAGGAGTTGTTCGGGCGTCTGCACGTACCGCGCTCCCGCGATGCGCCCCGCAAGGGCGACGGCGCTCCCCGAGGGATCGAAGGGTTCGCGGGCGGCGTACGTCTTATATAAAATGGGGTTTTCCGCCGTGCGGAGCGCCTCCACGAAGCCCTCCATGAGGTCGCGGGTGCGGGTGTAGGTGTGGGGCTGGAAGACGACGCGGACGCATCCCTCGGAGAGTTTGCGGGCGGTTTCGAGGGTCGCGGCGATCTCGCGCGGGTGGTGGGCGTAGTCGCAGACGACGGGCGCGCCAAAGAGCGTTCCCACGAGTTCGAAGCGGCGGCGAACGCCCTTGAAACTCTCCAAGCCGCGGGCGATCTCCTCCGCGGTGAAGCCGTAGAGCCGCGCCGCGCAGTACGCCGCGAGGGCGTTGTAGACGTGCACCTTCCCGACGACGGAGAGGCGCACCCGCACGACGGGAATGCCGCGCTCGGCGACAGTGAAGGCGTACTTTTCCCCCACCGAACGGAAATTTTCGGCGCGGACGTCGCCCGCGTACAGCCCGAAGGAGAGCGTGTGCGGAATGGTGCGCGCCACGCGGTCATCGGCGCATACGACGACGCGCTCCGCCTTTGCCGCAAAGGCGCGGTATGCCTTGGTGAGTTCCTCCTGCGAACCGTAACAGTCGGTGTGATCCCGGTCGCAGTTGAGAATGACGGCGAGTTCGCTTTCAAGGGAGAGAAAACTGCGCTTGAACTCACACGCCTCGGTGAGAAAGTAGTCGCCGCCCGTGGACACGTAGTTGCCGAGGGCGAGGTCTTCCCCGCCGATGTGCGCCGTGAACTTCCGCCCGCCGTGAAGGAAGATGTGGGCGAGCATACTGCTTGCCGTCGTCTTGCCGTGGCAGCCCGCGACGGAGACGACGTGCGGGAAGGAGGACGCGACGAGCCCGAGCAGTTCCGCCCGCCCGATGAGAAGTTTTTTTGCGTCGCGCGCGGCTTTGAGTTGGGGGTGGCTCTCAGAAATCGCGCCCGTGTAGACGACGGTCTTTTCCGTGATTTTCTCGGCGCTCCCGATGTGGACGGGAATGCCGCAGGCGCACAGTTTGCGGGTCATATCGCTTTCTGTATCGTCGCTTCCGCGCACTTTGGCGCCCCTCTCCTGAAGGAGACGGGCGAGCGCGCTCATGCTTACGCCGCCGATCCCGATAAAATAAAAGCCGCCGTAAGAGGCGATTTCGTCCAAAAACATACTCCATCGTACGCCGAAAACGAAAAATTTGTGAAATTTTTTAATTTTCTCACTAAAAATTTTAGAAATTTATTGAAATTTATACGAGAAAGTGATAATATAGTGAACAAGAAAGATACATAAGGAGGAGCGACATGGATATTGGAGATGTACGTATTCGGGAAGTCCGCAATCCGGAAGGAAAATTGCGCGCCGTTGCGTCTATCACGATTGACGGGTGCTTTGTCGTGCACGACATTAAAATCTTCGAGAAAGACGGGGCATATTTTATTGCAATGCCGAGCAGAAAGATATCGGACGGGACTTTTAAGGACGTGGCGCATCCGTTGAACAGCGAAACGCGCGAATTGCTCCAGAATGCGATTTTGGAAAAGTACGCAGAGTTCCGCGCACAAGCAAAAGAAGAATAAGCGGCCGCCCGCTCTGCGGGCGGTTTCTTTTTTTGAGGGGGAATGCGAGAAAATTGGGGCGCCCCACCCCCATCCCCCCGCCATTGCGGAGAAAGGCTCCACATATCATAGGTCGCCTTTCCCGAAAGCCACAAGGAAGGCTCCCGAGGAGGGGGCGAGACGGACTTCGTTGTTCGGGATTCTTCACCCTTCGCCCCCGCCCGCCCCTCTTCGGAGGGGCGGGCGGGGGCGAAGGGTTCAGAATGACGCGGGAGGAACGGGCGGGGCAAAATGACGCGCTTACCCAGCCGGGGGCGAGTAAGGAAAAAACGCGCCGAGGCGCGTTTTTTGATTTTCTGATGTTCCCTCTTATGAAAGGGGCACAACGTTGACGGCGCGGAGCTTGCCGCTATCCTTTGGATCGGGTTCCGTTTCGAACGTGACCTTCTGGCCTTCCTTCAGCGTACGGAAACCTTCCGTTTGGATCGCGGAGAAATGCACGAATACATCGTCGCCGCCTTCGTCGTTGGAGATGAAGCCATACCCTTTACCGTCATTGAACCACTTGACTGTTCCGTTCACAATATTACCTCCTATTTGCCGACAAAATGTGAATTTCTCACATCCTTGACACCGTATATTATTATATCAGCGGTTGGGCGCATTGTCAATAGCAAATTTGAAAATATTTTGCTCATTTGCGCAAATATTTTTCAAGCAGCGCCGCGTTGTTTTGCGTGAAGCGTTCAAGTTCCTCCGCGGTCAGGATGCGGTAGTTCATGAGCGCCGTGTAGTAGATCTGCTCTGCCGCCGTCTTCTGCGCCTCCTCGTCGGCGCCGCGCAGGGCTTCGACCGCCGCACACGCCGTGTTGACGACGAGCGTGACTTCCGCGGGCGTCTCCCCCATCCTGTAAAATTCGTTCATCTCGGACATCCTGCGCATGAACTCGGAGACGTTGACGACGGCGGGGACTGCCGTGTTTTTGAGTTTCTCCGTTTTGACCTTCGCCCTGTCGCCGATGGCCTTTGTGAAGATCTCGGCGATCTCCTTATCCTCCTCGCCGCCCGCTTTAAGGGCTTCGGCGACATCGGCATCGATGCGCAAAAAGCGCACACGGGTGGGGTTTTTGTACTCGATGTAGCTGATGAAGTGCGGGTCGATGAAGGTATCGCAGACGATGGCATCTAAGCCCGCCTCCTTGAACATGGAGATGTACTGCGCCTGCTTGCTCTCGTCCGAGACGTAGTAGACCGCCTGCGGCTCCTTCCCCTCTTTGGCCTCCGCCTCGGTGACCTCCTCGCCGAAGTAGCCCGTTAAGGGGCGGTATTCCCCGTTCAAATTCTTGTAGATGATAACGTCCTTGATCTTCCCGTAGAAGTCGTCGTTTTTGATGCAGCCGAACTTGACGAAGGTGGAGATATCCGCCCAGCAGGCTTCGTATTTTTCTTTGTCATTCTTGTAGAGGGCGATGAGTTTATCGGCGACCTTCTTGGTGATGTGCTTCGCGATCTTCTGCACCTCGCTGTCGTTTTGCAGGAAGGAGCGCGAAACGTTGAGCGGGATGTCGGGACAGTCGATGACGCCGTTGAGGAGCATCAGAAATTCGGGGATGACTTCCTTGATGTTATCGGCGATGTAGACGCGGTTGCAGTACAGTTTTACCTGCCCGCGCTCGAGTTCGACCTGCTTTCTCACCTTGGGGAAGTACAGAATGCCTTTGAGGCGGAAGGGATATTCCATGTTGAGGTGGATCCAGAAGAGCGGCTCGTTAAAGTCCGAGAAGGTCTCGCGGTAGAAGGTCTTGTATTCCTCCTCCGTGCAGTCCTTGGGCTGCCTGTCGTAGAGGGGCTCGGTGGTGTTGACGGGCTTGCCCTCTTCCCCCTCTTTGGCGTTGAGGTAGATGGGATACGGCATGAACGCGCAATATTTTTGGAGAAGGGTGCGGATGGTCGCCTCCTTCAAGAACTCCTTCTCCTCGGGCGCGATGTGCATGACGATTCTGGTGCCGCGGGCGGACTTTTCGCAGTCGCCGATGGTGTAAGTGCTGTTGCCGTCCGACGCCCAATGCACCGCAGGGGCTTCCTCGCGGTAAGACTTCGTGAAGATCTCGATGTTCTCGGAGACCATGTAGGCGGAGTAGAAACCGAGCCCGAAGTGCCCGATGATACCGTCGCCGTTCGCCTTTTCGTACTTGGCGACGAAGTCGGCGGCGCCCGAGAAGGCGATCTGGGTGATGTACTTTTCCACCTCCTCCTCCGTCATGCCGACGCCGTTATCCTCCACGGTGAGGGTGCCCGCCTTTTCGTCGGTGCGGACATCGACGCGGTAGTGCTCTTCCGCCGCGGCTTCGCCGAGACCCACGAGTTTTTTGTGCTTGGTGATGGCATCGACGGCGTTGGCGACGATCTCGCGGAGGAAGATGTCCTTCTCCGAATACAGCCACTTTTTGATGATCGGCATCATGTTTTCGCTTGAAATTTTGATGTTGCCCTGTTTTTCCATAATGTTGCTCCTTGAAGCGCTCTTTTTCGTTCATATAAATATAAACAAAAAAATCCGTCGTAAAACGGATTTTTTGTCAAACTGTCGCGCGTTTTGCGCGTATTTTTTTGATTATTTATCCTCGTCGTTGCCGAGAAGTTCGGAGATGGAGGCGCCGCTGAAGCCTTCGTCCTTCCACTCTCTGTACTCTTCGTCCTCGGCGGGCTCGGCATTGCGGCGGCCGCCCTTGCGGCGGGACTGCTTGCCGCCCTCTTCCTTCTCGTGGCGGGGTTCGCGGGGCTCGTACTCGGGACGGGGCTGGAGCGCCTTGATGGAGAGCGTAATTCTTCTGTTCTCGGGATCGAACTTGATGATCTGCGCATCGACCTCTTCGCCGATGGTGAGCGCAGAGGTGGGATTTTCCAGCCACTCGTGCGTGATCTGGGAGATGTGCACGAGACCGTCGATGCCCTTTTCGAGTTCGACGAACGCGCCGAAGGGAACGATGCGGACGACTTTGCCGTGGACGACATCGCCCTCGGCGTACTTCTCGGCGGCGAGATCCCAAGGCTGAGGCTGCAACTGCTTGTAGCCGATGGAGACCTTCTTATTGTTGAGGTCAACTTTGAGGACTTTGAACTCGTAGCGCTTGCCGATCTCCAAGACGTCGGTGACCTGCTTGACGCCCGTCCACGAAAGATCGGAGATGTGGGCGAGGCAATCGAACCCGTTCACCGAGACGAAGGCGCCGAAACTCGTGACGCGCTCCACCTTGCCTTCGACGACGTCATCGACGTGGATGGACTCGAAGAATGCGGCTTCGCGGGCTGCCCGCTGGGCTTCCTTCTCGGCGCGCTCGGCTTCGATGATGGCGCGCTGGGAGGCGATAATTTCCTTTCTGCCCGTTCTGCGGATGTCTTCCGGCTTCTGGACTTTGAGGCGAAGTTTCTTGCCGACGTATTTATCGAGCTCCTTGACGTAGCCCGAGCGGATCTCCCTTGCGGGGATGAACACGGGATAGGTGCCGAGTTCCGCCGTGAGGCCGCCCTTGTTGAAGCCCGTGCAGACGACGGAGAATTCCTTGCCGCCCTCGATCTCCGCGAGGAGCGCTTCCTCCTCCTTGAGTTTTCTTATCTGTTTTTCGGAGAGGCGGACTTTGGGCGTCGTCTCCACGACGATGACCTCGATCTCCTCGCCGACGCGCTTGGCGTAATCGGCGCGGACGAACTCTTCACAGTCGAGATCCTCTTTGGCGATGGCGATATCCGTCTTTTCCGAGCCGCTCACGATGATGCCTTCGTCGGTCGCGCTGACGATGGTCACCTTGATGGCCTGATTTTTGCGATACCTCTTGCTACCGTCCATTTCCGCAAGCGCCTTCTCCATGGGAGACTGCTCCTTGACGGGAACGGGCTCGGAAGCAGGCGCTTCGACCGTTTCCTGTGCGGGTTCGGGGGCGGACTCTTCCGCCGCTTCCACCGGCTCTGCGGGCTCGGAAGCAGGTGCTTCGGCCGTCTCCGCTACGGGCTCGGGAGCGGGCGCTTCCGCCGCTTCCGCTTGCTCTGCGGGCTCGGCCGCGGGAGCCGCCGCGGGCTCCTCGGGTTTGACCTCTTCCGCGACCTCTGCGGCCGCCTGCGTCTCTTCGGCGACCTCTTCTGCCGCCTGTACTTCCGCGTTGTTTTCTTCCATCTTACAGAGAACCTCCTGAGTCTGCCAATCGGGAGTGCTCGCTCCCGCGATGACGCCGACCCTTTCAAAATTTTTGATTTCCCGATAGTCGAAATCCGCCGCGCTCACAAGACGGATGACCCGCTTGCCGTGCGCTGACGCGATCTCACAAAGTTTTTCCGTGTTGCTGCTGTTCGCCCCGCCGATGACAAGCACCGCATCGCACAGTTCGGACAAACGCTCGGCTTCCCTTTGCCTACAAATAGTAGTATAACAAATTGTCTTGAAAATCTCAACTGTTTTGGGGCCAACTTTTTGAAGATTTTGCACAATTTTACAAAATCTTTGCTCCGAAAACGTCGTTTGCGAGACCAAAACCACATTTTTGTCCGCAAAACAGGAGAGATCTTCGTCCTCCGAGCCGATGACGCGGGCGCATCCTTCGCACCAACCGACGAGCCCCTCCACCTCGGGATGGTCCTTATGACCTGCGATGGCGACGAGTTTGCCCGCCGCGTGTGCCGCGGCGACGATGCGCTGGGTGCGCGCGACGAAAGAACAGGTGCAGTCGATGACGCGGATGCCCTTCTCCCGACACGCCGCAAAGACGCCCTTCCCCACGCCGTGCGAACGGATGAGGAGATTGGCGCCTGCGGGGACTTCCTCCAACGAGGTGACCGTGGGAATGCCGCGCGCCTCGATTTTTTTGACGACGTCCTCGTTGTGGATGAGTTCGCCGAGCACGAAGGTGTTTTCGGGCGGAACGGAGAGCGCGGTATCCACCGCACGGCGAACGCCGCGGCAAAATCCGCAGTTTTGGGCGACGTAAACTTGCACTTAATTCTCCCCCGATGCGTCCGTGGCGTTCTTTTCTTCGCCGTTTTCTGTCTTTTTGCCCTTTTTCCCCTTCTTTTTGCGCGAGGCGCGGTATTCTTCGCGGATGGCATACAGGCGGTTTTTGAGTTTTTCGTCCGCTTCGGCGTACTCCTCCGAGGTGAGTTTGCGGCCGTAGTATTCCGTGAGTTCCATGGGCTCGCCGAACACGACGTGCGTGAGATGGAAGGGCTTGGGGCGTTCGCAGATGACGAACGGGATGACGGGCGTCTTCGTCTTGATGGACATGAGCGCGGCGCCGCCGTGGAAGGGCAGAAATTCTTCGTCGGACAGTTTATTGCGGGTGCCCTCGGGGAACATGGAGATCTTCTCCCCGTTTTTGAGGACTTTTATGGCCTCCATGAGGGTGCGGATATCCGAACCGTCGCGCATGACCCCGATGGCGCCGATGCGCTGCCCCCACTTGGCGAGCACGGGGGCTTCGAGAATGGACTGCTTGGCGAGGTAGTGGATGCCTTCCCACGTCGTGCGGGCGGGGTAGAAAATATCCCAAATGGTGTAGTGGTTGCCGTAATAGATATATGCGCCGAGCCCTACCTTTTTATGCCCGAGAACGCGGTACGGGTAGACGAGAAAGTGCAGCGGGACGAGCAAAACGTGCAGAAAATTCATGAAGTGCATGATGTGCTTCCCCTTTTTGTTCGCGGGGAAAAGCCGCACGGTTTTGTTCCATGCGGCGCGTTTTGCGCGCTTTTTTTCGCGTTTTTCCGCTTTTTTGGCCGCTCTGCGCTCCTTGCGGGTGATCGGTTTTGCCTCTTTTTCCTCTTCGGGCATCAAATTTTCTCCTGCATTTTTTGTTTGACGGCGGCGACGACTTCCTCGATGGAAAGATCGGAAGTATCGATGAGGACGGCGTCCTCCGCCTGCTTTAAGGGCGCGAGTTTGCGGTTCATATCCTGCTCGTCGCGGCGGATGATGTCCGCTTTGAGTTCCTCGAAATTTACCGCCTGACCCTTGGCGGCGAACTCGTCGTAGCGGCGGCGGGCGCGCACTTCGGGGCTCGCCGTGAGGTAGAACTTGAAGTCGGCCTCGGGAAGGACGAAGGTGCCGATGTCCCGCCCGTCCAAAACGCAACTCATTTTAGAGGCGATCTCGCGCTGTTTTTCCACGAGTTTCATCCTCACGCTCGCATACTTGGAGACCGTGGACGCCGCCATGGAGACGGGCGGCTTGCGGATCTCCTCGGAGACGTCTCTGCCGCCCAAGAGGGTCTTTTGGACGCCGTTTTCGTAGACGACGTCGAGTTTTACGGTGCGCATGAGATCGACGATCGCCGCTTCGTCATCGAGATTTGTGTTATTCTCCAAGGCATAGAGCGCGACGGCGCGGTACATGGCGCCCGTATCGAGGTAGAGAATGTTGTAGTCCGCCGCGAGGCGCTTGGCGACGGTGGATTTGCCGCTGCCCGCGGGCCCGTCGATAGCGACGTTGAACTTCCCGAGATCCTTGCGCAGGACTTTTGCGCCGCGAAGATACACGTGCTTGGGCGCGATGTCTTTCTCCACGAAGAGCATGGCGCGGATGCAGAGAGGAAGCCCGCCCTCGATATCCGGCTCCTGCGCCGAGAAGAGCGAACAACTTGCAAAGCCCGCCTCGCGCGCCGCCTTGGCGGGATAGTAGGAATGAATGTCCGACGTGCTCGAAAAGACGATGCTGACGATCTCGCCGCCCGCTAATGCGTTGCGGCTCTCGATCTGCTCCAAGAGTTCGGCGACCGCCTTTTGGATCTCCTCCTTCTGGTCGCAAGGAATGGTCGTTGCGCCGCGAATGACTACCATATGTGCCTCCGTTCTTTTGTTTGAGATTATACCGCCGCGCCCGCGAAAAGTCAACGGGTTGGAGCGGTTTTTAATATTATGTCACGCATAATACTATGCAAAACGCCTTATTTTATGTTTTTGCCCGCGCAATAGCCCGTGGAAAAGGCAATTTGTAGGTTAAAACCGCCCGTGTAGGCATCGACATCGAGCACCTCGCCGCAAAAATGCAGCCCTTTCACCTTCTTGCTCTCCATCGTCTTTGGATCGACTTCGGTAAGCGAGACGCCGCCGGAAGTGACGACGGCCTCCTTGAAGCCGCGCAGTTTTGTGGGGACAAGCGGGAAGGATTTCAGGGCGGAGATGAGGCGCGCCCTCTCCTCCCGCGTGACGGCGTTTGCCTGTTTTACGGGGGAAATGTTCGCCGCTTGCAGGACGGGAAGCGCGAGCGTCGCGGGGAGAAGCCCGCGCATGACGTTCTTCATCTGCTCGTTCTTGCGCTCCGTGAAGTCGCGCAGAAGGCGGTTCTCGAGGGTCTTTTCGTCCAAGGCGGGCTTGAAATCAAGCGAGAGCGAAATTTCGGCGAGCGGGAGGCGGTTGATCTCCGCCGAGAGCGACAGGACGAGCGGCCCCGAGACGCCGTAGTGCGTAAAGAGAAGTTCGCCGAGGCGGGACGAGAGCACTTTTTCGCCGCGTTTGGCAGTCAGAACGACGTTTTTGAGGGTGACGCCCTGCGCGTAGGCGGTCTTCAGTTCCAAGCCGACGAGGGACGGGACGCATGGGATGAGCGCGTGCCCCGCCTCCGCCGCAAAGCGGTAGCCATCGCCCGTAGAGCCCGTGGAGGGATAGGTGAGCCCGCCCGTTGCAAGAATGACGGCGTCGGCGGCAAGGTCGCCGTTTGAAGTGGCGATGCGGAAGCGATCGCCCCTTTCAATCTTCTGTACTTCGCTGTTCAATAAAATTTTGACGCCGAGGCGGGTGCAGGCGCTGACGAGCGTCTTGGTGACGTCGCTCGCGTGGTCGCTTGCGGGAAAGACGCGGTTTCCGCGCTCCACTTTGAGGGCGAGCCCGTTTTCCGCCATGAACTGCATGGTGCGCGCGGGCGGGAAGGCGTAAATGGCGCCCGTCAGGAACTTTCCGCCGCGGACGACATTTTGCAAAAACTCGTCGGGCGGGCAGTCGTTGGTGAGGTTGCACCGCCCCTTTCCCGTGATATAGATCTTCTTTCCGAGTTTTTCGTTCTTCTCGACGAGAGTGACTCTGTTTCCGCTCTCTGCCGCGGCATACGCCGCCATGAGCCCCGAGGCTCCCCCGCCGATGACGACGACCTCTTTCATGCGTTCACCGTATTTGCAAAGCGCGGGGATGACCTCCTCGCGCCCTTTTCCTCTCTATACGGGATAGACCCCCGTTTTGGCGAGGTCGGCATCGACCCCGTCGTTTTTCGCCTTGCGCCATTTGAAGAAATTTTCGGCGACTTCGGGGAAGGAAGCGTAAGAGAGAACGTCCTCCTCCTGCGTGTAGTAGCCCTTGGCGATGACCTCCGCCTTGAGTTTATCGTACTCGGGCTCCAAGTCGTCCGCGGGGCGA
Organism: uncultured Clostridia bacterium; assembly: GCA_947628675.1. GTDB lineage: Bacteria > Bacillota > Clostridia > Christensenellales > Borkfalkiaceae > Gallimonas. The sequence goes on from CANRAR010000024.1 coordinate 14,035, forward strand.
TAGGTGATGCGCTTCTCCCCTTTCAAGATTTTCTCGGCGACTTCCTCGTTGACGGGCATGGGAAGCGCGCCGTATTTGCCCGCGAAGAGGTCGCGGGTCTCCTTGGTGACCATCTTGTACCGCTCGCTCATGACGACGTTCATGACCGCCTGTGTGCCGACGATCTGCGAGGACGGCGTGACGAGGGGCGGATAGCCGCAGTCCCTTCTGACGTTGGGAACTTCGGCGAGAACTTCGGTGAGTTTATCCTCCTTGCCCGCCTTTTTGAGCTGGTTCATGAGGTTGGAGAGCATTCCGCCCGGTACCTGATAGATGAGTGTGTTGACGTCCACCTGCCGCACTTTGGGGTTGAGAGAGCCCTCTTTTTCCAGTTCCGCCGCGACCTTTTTGAAGTGGTTGGCGATGGGAATGAGCTTCTCAAGGTCGATGCCCGTATCGTACTCCGTGCCCTTCAACGTGGCGACGAGGGGCTCGGTGGCGGGCTGTGACGTGCCGTTGCCGAGCGGCGAGAGCGCGGTATCGACGATATCGACGCCCGCCTTGATCGCCATAAGGTTGACCATATCGCCCGTGCCCGTCGTGTTGTGGGTGTGGAGGTGAATTTTCGTCTCGGGACGGAGCGCTTTTTTGAGCGCAGTGACGAGTTCGTACGCATCGAAGGGCAAAAGAAGGTTCGCCATATCCTTGATGCAGATGTTGTCCGCGCCCATGCTCTCGTACGTCTTGGCGAGGTTTACAAAATAGTCCATGGTGTACACGGGCCCCGAGGTGTAGGAGATCGCCGCCTCGCAGATGCCGCGGGTGGGATCGGTTTTTTGAAGTTGCCCGCCGTACTTTTTAATGGCCTTCATGGACGCCTCGATGTTGCGGGGGTCGTTCAAAGCATCGAACACGCGGACGACGCCGACGCCGTTTTCAAAGCATTTTTCGACGAGTTTATCGACGAGATCGTCGGCATAATTGCGGTAGCCGAGGAGGTTTTGCCCTCGAAGGAGCATCTGGATGGGCGTCTTTTTGAGGTGTTTGCGGAGGGTGCGGAGGCGTTCCCAAGGATCTTCGTTCAAGAAGCGCATACACGTATCGAACGTGGCGCCACCCCATCCCTCCAAGGAATAATAGCCGATTTCATCGAGCTGCTCCAAGACAGGGAGCATTTGCTCGGTGCGCATACGCGTGGCGGCGTGGGACTGGTGCGCGTCACGCAAAATTGTATCCATGATCAAAACTTTTGCCATAATTTCTCCTTAACTAAAAGCAAGCGAGTAGGACGCCCGCGGCGAGCGCGGAGCCGATGACGCCCGCGACGTTGGGCCCCATTGCGTGCATGAGAAGATGGTTGGAGGGATCGGCCTCCCTGCCGACATCCTCCGAGATGCGCGCCGCCATGGGCACCGCCGAGACGCCCGCGCTCCCGATGAGGGGATTTATCTGCCCGTGCGTCACCTTGCACATGAGTTTCGCCATTAAAAGCCCGCCGACGGTGCCGAGGTAGAACGCCACGACGCCGATGAGAATGATGCTCAAAGTATCCGTCGTGAGAAAGATCTCCCCCTTCGCCTTGCAGCCGACGGCGATGCCGAGGAAGATGGTGATGGTGTTCATGAGCCCGTTCTGCGCCTGCGACGAGAGACGCTCGACGACGCCCGACTCGCGGAAGAGATTGCCGAGCATGAGCATTCCGAGGAGCGGGATGGCATCGGGAAGCAACAGCCCCACGACCAGCGTGACCGCGATGGGAAAGATAATTTTCTCCACCTTGGAGACCTGCCGCAAGGGTTTCATGCGGATCATACGCTCCTTTTTCGTCGTGAGAAGCCGCATGACGGGCTTTTGGATGACGGGAATGAGCGCCATATACGAATATGCCGCAATGGCGATGATGGGCACGAGATTTTCGGCGAGGATCTTGGAGACGTAGATGGCCGTGGGCCCGTCTGCACCGCCGATGATGGCGATCGCCGCCGCTTCCGAGCCGCTGAACCCGAGAAGGATCCCGCCGAAGAGCGCGACAAAGATGCCGAGTTGTGCCGCCGCACCGATGAGCATACTCTTCGGGTTGGCGATGAGGGGCCCGAAATCCGTCATCGCCCCAATGCCGAGGAAGATGAGCGGCGGGTAGATGACCTTATCCACGCCGTAGTAGAGATACCATAGAAGCCCTCGTTCGGTGACTGCTTCGTACGCCTCGCTCAAGATGACCGAATTGCTCGTAAACGTCGTGACGCCTTGGGAGATGCTTCCCTGAATATAGCCGTAGAGGGAATAGAGTTCGGAGAACTCCGCCTGCGGCATGGTGGAAACGGTGCCCGCCTGCAATGCATCGAAACTTGCGTAGAATTCCACCATACCGTCTCCCAACGAAAGCCCCGCTTGCCGCACATAGATATAGGTGTTCTCTGCGCCGCGAAGCGCATAGACGCCGGCGTATTCCACGTCGCCCTCTACCCCGATCGTATAGTTGAGGTCGGGCGAATGCTTCCCCCAGAGGATGGCCTCCGCACCGGGGAGATTGATGAGGAACATCCCGAACGCAATGGGAAGCAAGAGCATGGGCTCGTACTTCTTGACGATGGCAAGAAACATGAGGACAAAGGAGATGGCGAGCATGACGTAGTTCTGCCATCCCCCCTGCGAAATGCCCATCGATTTCCACAGGTTGGAGAAAATTCCTCCGATGTCAATGAGTAAATTGCTCTGCATTTTTCTCTCCGATTCAGCCGATGAATGCAAGCACGGCGTCGCTCTCCACGTTGGCGCCCTTCTGTACGTTGAACGTGACCGTCCCATCGCAGGGAGCGGTGATGTCGTTATCCATCTTCATGGCTTCGAGGACGAGGATGGGCTGATCCTTTTTGACGCTCGCGCCGTCCTCGACATACAACTTTTTGATGAGCCCGGGGAAGGGCGAGGTGACCTTCTGCCCCTTTCCGCTCGCGGCGGGCTTTACGGCGGGGGCGGCGGGCGCCGATGCTGCCGCTGTGGCGACAGGGGCGGCGGAGGGCGTTTCGCCCACTTCTTCGACCCCCACTTCATATTGTGTTCCGTTGACAGTGATGATAAAATTCCGCATAAAGATTTCCTCTCAATGATATTCTCAAATTTTTCTGATGCGCCGAACGACGAAGTCGCATTTGACCTGTTCGCCCTCGTAGTAGGCGGCAATGGCAGCCGTAATTGCGGCGACGACTTCGGGCGAGACGCCATCCTCCGCCGTCGTGACGGGGGACGCGGCGACTGCCCGCTCCTGCGCCTCCTTGCGCGTCTTCTCCCCCCTCTCGTTGACGCGCTTCATGATGATGCCGAGAAGCGTGAAGAAGAGAATAAGGAGGGTGATGCCGAGAAAGACGAACACAAAGCCGAATACGGCGTAGAACGCGCCGTCGCCTACGGGAAATTTGAACCAACCGTCGAGTAAGTTCATGCTCCCCTCCTCAGCGCACCAGCGTCTGCAACGACGCGACGAGGTACTGCTTCAAGAATTGCGGCTCGATGATGTTATCGAGATAGCCGCCCTTTGCCGCGTTGACGGGATCGGCGTGTTCCTCGGAGTAGAGCGCGGCAAGTTTTGCTTTATCCGCGTTCTTCTCGTTTGCATAGGCGATCTCGGCGCCCTGCGCGCTCTCGAAGAGTGCAACTTCGGCGGTCGCAAGGGCGTAGGCATAGTCGAACCCAGCCGACTTCGCCGCAAAGAGGCTGTACCCGAGCCCCACCGCTTTGCCCGTGACGACGGAAATCTTCGCCGTGTCGATGGCATCGAGAATGGAGAGATATTCGCAGATCTCTTTGAGCACCGCGCTGTTGTTGGCGGCAAGCGTGGGCTCTACGCCAAGACAATCGACAAACGTCACGAAGGGAAGCCCGTAGCAACAGGCGAACTCCGCAAAATTTTTGAGTTTTTTGACGTTGTGCTCATTGAGAAGCACATTGTCGAAGATGGCCGCGGCAACGGCGATGCCGCCGATGCGACCGAGCACCGTCTTAATCTCGGGGCAACTGTTTGCGCCGAGTTCGACGCCCTTTTCCAGCAATTTGGCGACTTCTTTGGCGGTCGCGCCCCTGTTGAGGGCGGGCGCGGGGTCGTTGAGTTCGGCGTCCTCGACGGCGATGTTCACAAGGTCTGAGATCTTCAGAATGACGCTCGCCGCCTCCTTGGCGCCCGAAACTTGCAC
>CANRAR010000025.1 GCA_947628675.1 uncultured Clostridia bacterium
AAACTATATCACATGGAGCGCCTTGTTCGCTATCTTTTTTCTATCGCCTTTGTCTCACATCTATTGTAATCATACATTTGCATTCTACTATTTTCGTAAAAGATATTGCATAATTTTTTCTTACGTGGTAAAATAAATCTTGCGACACAATAAAATACTGTTCATGAAAGATACAACGGCATCGGTGTATCCTTATTTTCCTATTTCATGAACAGGATATTGTGTCGCAGCAATTCGGGGATACTCGAAGCGGGCGCCTCGGATTGAGGCGTCCTTATTTTTTTGCCCGCAAAAAAACAAAAAGGAGAAAGGATACATGAAACACACTTTACGCACATTTTTTGCGTTCCTGCTTGCTCTCTGTCTGTGCCTGTCCTTTGCGGCCTGCGGCGGCTCCGGAAGCGGCTCGGAAAGCGGCAGCGACACGACCCCGTCAGGGCACACCCATACTTTTGCGGCGGAGTGGTCGCATGATGAAGAAAAGCATTGGCATGCCGCCACTTGCGGGCACGTTTCGGAAAGGGGTAGCGAAGCCGCGCATACCTACCAAAACGGCAAATGCACGACTTGCAACTATGAACATACGGAGCATTCCTTCGGAGCCTACTCCAAGACCGCTACGGAACACTCCAGAACCTGCTCCGTGTGCGGAAAGACGGTGAGCGCAGCGCACACTTATGAGAACGGCAAGTGCAAAATTTGCGATTACGCACACCAAAATCACGCCTACGGCGCAGACAATATCTGCGAAGTTTGCGGCGCGAAGAAAGCCCTCTATACGATGAGCGAAGACGGTACAAAGATTTATTTCGGCGAATATCCGCAGAGCGAAGCGAAGGAGAGTGATTTGAAGGCGACGCTGAACATGGAAGCGGGCGCAAATCCCACGAGCGAAAATGCGGGCAAGTGGACAGATTACGGCTACTACATAAGCGGCTCGGTGGAAAGCTATATGTGGTTTATAGACGTCGAATATCAAGGAGACCGCTATCGCGGGATTTACTTCACAAAGTATCGTCCGTGGAATACAACGGAACAAAGCGCTGCGGAAAAAAGCTATCAGGACGAAAACGGATACAATTTGGATACAGTGTATTGGTTTAAGTACGAGCCTATTGAGTGGCACATTTTGGAGCAAAGCAACAATTCGGTTCTCTTGCTGTCTAACATTATCCTTGACAGCCGACAATACTGCAATCCAAACAAAGCAACGGCGGGCGATCCCAATAATTACTTGTATAGCGAGATCCGCGAATGGCTCAATGCAACCTTTTACGAAACGGCATTCGATAGAAGCGCACGGTCAATTATCGAAACAACTACGATAGATAACAGTGCATCCACTACGGCTTCGGAATCTAATGAATACGTTTGTGAAAACACAAATGATAAAATCTTTCTGTTAAGTTATAAAGAAGTTAAGAGTGCATATGGTTTTATCGAATCGGACGATTCCGCGCGCGAAATGAAATCAACAGACTATGCGAAATCACAGGGGATATATGTATCTACCGATAGCGGTTATGTCGGCAATAGTATGTGGTGGCTACGTTCGCCGGGCACTTTTAGCAATGAAACGGCGAGTTATGTCAGTGGGGACGGTTACGTCATGACCGGTAATAATGTCAGCAATACACGCGGCGGTATTGTTCCCGCATTGTGGATCAAACTGTAACTGTGATTTTCGTGCGAAAGGACGCCTTCGCATATTCAAAAGCGAGCGCGGCAGATTTGCCGCGCTCGCCCTTACAGTTTCACCATCCGCGGAACAATTACCGCTCAAATAGGGGACAAAATTTTGATTTTTTGCCTTAAATCAAGTACTATGTCAGACATAATTACATCAAAAGGGCGGTTTTTTCATATCAAAATCTCATATTCGGCGTAGAGGGCGTCGATTTCGGCGCGCACTTCTTCCTGCCGCGAAGTCACCTTTTGCACCTCTTTGTAGTCGGCGGCGACCTTCATAAGCCGTACATCCAACTCTTTTTCCTCCGCTTCGAGAAGGGCGATGCGCGCCTCGATCTCCCGCGTTCTGTTCCGCGCCTGCGCCTCACGGGCCCGCTCCTCCCTGGTGCGGTAGCCCTCGGGCGCGCTTCTCTTTTCGGGCTTCTCCGCAGGGGCTGTCTGCTTTTCCCGCGCCGCCAAAAATTCGTCGTAGCCGCCCTCGAAGGGGACGAGCGCGCCGTTTTCCAATGACACAATTCGCGTTGCCACGGCCTCGATGAACCGCCTGTCGTGCGAGACAAAGAGGAGCGTCCCCTCAAACGCTTTCAGCGCATCCTCCAAGGCCTCGCGCGCGGGCAGGTCGAGGTGGTTGGTGGGCTCGTCCAAAAAGAGGACGTTCGCCCGCCGCGCCTCCAAAATGGCGAGGGCAAGTTTGGCTTTGAGCCCGCCCGAAAGTTCGCAGATTTTCTTCTGCACGTCCTCGGCGTTCAGCCCCGCGCGGGCGAGAAGGCTCCGCGCCTCCGTCTGCGTCATGCCGACGTTCTTCCCCCAGAACGCGTCCAAAACGCGCTCGGTTTGCGGCAGGTCGGCGTTCTCCTGGTCGTAATAGCCGAGGCGCACGAACCGCGCAAATTTTACCCCCGTGGGCGAGGATAAAAAGAACTTCAACAGCGACGTCTTTCCCGTGCCGTTGTCGCCGACGAGGGCGACTTTCTGCCCGCGCGTCATCAAAAAACTCGCGCCCGAAAGCAACGTTTTCCCGCCGACAACAAGGTCGAATTTCTCCGCTTCCAGCACGCGCTCGTAGGGCGGTTCGTCGAAGGTGAAGCGAAAGCGCGGCGGCGCGGGCGGGGGCAGGGGCTTTTCTAAAAGGTCCATGCGCTCCAATTTGTTGATGCGGGAGAGCGCGCTCTTCGCCGTCGTCGCGCGGACGATATTTTTCTCGACATACGTCTGCAATTTGCCGATCTCTTCCTGTTGCCGCTCGTAGGCGCGGGTTAGCTCCTTGAACCGCTCCTCTTTGAGCACGCGGTACTTCGTATAGTTGCCCTTGTAGGAAGTCACCTTCCCGTATTCGAGTTCAAGCGTGCGCGAAGTCAGCCGATCCAAAAAATAGCGGTCGTGCGAGACGACGAGGAGCGCCCCCTTGAAGCGGGAGAGGTATTCTTCGAGCCAAAACAGCGTCTTGATATCGAGGTGGTTGGTGGGTTCGTCCAAAATAAGAAGTTCGGGCTCTTCCAACAGAAGGCGGCACAGCTTCAACTTTGTCTTTTCCCCGCCCGACATGGTGGAGACGATCCGCCCGTAAAATTCTTCAAACCCCATGCCGTTCAGTACGGTCTTGATCTTGACGTCGAAGTGGTAGCTGTCCCGCGCGGCGATCTGTTTTTCGAGGCTCTCACAGCGCGCGGAGAGGGCGCGGTATTCGTCGCCCGTCGCCGAGGAGAGGGCGTTCTGCGCCGCGGCAAGGCGGGCAATGAGGGCTTTGTCCTCGTCGAACACCTCCTCCATGGCGCGGTAGACGGTCGCTTCGCTCTCCAAGCCGCCGCTCTGTTCGAGGTAGCCGAGCCGAAGCCTATTTTTGCGCGTCACCGTGCCCGCGTCGGGGGTGAGTTCGCCCACGAGAAGGCGCAGAAGGGTGGTCTTGCCTTCGCCATTGCCGCCGAGAAGGCCGACGCGCTCGCCCTCGTTCAGCGCAAAAGTGACGTTCTCCACGGTGGGAACGCCTGCATAGCCGAAGGTGACGTTTTGGAAATCGACGAGCATATTTTTTACCTCGCGGGGCAAAGTGGGGGTATGAAGTGCAAGGAATTACAGGCGGTGCGGCTGTTGGAAGAGCGCCTGAAAGCGGCGTCGCCCTCCGAGAGCGGCAAACTCGCCAAGGAACTCGTGAAGCTCAAGGACGATTGGCTGAATAAGTAGGGGGTGGGGCGGAAGCTTGCCCCGCACGTTTTCTCTTACTTGCCCTCCCCTTGCGTAAAGGGTAGAGCGGCACACCATGCTCAACAGCCCTGTGGGCTGTGAGCGTGCCGCGATAGGAGCGCTAGCAAACGCGACGGGGGTTGCGGCGGTTCCTGCCGTCGCAACCGAGGTAGGGGAGGGGATACGCCCTTATGAAACAGGCGTCCCCTAAAACTCCCATTTTGGTACAAATTTTTCGTCCGCGCTGTCCTTTTCCTGCGTGTACACCGTCTCAAACCCCAGCGCGTAGGCGTAATCCACTGCGCGCGCATACTCGCGGTCGGTGATCTTCCGCCCGAGTTCGGGGAACTTTTCAATGTCGCCCATGGGCGTATACTGCCGCAGAATGGAGATGGGCGCCTCTGCGGGCAGAATTTCATGCAGAAAATCGAGTGCACACTTACTATCCGACGTGCACCCGGGCAACACCAAATGCCGCACCAAAATGCCCGTTTTCAGCCTCTCCCCGTCCCATAAAACGGGCTTTTTTGCCATAAAAGCAATGGCGCGGCTCGCAACCTCGAAGTAGTCGCCTCGCCCCGTGTACCGCGCGGCAAGTTCGTCCGAGAAAAACTTCAAATCGGGCATCCACACGTCCACAAAGGGCGCAATCTCTTGCAAAGCGGCAACTTCCGCGTACCCGCTCGAATTGTAGATAACGGGCACGCGCGGCTTGTAGAGGGTGAACGCTTCCGTGATGAGAGGGGAGACGTGGTCGGGCGTCACAAGGTCGATATTCTCCGCGCCCGCCTCTTCGAGTTCGCGGAAGATCTCCGCAAGTTCGGCGGGGCTTATCGCCTTGCCCCGCTCGGCGCGGGAAACTTCATAATTTTGGCAGAACACGCAGCGCAGATTGCACCCGCCGAAAAATACCGTCCCGCTCTTGCCTTTTGGCGAGAGGCACGGCTCTTCAAAGGGGTGCAAGTAGTATTTGGCAACGGTGAGGCCCATAACGCCGCACGCGCCCGCCCGTTTTGCCCGATCCGCCCCGCACTTCACGGGGCAAAGTCTGCACTGCATAGGGGAAGTATAGCATATCGCCGCATAAAAAGCAACTGCGGCACGAAAAAACGGCTCAACCGAGCCGTTTTTTCGCCTTTATTTTCTCATATCCGATGAGTTCGTCTGTCGTAACATCAAAAAAGAGTGCAAGGGAAACGAGGGATTCGAGGCTCGGTTCTCGGAGCCCGTTTTCCCATAAACTGATAATTCCATTGCTGACCCCAATGGCCTTCGCAAGTTCCACTTGCCCGATCCCGCGCTCCTTTCGCAGGGCGAGTAAGTTTTGTCTGAACTCCGTTTCCATAACAATATTTTCTCACAAAAGTAAGAATTTTAGTTGACTTCTTACAACTGTAAGATTATAATGTATTCAACAAGTCCATACGGGCTTGAAATAATTACAAAGAGAGGTGTTTGTTATGGCTGGAATGGCTTGGGGAGAAAATGCCGTTGTTGTTAAGGATGACGGCAATCGTGTGGACTATCATCGCAGATGTCCATATTGCGGTAAGGTAGCCGATAGGCAGACGGGTAACGTTATCGTCGGTCAAGGTAGTATTGTAAGTGCAGGTGCTGGTAGATGTATGTATTGCGGCAAAGATTTTAGTTGCCGTTTCGGAAGACGATGAGGTTGTACTATGGGATTATTCAATTTCGGCAAAAAGAAGAAAGAACAGGAAATGCGGGAAGACTTCAAGCAAAAATACCGCGCCATGTCCTTGCAGCAGTTGATCTCCTGCATGGGAAGTCTATGGCAAGTATCTTCCGCTGAGGAAGAAGACGAGATCCGCGCGGCTTACATTTTGGCGTTATTGAAGGCGAATAAAAGCGAAGGGGGGTTCGGGATCCCCGCAGAACAATTAGCGGGCGAATCGAATGAACGGGAGATCCATTCCTACGGCTGCGTAGCCGAATATGTGAAGAAAGGCGGACTTGCTTATCTGCGCGATGGAAACGGAAGCATTCTTTCCATCAACAGAGAGCTTGTGTTTCTCGGAAACTATATGCGCGCGGATAAAAAAGCCGATTTAGGGACAGCGTGGCTCATTACGTATTATGTGTTCGATTTACAAAAAGCTGATGATGTTATTACTTTCACGGATGAGGAAATCATGGACGAGCATCATCAAATCTATAATGGATGGCTTGGGGAGCCGTCCGCCGAGCCGAAAGGGGACGAAGGCTTTCGTCGCTTTAAGGTGCAGGCCGCGCTCATGATCTGTGATCCCGAAGAGTGCGAGAAATACGGTGCGTTCAAGCGGAAAGACGGAGCCGTCACTTCGGAATATATCACCGTCGACGACTTGACGGGCGCAAAGACGTCGTCTCAACTCCGAAAACTGCTCGATTCTTATCAAACGCGCTTTTGAACACGGCATTCCGCAGTGATATAAGGAGATTTCCCGTGGATAATCTTTTTACAAGGGTTCATGGCGAGTATCCCGACAAAAAAGTTCGTGAAATTAAACGAGCATAAGCAGAATGGCAGGGGCTGACAGATGTCAGTCCCTTTTCGTTGCAAAAAACCATGCGATTTCTTGCCACCATCTTGCCTTTCTTCTTGCCCTCCCCCTGCGTAAGGGGTAGAGTGTGCCGCGATAGGAGCGTTGGCAAGCGCGACGGGGGTGCGGCGGTTCCTGCCGTCGCAACCGAGGTAGGGGAGGGGGTACGCCCTTGACAACAACGGCGCGAGCGAGAGGGGGCGTATCATTCCCACCTCTTCCATTCCCAATTCCCCCCGTCATAATCGGTTGACATTTCCCGCGCGTTCTTATATAATGGAAAAGATCGACAAAAGGAAAAACACGGCTATGAGAAGATTTTTTACGAGTGAAAGCGTCACCGAGGGGCATCCCGATAAGGTCTGCGACCGCATTTCGGATACCATTCTCGATGAAATTTTGCGGCAGGATCCCTACGCCCGCGCGGCGGTGGAGTGCTGCGCCGCCTATAATACCCTCATGATCGCGGGGGAAGTGACAAGCACGGCGCGCGTGGACTACGAGGCGGTTGCCCGCGCCGTCATCAAGAATATCGGCTACTACGCGGGCGATTTTGCCTACGATAAGTGCCGCATCATCACTCTCGTACACGCGCAGTCGCCCGATATTGCCCTCGGCGTCGATAGTTCCCTCGAAAACAGGGCGGGCGGCGAGAAGAGCGACCTTTTGGGCGCGGGCGATCAGGGCATGATGTTCGGCTATGCCTGCCGCGAGACGGAGGAACTCATGCCGCTTCCCATCGTTCTCGCGCACAAACTCTCCAAGCGCCTCGCCGACCTTCGCAAAAATCAAATTGTCGATTATCTCCGCCCCGACGGCAAGACGCAGGTCACCGTGGAATACGACGGAAAGACCCCCGTCCGCGTGGATACCGTCGTCATCTCCGCCCAGCACAACACCAAAGTCACCCACGAGCAGATCGAGCGCGACATGAAGGAACTCGTCGTAAAGGCGGTCATTCCGCCCGAACTTCTCGATGAGAACACCAAATATTTCATCAATCCGACGGGCAGATTCGAGATCGGCGGCCCCGAGGGCGATACGGGGCTCACGGGCAGGAAGATCGTTGTCGATACCTACGGCGGCAGGTGCGCCCACGGCGGCGGCGCGTTCTCGGGCAAAGACCCCACAAAGGTGGATCGGAGCGCGGCGTACATGGCGCGCTACATCTGCAAAAACCTCGTCGCGGCGGGACTTGCCGACGAAGTGGAACTGCAAATTGCCTATGCGATCGGCGTTGCAAACCCCGTCTCCGTGTTCGTGGATAGTTTCGGCACTGGCAAACTTCCCGACGACAAACTCGCCGAAATCGTCAAAACGGTGTTCGATTTGCGGCCGTTTGCCATCATCGAAACGCTGAATTTGCGCCGCCCCGTCTATGCCGAAACGGCGTCTTACGGGCACTTCGGAAGAGCACAATTTTCGTGGGAACGCACGGATCGGGTAGAGAACCTTAAAAAATGGCTGTAACCAAACAAGAGACTGCAAAACGCGGCAAAAAACTTGCGCGGAGCGCGGCAAAGAGCATCGCGCAGACGGCGCTCGGCGTTGCCCTCATCACCGTGTGCGCATGGGTCACCATTCCCGTGTTCGCCATCCCGTTCACACTGCAAACCTTCGCCGTCGCATTCGTCGGCGCGCTTCTCGGGTGGAAGAAGGGCACCGCGGCCGTCGCCGTCTACGTCCTCATGGGGATCGTCGGTGTGCCCGTCTTTGCGGGCTTCAAATCGGGCGTCGTCGCCCTCGCGGAGCCCACGGGCGGCTACATCGTCGGCTTTGTCTTTTTGGCTCTCTTTCCCGCTCTCGCAAACCTGCTTCCGATCACGAAAACCGCAAAACGCTGCGTGTTTTCGTATATTTTTATGGTTTTGGGGCTCGCCGTCTGCTATGCCTTCGGAACGGCTTGGTTCGTCCTCATGTACAAGTGTTCGGTGGGATACGCGCTCATGATGTGCGTCGTCCCGTACCTTGCGGCGGACTTCGTAAAACTCGCCCTCGCCGCCCTCCTCGCGGTGCGATTGCAAAAATATTTGAAGTAAAGTTTACGCTCCGCTTCCGCGGGGCGATTTCATTGTTTGGGAATGCCTTTATATTGCTCCCGCGGCGGCTCGGAGCCTACAAGCGTGATGGCTTTCATCGGGCACAGGTTCACACAGCGGTAGCAGAGCACACACCCGCCGAGCGGCGCCGCTTTCCCGTCCTTTTTCACGAGATTTTGCACGGGGCACTGTTTTACGCACTTGCCGCACCCCACGCACCGCGTAGCGTCCACTTTGAGTTTTGTGCGCTTTTGCGCCTCACATTTCCACCAAAATTTCCGCTGGCACAGGTATCCGACGGCATGAGAGGAGAGCGAAAACCCGCGCTTTTTCTTTTTTCCGAGCAAAATGCGGCGGGCAAAGGCGTCCGCGCGCTTTTCCGCGCGCGCAAGCGTCTTTTTGAGCTCCCCGCCGTTCTTGATGGGGAACGCCTTGCAGTCGGCAAGGTTATTTGGCATATTGAAGTGCTCCGCCCCGACGATGACCGCGCCGTATTTTTTCAGCGTCCGCCCGATGGTCGCCGCGCCGTCCCCCGAGAAAAAGTACTGCGTTTCGGCGATCGCCACGCGTTTTCCCTTCCAGAGACCCGCATAGCGGTGCACGAATTTGCGCATGGGAATGGGGGGTGCGGAGCCGTAGATTGGGAAGGCGACGAGCGCAAGGTCGCACTTTTTCAGGACGGCGGAGAGGTCGCGCGCTTCAGAGACGTCGTGCATCTCCGCCACATACCGCGTGGCGAGTTTTTCGCACAGCAACTCCGCAATGTAGCGCGTGTTGCCCGTACCGGAGAAATAAAAAACGGCGAGAGTTTGCATATCCACACACTATGATATGCAATTTCGCCGAAATGTGCGCCGTTTTGCCCCGTTGGCGGCGTCAGAAGCGAACGTCCCACTCCGCATGGCGGCCGTAGTTCCTGCGCGTCAGCCTCGTGCGAACGGGCGGCGTTCCCCTGTGCAAGAAGAGAAGTTTCATGTCCGCACAAAAATTTTTCCGATCGAAGATCGCGCCGAGCAAGAGCCCCGCGAGGGTCACTCCAATGCCGACGGGGAACGCGTACCAAAGGATGGGCGTATACGGCTTGCCGTTTCCGCCGAGGAAGACGGACGGGCTGAGCGCCTCCGCGGCTTTTACAAGCACGAGGAAGGGGGAATTGTTGTCGGGCGGCTGCATAATGCCGATGGGATTGAGCGCCGAGAGCCGCGAAAAGAGCGCATCCGCCGTCGCGGCTCCGTCCGCAAGGCAAACCAAGGTGTTGTTGAGAAGCAACACGCAGAGCATTCCGATGAAATACAGGGCGAATTTCCACGCGTCGAGATAGTTGAACTTGACGCCATGCCACAAAACAGGCAAAAGGGAACTTGCAAGCAAGAGAGTGTGGCATACCCAAAAGCGGATGTATTCGGAGAGAATATTCGGCGAAGAAAGGCTCTGCCCGAAGAACCAAAAAGGCACGACTACGGCAATGATCCCCGCAATCGAACCGATATAGGCGATGGCCTGCCGCATACTTCCCGACGGCGAAAAGTGAAAGATGGGGGAGAAAAGAATGAGAAACGCGCACACGTTATACACCGTGTTGATAAGCCCGAACCCGTTCCCGAGGAGGTGCGGATAGATAAAATTTTTGAAGAGATGTTGCAGGATGTTGAGCGCCATCAAAACAATGATGACGCACTGCTTCGCCCATGCCGAGCGGTTGCGAAAAGAGACATCGAGAACGAACACGAAGCCGATTTCCGCAAGGATGGATAATAGATGATAGGGCGAAAAAAAGTACATCATGCGAGTGCCGCTCATTGGTAAAAAGTTTATTGCCTGTTTTTCGATAATTATATTCCTATTGCGAGAATTGTCAAGCGGTTTACAATGATTTGAGTTATATGGAGAAAAATCATTAGAATCGCGTATGAAAACGGGAGAAATCCACACCATAGTGGATGGAGGTAACGAATATGCAGAAATTCAGATCGGGCGATACCGTGCCCATGTCCTGCAACTACAAGGCGTACGACAAGAATGGCCAGAGCCACGACAACGAGAAGACCTATCTCGAAAAGGGCACCACGTTCCCGCCTCTGCAGCACGAGGGCGGCTATTGGGTCATGGACCACGAGTAACCGAAGAAAAGGGCGGTTTTCCACAGCGGAAAGCCGTCTTTTTTTGTGCCGTTAGCCGCGGCAAAATTTTCTTGTAAAGCCCTTGACAAACGGAAGGGGACGTGATATGATAATACGGAGTTCGGGCTCTGCTGCCGCATGGGGGAGTTCGTGCGAGCAAAAATTTTTTACGGAAGGTGAAACTATGTTTGAATTTCAAGCGCTATGTAGCGAAGTGGAGGCGCTTACTCCCGCCGAGCGCGCCGCGCTCATTACGGAGAAATCCGTCGCCGTCGTTGAGGGCCTCCGTGCCCTCAATTTGCCTGTCGATCCCATTGAGATCCTCGCATCCTTTGTCGTCGGTTCCGTCGTGTCCGACGGCTCCATCAGCGAGAAGGATTATCTGAATATCCACCCCGCGCTGGAAAAGGCATTCGGGGAACTTTGCGACCTCGCGGGGATCGAGCGCACGTTCAAGGTCTCGCGCGACGTGCGGAAGGAGATCGAAAACGATACGCGGGAACTGCTCGCCATCCTCGGCGAGGCAGACGAGACGCTCGGCGCGGACATCGTGCTCCTGTGCCTGCTCGTGACGTCGGTTGACGGCAAAGTCTCCATGAAGGAGAAGCGCTACATCAAGCAACTGTGCAAGGGGTAATTTTTATAGGGCAGTGGTTGATTTTCGTAGATTGATCATATGTGACCAATTTCCGCACGATAATCATTGAAGAAGCGGCGCCTCGTCGAGGCGCCGCTTCAGCATATAGTATGGATAAATGAAAAGAAAGTAGGACGGTATACCAAATGGAATTTGAGGATTTTCCCTCGCCGACGCCATTATTAGCGTCAGAAAGAGCAAATTTCACGCATAAACGAAATCAAGATAGGGGAATCCGTCTTGCTTTTGTATCGATTTAATACTCGTCAAACGATATGCCTAAAAGTTCCATGATTTTTAACTCGTCCAATGCGTCCTCGAGTGCATTGTGTTTTTCAGAATATGTATCATCGTCAAGAAGCATTCGCAAAATCGGTTCAACCCCAAAATTGCGTTTTAACCTTCCGGTAGAACAAAATTCAGCATCTTGCGGAACCTTACAATTGTATTGACGATATGCGGCTTTTTGCATAATATCAAGCCACTGAAATTCTTTTAACTCAAACAGTTGCCCTTTATCGAAAGACGAATAGGAGAATATTTTAGAAATATTATAACTTTTTAACAGGCTACCGATTTGCGTAATTGCCTCATCACGGGTACAAATATGCGGTTTATGAAAGAGAAATAATTGTAAATCATACATTCCTCCGATTTTGTATGCGGGGGAAATAACAAAATATTCCTTCTCTTTTACGCCAAAATCGCCATCGGCAATCACCAATCCGATTGACATCACGTCTCTGTCATAGTTTGTCTCCGCGTCAATGACGGCAAAAAGGTCTTTTGCCTTTTTGTCGGTCGATTTCGCTAAAACTTTCGGCTCTTGATTTACTTTACCGCAAGTTGTTTTCGGGCGTTCCGTTTTCTCTTCGCTTTTATGATCGACAGGAGTGACAGAAGAAAGTGTCCGCGCAGGAGAAGGTTTCATATTTTCCATGCCCTTGACAATAACAGAAACTGCTTTAAGAGGCAACGTCACTTTCGGTTCTTTATATTCTTTTACTTCTCCTTTTGTTATTGCTACTGTCACTGCGTCCAAAAACTTCTTTTTGTCCGGAATAGTTATTTGATATAATTCATTATTTCTAACATTCCAAAGAAACCCCTCGTTAAGATTTAACGCAACCATATAACTCGCACATTGCATAAAATGTTCGTGTTTTAATTCCGACACAAATTTCAGCTCGTAAACGACATCGTCTTTCACTACGTCGGCAAGGCCAACCGCATCTATTTTATTCTCGACCCCTTGGAACGAAATTTCACAAGGAACTTGCACGTTCTCATCGCGGCGAAAACGCTCCGATAATCGTTTTACGATCGCCTCTTTATCATCCTCTAAAATAAACGGTACAATAACTTGGGTGCGGTATCTGTCCTGTCCCGTTTCCAATGATGTCAAATAGAGTACTTTTTCTTCCAACGATAATTGTTTTATGTCCTCCGGAATACTTTCGTACTTCACGAAAAATTTCAATCTCAAATCATCATCAATATTGTAATTATCAAAATATTCCGCCTCCTGATAAATCCCAATGCAAGGAGATAAATCGATCAATTCATCTCTGTTAGAGATTTGTATGGGGCTTGGGTCAAGTACAGATTTTTTCTCGATCTGCAATAAATTATAGCAACTTTCTATATCTTCCCTGTATTTGAAATCAAACATGGCGGAAATGTCGAGTCGGCCCATCATATATTTTGTTTCAAATGACTGTTTTAAGGTTCCCTCGGACAACTGCGCCCTTTCGCTCGTTACAAAAATAATTTTTTCTTTTCCACGGCTTGCCGCCACGCAAAAAATATTTCGTAAAATAATATACTTCTGCAAAGGGCGTTGTCGGCTTTCCCAATAATCCTCTGTAAAATCAAAAACAATACAAAATCTCCGTTCCAATCCTTTACTGCTATCGTAAGTCGTG
This sequence comes from uncultured Clostridia bacterium, assembly GCA_947628675.1. Classification (GTDB taxonomy): domain Bacteria; phylum Bacillota; class Clostridia; order Christensenellales; family Borkfalkiaceae; genus Gallimonas. Next base: position 13,135 of record CANRAR010000025.1, read on the forward strand.
AAAATCGCGGAATCCGTACGCGGCTCCACAGCCCCGGCATCTTGATCGCTGATACTCGCATATACAGTACGTTTATTGAATCGCCGTGGGAATTGTTCTTCTAAACGATTCAAAACGTCACTCATGTCTCCAACTCGTGCTCCAAGGCAAAGAATATCCTTGGGCTGTTGTTGTGCCAAGAAATCAACCACACCGTGGATATTCATTTGTTCTACTGTACAACCGCAGTTTGTCCCAACGATTTTTTTATCCCAAATTCGCCCAAGAAAAGCAGCGTGTTCGGCATTTAACCTAAAGCAATTTGTAAATGTCGTACGTTCATAGTCGCCCAAAAAATTGTCGATAAACGAAACCACGTCTAAACTTGTTTTATCGTAGATTTTTTGCTCCATATCACCGACGGCAATGATTTGCGCAGACGGATTTTTCCTCTTTATCATTTGGAGCAACTCGGAAATTTCCTGATCGATATCCTGATATTCGTCTATGATAAGCACATCAAAATTCGGTATGTCGGGCGTAGACTTGATAAAGGTTTGAATCAAGTCGGAGATGCCGCACCGAATTCCCGCTTTGGAAAGCACAGAATAAGCAAATCCATGATAATTTGTAACCCGAATATTTTTATTCTTAATTTTGTTGCGGGCATCTATTTTCAAAATTTTATTGTAAGTAAGATAAAGAATGCGAAAATAATTCGGATACAAATCGCAAAGGTGTTGAATTGAAGTGGTTTTACCGCTTCCGATGCAGGCATCGACAAGAATATTTTTTCCATTTAAGGCAGTCCGAATAAAATTTAATTGTTCATCGCTTAATAATAAATCGGTCATAAGTTTTTACCCCCTTTGCTTATTTTTATATTTTTACTATAATATTCACAAAGCGGTTCCCGTTAGGCAACCGCTTTGCAAAAATTTGGTGGGGACAACAGGACTCGAACCTGTGACCTCATGCATGTGAAGCATGCGCTCTAACCAGCTGAGCTATGCCCCCGAATGTTACGTTCATCATTTTATCTCGTTCAAATATATTTGTCAACCGATTTCATGCGGCGCGCGGAGATTTTCTCCGCAAAAAATTGTCGATTTTCACAACTATTTTATCGTCCCCCCTTGAATCCCTCCGCAAAATATGTTAGAATACAAATAATACTTGGGAAAAGAGACGAAACCTATGATTTACAGAAAAAAACTTTCGGCAGAAGAAACCTTACTGCTCCTCATGGATGAGATCACGACATCTCTCGAAGAGTTGCAGGCCGTCCAAAACGAAGACGGCAGACCCACCAATAAGTACGTGGATGGCGCGAAAAACGCATACGTCACTTGCCTTGAATACCTGAAATATTGGGAAAAGGCTGAAGAGTACGGCCTCGATTTCGATATCGAAGAAATCTTCCCCGTTTGAGCCGCATTCTGCATTCGCGGGAAAAATTTTACGAAATGCCGCAGAAATTGCTTGCTTTTTTTTGCGGTTGCCTGTATAATCAGCAAAGGAAAGCGGACAGGGGGCAAGCATCTTTTTCGCGTTTCCATAACATATGGGGATATAGCTCAGTTGGTAGAGCGCTGCGTTCGCAACGCAGAGGTCACGTGTTCGAGTCACGCTATCTCCACCATAGGAAACAAGGGCGCAAAAACCCTTGTTTCGGTATTTGGGGTCATAGCTCAGATGGTAGAGCGCTTGAATGGCATTCAAGAGGTCAGGGGTTCGACTCCCCTTGGCTCCACCATAACAAGCAAATACGCACAGGGTGGGCGGTGCGTATTTGACACGAACAAGTCCACCACATGAAAGGGTGAGGCGTTAGCCTCGCCCTTTCATGTGGACTTTTAACTGTTGTGTAGCCCGAATGGCGGCTTGAAAAAGCGGGATAAAAATTGTAAAAAGCGCCTTATTATAATTTCATAGAAAAATAGTAAGTTTTGAGTAATGCAAATTTCTTTGGGGATAAATTCAGCAAGTAAATTTCAAAAATTGCGAGTTTGTTCATGAGGAAGAGGGCAAAACGCATTTCTTTATAGTAAAAGCGCCCGTGCGCAGATGTGCACGGGCGCGTTCGTATAAAAAAATCAAATGGCGCCGCTCGCAATGACGCACCCCGCGATGAACAGGAAGAAGAGCGCGACGCCCGCAAGCACGATGGAGATGATGGCGAAGAGGCGCTCCTTCTCCTCCCCGCGGCGGTAGAGGACGGCGATCCCGAGGCATACGGCGGCGAGTCCGGGCAGAACCGAGGAGGTGCCGATGATATAGAGCAAAATGACCGACGCCGCGTAGGTGTAGAAGAATGCGCCGAAGATGATGCCCGTCACGAACGAGAAGATGGCAAGGAACAGCGCAATCGTGCCGAGCGGGTCGGCGTGAGCGCCCGTGTTTTGTGCCGCGGGCTTGGGCTTTACCCCCGTCGGGGTGCCGCAATCGGGGCACAGAATGGCTTCGTCGGAAAGTTCTTTTCCGCAGTGTCTGCAATACATAATTTTTCCTCCGTATTTCGTTTGATTGCCCATATTTTACCATAGCAGCGGGGAGAAATCAAGCCTTCCCGCTAATTTTATGGGCGGAAACAGGGGCACATCTCCGAGACGGAAGGGGGCGCGCATCGTAAAAAACCAAACGGTGAGCGCGTGTATCGTAAAGAGCCAAGCGTCGGGGCGCATCAGGGGCGGGCAAAGAGAAGTGCGCCGATCGGAAGAGCGCAGGGGCGCAATGGCGCAATTTTCGTCAAAATAAAAGGCAGGGCGTGTGCTCTGCCTTGTTTGTCTGCCGTCAGGCGATTTAGTCCTCTGCTTTCTCTTCGGCGGGCTTTTCCTTGTCGCTTTGGGGCTTGATCCCCAAAATCTGGCAACGCTTTGCCTCGTACTCCTCTTCGGAGATGATGCCTTCCTCCATGATCTTCTTCCACTCTTTCACGTGCACGATGCGGATATCGTCGTTGGGGCTCTCCGCGTGGGGGAAACTCTTCTGCATGATCATAATGATGAGGCAGCAGAAATAGTAGAACGCCAACGCGATTACGGCGACGAGCATCAAAATCGCGGCGGAGGAGTTTTCGATGGCGGAGATCGCCACGGTGAGCCCGATGCTGAAGGAGGAGATCACAAAGCCGTGCCCCACGCGCCGAGGGGTATCGGCGGAGGAGGAGAGCAGGAATGTGCCGACCGTCGCCAGCGCGAAGATGCCGACGTAAGCCGTCACCGCGGCCATATAGACGACGTTGCCGGCCGAGGAATTGTCGATCCCGCAAATGACGAGGCTTCCGAGGAACAATCCGATGGCAACGATTTGCAGGATGAACCTTGTAATTTTGAACGTTTTCATAAGTATTCTCCTTGTAAGATTTTGTCAAAATTGTATCACAACTATCGTTGTGTGTCAATAATTTCACAAGAATAGTTGTAAACTTTTTTTGTGGAAATCAAATTTTCGGAAAATTTGAAGGCGCTGAGGAAGGAGCACGACCTCTCGCAGGGGAAACTCGGCGAGGCGGTGGGGGTCACCCAGCAGTGTGTTAGCAAGTGGGAGCGGGCGGACGGCGAGCCGACGCTCACGTACCTGTGGAAACTTGCAGATCTATTCGGCGTCTCTATCGATGTGCTGTGCGGCAGAAAAGATTGGTAAAGCGCCGCGGGGCAGAAAAAATCGGAAATAAGGCCGTGCGCCGCGCGTTTTGAAATAAAAATTGGTAAAATATGCCGCCCGCCGCGTTCTTTTGCGGCGGGCGGCGCTTTCCATATGAAAAGCGGCGGTTTTCAAATGACGGGCGGGCGTTTTCTTTCTGCACAAAAATGTAGGTTTGTCAAACATATGAGACGGATGAGAGCGAAAAAAGATCAGTGCAGGACGCCGTCGGTGAGATAGT
>CANRAR010000026.1 GCA_947628675.1 uncultured Clostridia bacterium
GTCCACTGCTTGGGGAAGAAGTAGTTGGTCGTAGCGCCCGGCTCGCCGCGGAGCGACTGCAAAATGAGAAAGACGAACGGGATGAGCCAAACAATACTGATGACGGTGAGAATGATATAGACGACGGCGTTCGTGCCGCGTTCCACCGCCTTCTTGCTGCGGAATTTCTTTGCCATTACATGAAATCCTCCTCGTTTTTCACAGATGCCGAGCGGTTGTACGTGACGAGCGAAATAATGCCCGTAATGAGGAACATGAGGATGCTGATGACGGAGGCGACGCCGTACAACTTCTTATCCATGATGAGTTTATACAGCCATGTGATGAGAAGGTCGGTCTCGCCCGCGCCGTCTACGCCCGCGATCGCCATCGTCGGGCCGCCGCCCGTCAGAAGGTAGATGACGCCGAAGTTGTTGAGGTTTCCGACGAAATTGCTGATGAGATAGGGCGTGGTGACGTGCAAAACGTACGGCAGCGTAATTTTGAAGTATTGGCGGAACGGGCCCGCGCCGTCGATGCGCGCCGATTCGTACAGGTCGGCGGGAATGTTCATGAGAATGCCCGAGACCATGAGCATCGTATACGGGATGCCGATCCAGATGTTGACGAGAATGATCGTCACCTTCGCAACGGTGCCGTCCGACAAGAATTTGATGGGCGCGCTGGTAATGCCCCACTTTTGCAGGAGCGAATTGACAATGCCGTAATCGCCGAGCATCTGCGACATCAAGAGCAGAGAGACGAACTGCGGCACGGCGACCGTCATGATGAGCACGGTGCGCCACAATTTTTTGAGTTTTATCCCCTTCTTGTTGATGAGAATGGCAACGACCATGCCCAAGAGGTAGTTGGTGAACGTGGCGAAGATCGCCCAGATGACCGTCCAAAGGAGGATGCGCCCGAACACCATGCCGAACTGCGTACCGCCCGAAAGGCTTCCGCCGAACACCGCTTGGAAATTTGCAAGGCCGTTCCATTGGAAGAGGTGCGCAGGGGGCATATGTTGCATATCGTAGTTGGTGAACGCGATGAACACCATAAAGATGATGGGGAAGATCGTAAAGATGACGAGCCCCAACAGCGGGATGGCGAGCAGCGTTTTATGATACTGTCCGTCGGCAAAGGAATGCAGGTCGTCCTTTGCGGAGGGAAGGTTCTGTCCCGCCTCCTTCATCTCCTGCGCGTAGTACGCCGCTTTTACGTTCGCGTACCACGCATAGACGAAGGCGACGATGAAGATCATCGTGAGAATGCCGTACAAAAGGATGAGCAGGCTGTTGTCCCCTACCGCCTGCGGAACGAGTTTCTCCGTCCCGTCGGGGCCGATGATCCAGCCGCCCTCCGTGGTTTCGGTAAAGCCGGGGCCGCCGAACAGGGCGAGTTGTCCCGCGCCGAACAAAACCATATTTCACGCGTTTCAAAGTTTTACCTCCGTCCTCGCTGAGATAGCTGTTCCCGTCACCCGACTTGGTGTAGATGACCGTCTCGCGCTCGGTGATGGAGATGAAACGATCCTTGTCGGTACCGTCCTTTACAAATCCTTCCCATGTGGGGCTGCCGGGTACGCCGCCGATGCGGATGATGTACCCGACTTGCGTGATGTTCGACGGGAAGTTGATCACCATCTTCGCGCCGTACTCGCACGTGTGCAGGAGTTGGCCGCCCATCCCGGCGGGGGAACCGTCCCACCACACCCAAACGTCCACGTTGTCATAGCCGTTCGGGTTGTTGTAGTAGATGGTGAGTTGGTTCTTTCCGTCTTCCAGCGGGAGCGAATACTCTTCGCCCGAATTTTCATCGGGCGTCGTCGTTTCGGGTGTCCCGCCGCACGCGCTGAACGTGAAGACGATCGCACACATCAGCGCAAGCAACATGAAAAACCGTTTCTTCATAACTTTTCCCTCTCTGCTTTATTTCGGCCGCTCTCCGCCGCCAGCCCGTAAAGGGACTTTTGTACGGCGGAGGACAGCTCTTTCCCTAAAAATCGCAACGACCAGTTGCCCTCGGAGACGACTGACGGCAAATTCATGCGCCCCTCTTCCCCCATAAACAGAATATCCTGCATGGGGAGAATCACGGTGTTCGCCTTGCTCGCATACAGGAGCCGCATGATCGTGCGGCAGATCGCCTTATCCGATTTTCCCCTCACGGGCACACCCGCGCGGACGCACTCCGTCCTGAGGTCGGCAAGCATACGGCCGCGCGCTTCGTCCCGCATCCCGCTAATGCGCGACATGAGCGTCTCGTTATCGTGCGTCCCCGTGTAGGCGACGGTGTTCGCCCCGTAGTTGGAGGGCTTGTGCTCGTTGTGCGGATCGCCGTCGAAGGCGTGTTGTAAAATTTTCATGCCGGGATAGCCCGTCTCCCGAACGACCGCGCGCACCTCGTCGGTGACCACCCCGAGATCTTCGGCGACGATCTTGCTGTTCTCGTATCCGCGGAACACCTCCGCACCCGGGCCCCTCTTCCATTCGCCGAAGCGCGCATCTTTCCCGTCGGCGGGAATGCAATAATAGCGGGCGAACCCGATAAAGTGATCGATGCGCAGAATGTCGTACAGTTTGAGCCCGTGATCGATGCGCCGCCGCCACCAGGCATACTCGTCCTGCTTCATTTTCTCCCAATCGTAGACGGGGTTCCCCCATAGCTGCCCGCTTTCGGAAAAGGCGTCGGGGGGAACGCCCGCAAGGGCAGCCGGGGAACCGTCGTCCTCAAGGAGAAACAGCGCGTTGCCGTACTTCCACGTCTCCACGCTGTCCCACGCGACATAGAACGGGATGTCTCCCATGATCTCGATGCCGCGGTCGTTGGCATATTTCTTCAATTTTCTCCACTGAACGAGAAACTGGAATTGGGTAAATTGGTAGAATAGAACATCTTCCCCGTGGGTGCGGGCGAATTCATCGACCGCTTCACGGTCATACCTCGAAAAATCGCCCCACGTTTCGAACGAAGCGCCGCCATGGCGGTCTTTGAGCGCCATGAAGATCGCATACTCGCGGTAGCGCTCCTCGCGGATGAACAGCAAAAAGTAAGGATTGTCCCGGTCGAACCGCGCAAACGCCTTGCGGAGCACGGGAATACGGTGCTCGTACAGTTTGCCGTAGTCCACGCGCCGGGGGTCGCTCCCCCAGTCAATATCGGCATATTCCTCTTTCAGCAGCAACCCATCCCGGGCAAGAAAATCCAGATCGATAAAATAGGGATTCAGCGCCTGTGCGGCGTTGGATTGATAGGGGCTGTCCCCGAAGGACGTGGGCTGGAGCGGAAGCACCTGCCATATCTTGCAACCGGCCCCCTTCAAAAAATCGACAAAGCGGTACGCCGCCTTGCCAAACGTCCCGATCCCATAGGGTGAAGGCAGGGAAGAAATCGGCATTAAGATGCCCGCGGTTTTCATATCTTGCCTCCCATATCTCACAATTTAACATAATCATAGCACATTTTGTGAAAGAATGCAAGTATTTTTTTCGAAAAATGAAAAATTTTTTTATTTTGTTGAAATTACGTAACTTTTTTCGAAAAAATCGTTGCAACGCTTGACACCTCGCGCGCGACATGATATAATACAACCATAAGAAAAAATAATATTAAGTATAAGGACGAAAAGGGATCGCTTATGACGCTGACAGACATTGCAAAAGCGTTGAATCTTTCGGTTCCCACGGTCTCCAAAGCGCTGAACGGCTCCATGGAGATCGCGGAGGACACGAAGAAACGGGTGTGCGACTACGCACAGTCGGTCGGGTACCGTTCCAGAAAATCGGTGACCATCATCGGGCGGCTCGCCGTGCTCTGGGGCAGGCAGCCGCGCGCGGGTGAACCTCTCCCCGAGATCGCACAGGCATTCCGCGATGCGGCGGAGAATGCCCGCTATATCGTAGAGTCGGACATCATGGACGATGACTTCGATTTGAACGACTACATGGCGGCCAATCATTTCCTCGGCGCAATTCTCTTCGACATCAACTTCCGCTCCCCCATCTATTCCCAACTCAGGAATACGCGGTACCCTATCGTGCTCGTGGATAACTACATCATCGGGCACCCGCTCATCTCCGCAGTCGGGAGCGACAATATCCACGCCATCGAGGAGGCGGTGGACTATCTCGTGGGGCTCGGGCACGACCGCATCGCCTTCTTGGGCGGGGAACTGCAGTCCCGCGTGGGGACGGAGCGCCTCGCGGGGTACATTCTCGGGCTCGCCAAAAACGGCATTGAATACCGCTACGACCTCACCTACTTCGGGGACTATTCCCTGAAATCGGGCGAAGACGCGGCGCGGTACTACCTCGAAAACGACAAAAAGTTCTCGGCGATCATCTGCGCGTCCGACCTCATGGCGCACGGCTTTATCCGCTGTATGCGGAATGCGGGCAAACGCATCCCCGAGGATTTTTCCGTTATCGGCTACGACGATATCGCCCTCGATCCCGAAGTGCAGCTGACGACCATCCGCCAGGATTTCGAACGGACGGGGGAACTCGGCTTCCAAACGCTCGAACTTCTCCTCAAGGGGCTCCCCTCCCAGCGTTCCATGGTGGGCTATAAACTCATCTCCCGCGGAACAACGGCCGCCCGCTCCTGATTTCGCAAACCAACCGCGGTTTGCTTTTAACCTTAAAAAGAGGTCGCCGAACGGCAATTGCCGTTCGGCGACCTCTTTTTCCAATACAAGCGCCATACATTTATTTGTATATTCGTTTGGTTTATTATTCAATCGGTTTCTGCATTTCTTAATATTGTTTTCTATTTCTTATGATCGATACATCTATCCTTTTTTAGGTGGTTTACCTTGCTTTTTTATCGGTTTATCTACCTTTTTACCATTTTATTTATTTTTTATATGAGGGTGAACAGAATCTCCTGCGCATCCTTCAAATCGCGCGCCTGAAAATCGGGCGTGGGCGGGTCGGGATATTCGCCCGATTGCTCCGTCTGCAAATAGAGGCACCGCATCCCGGCGCCGTGCGCACCGCCCACGTCGTCCATAAAGTCGTTCCCGACGTAGACGCATTCCTCCGCGGCAAGCCCGAACAGGCGGAAGCCATGTTCGAAAAAGGCGCGGGATGGCTTTTTAACGCCTGCCTCCGAGGAGAGCAGGATGCCGTCAAAGCAATGTTCCAAACCGAGGAGCCGCAATTCCTCCCGCGTAAAACACGCCTGCGCGTTGGAAAACAAAAACAGCCGCGCCCCCGCGGCGCGCAACGCAGCGAGTAGTTCTGCTGCATACGGGAACAGCCGCAGCCGCACGAGAGAGGCCTCGCGGAAAAAGCGGGCAAACGCGGAGAGCGCCTCGCCCTTCTTTCCCGTCAGCACGGAAAAAACACGCAAAAGGTCTATTTCCCCCGCCTCGGGAAGTTTCGCCGCCTCCTCGCGGCAACGCGCAAGGTACTGCTCCCGCGTGAACGCAGCGCCGCCTTCCGCAAGGCGCGCCCAAAAGGCGGGGCTCTCCTCATCGGTGCGGATGTCGGCGAGCGTCCCGTACAGATCAAACAAAATGTTCTTGACTTTCATCTTTACGCTTTCCCCCGCTTGTTTTTCTTGCACCGCCCTGCTGCATCGTTTGCTTTTATGATGCCGTTTCTTGCACCGCCCTGCTGCATCGTTTGCTTTTATGATGCCGTTTCTTGCATCACCCTGCTGCAGCGTTTGCTTTTATGATGCCGTTTCTTGCACAGTCCTGTTGTATCCGAGGACTTTCAGTTCTTCGGGCGTCATCCGAAAAAATTTTTACTTCTCCAAGAGCCCGAGCGCCCTCAAAAAGATCGGCGTCTGCTCCCGCCACGACTTTTCGCTGTGCGTACCGCCCTCAATCAGGCGAAAGGTGAACGGCACATTTTTTGCGAGGAGTTCTTTGAAGCACCCCAAAAGCGCCTGCCGTTGCCGCGCCCCGTGCCCCTTCAACTCCTCGCTCCCGTAGTCTGAATAGAGCGTCGGAACAAATTTTTTCCAATCCGCCTCCGCGATCATTTTCGCGCAGGCCTCGGGGTCCACCCAAAAACTCGGCGAGAGCGCCGCCCCGCCCGCGAACACCTCGGGATAGCGGCAGAGCCCGAACACCGTCATGAGCCCGCCCATCGAACTCCCCGCGAGAAAGGTGTGCCTTCTTTCGGGCAAGGTCGGAAAGCGGGAGTCGATCATGGGCTTGAACTCACGGATAAGCCAATCGAGATAAACCGCCCCCTTCCCCTCCGACGAGCCGAACGGCGAAGAAAATGCAAACGGCGAATATTCCGTGAGCCTGTCCTCCTTGTCGCAATCCACCGCGGCAACGATGAGGCGGGCATGAAGCCCGTCGAGCGTTTCCCCCATGCGCCAGCTGTCGCCGTAGGGCGCGCGCTCGTCAAAGAACGCCGTCTGCCCATCGAACATATACAGCACGGGGAATTTCCCCTCACCTGACGGAAGATACACCGTCACCGTCCTCTTCTGCTCCCCGCTCGGCGCAGGCACAACCGTTTCAAATTGTTTTATCATAGCTTCTTTCTCCCTTATGACGGAGCATACGGCATTTCCCGCCGCAACCGCTCTCTCCCTTATGGCGGAACTGCACGGCATTTCCCGCCGCAACTGCTCTCGTGCACTGCATTATACCATAAAACCGAAAACAGCGCAAGGGGGCAAAAAAATCAAAATTCTGTGATTTATACTCGATAAAATGAGGGAGGGAGTTTTAAGATTTTCACTATAAAGACCTCCGCGGCGGCGCGCGCTGCCGCCGCCCTCGCGGCTGCCGCGCTTGCCGCCGCGGAGGTCTTTTTTTGCTCGCGCCGCCTCCTTTTCGCTCTCACTTTCTTCTCTACATAGATATGATACCACAAAATTTTCGCTCAATGTTTTGTATATGACATTATTTTTGGACTTTTTTTCAAATTTTTTTCGCCCGTCCCCCGCGCGTGAAACGCGCGGGGGACGGGCGAAAAGCGAGGAGGAAGAATGAGGCGGGACGGAAGGACGAGGAGACCCCTCCCCGCGCTTTGTGCGCGGGGAGGGGGATTGATCGGACTGCGTTGGGGGAAAGATACACTCGCCGCGCGCCCGTCCGCAGAAGCGGACGGGCGTACGGCTCGATATGAGGGGCGAGACGGACTTCGTTGTTCGAGATCCTTCGAGGATAGGCTCTCGCAGACTGCGTTCAGCCGTTTCGGCTCAGGATGACGCGGAGGACGAGCGCGGGGAGGGGGATTGGGCGGACTGCGCCCATCGGGATTCTTCACCCTCCCGTATCAACTAACTGTTTTTCAGATAACTTCTACCGTGATATAATCGCTGATTGCATCGATGAATGTAATGCGGTACGTTGCATCCTCCGCGTACACCGTTACGGTCGCGCCGTCGTATTCCACACGGGTGAAAATTACTTCCTGCTCGTTGTACACAAAGCGGATAAGTTTCACGATCGCGCCGCTTTCTACCACGATGACCGCTTCCGTCTCGTCCACGGTGTGTATGCCGTCGCGCGGGTTGTATTTATCCTGCTTGCCGTAGTGCTCCACCTGCACCGATGTATGCTGTTCGTCAAAGGAGACCTTCCAGTACTCCGGCCGTTCCGCGCTGCCCGTGCGCACAAAGATCTGCCCATCCTCTTCGTACCAATCGACCAACAAGCGCTTGCTCCAGCTGCTCGCCGTCTCGCTCTTCTTGTAGCGGAACGAGATCACCGCGGATAATTTGCCCGCATCGTCGAAGCGCACCGTGAGTTCCGTCAGCCCGTCGTCGGTGTACAGCACACTGCCGTCATGGCGTACGGTGCACTCCGTAAGCGACGTCGCGGAAACGGAGACGTAGTCCTCGCCCTCGCCCGCCTGCCCGAAGAAGAGCCTATCTGCCTCGATGTACACGAATTGCGCCGCCGCGCCGCCGAACGTGCAATCGGCGACGGTATATTCGTAACGGTGATTGCCCGTGCTCATGCCGTAACGGAGTTGCAACGCAAACACAAACTGTTTGCCGTCCTCCGCCGCCAACGTATGGGAGACGTTTTCCGCAAAGAGAAGATAGCCGCCTGCGCGCAAGGCGTCGGCAAATTCGACGCCCGTCTCGTCGTAACCGCCGTTTGTCTGCAAAAAGTACAACTTTTCACTGTCGTAAACGGCAATGCCGTCGCCCCACACCTCGTCGTAATCCGCCTTGGTCGCAACGGATACGGCAAGCCTGCCCTCCAATGTGGCATAAATTTTGCCGCCTGCGAGGTCGATATAGCGCACGAGCTCCCGTTCGGCGATGGGCAGTTGCGCGTACTTACCCGCCGCGCCCCATGTTTCGCCGCAGTAAACCGCATTTACCGTAGCAATATCTTTTAAGAGCAGGCGCACGTGGATGCTGCCGCCGAGTTCGCCGCCGACCATACCCACAAACGCATTGGCATCCACCCGCACCGCATTGGGGTCGAGGCAAGCCGTAAGGTCGATGCTCAACGTATCGCTTGACATCTCCTCATGGGTAAAGCAGTAAGCGCCGATACTCTGCACCTCGCGCAAAGTGATGTTGCGCAGGCGCTGACAGCCGTAAAAGGCGCTGTCGCCCAGCGTGGTCGCAACGGGGATGACCGCCCGAACAAGATATTCGCAATCGTAAAATGCGCGCGCACTGACAGTTTGCAGATGGTCGCCCGTTACGCTCTGCAAGTCGCTGCGGTAGAAGGCTTCCGCCTCGACAACGGTAACGTTGCCGAGATTTATTTCCGTTACGTCGCTCTTAAAAAACGCTCTCTTTTTGATTATGGAAATATCGCCCGGCACGGTTACGGATCCGTTCGTGCCCTGATAGCCGTACAATGCGTCGCCCACCCGCACAAATTCATCGGTGTTTACGGAAAAACCATCCTCTTCCAGATTGAAGTAGACGGGCTGAGCGTCTATTTCGTCGGGATAAAACACGGCAAGTACGCCGTCCGCAACGATGTACTCGCCGGCGCGGCTGACACCGTATTTATCGATATAGCGCGCCAAACCGTATCCGTCCAACACCAGCACCCGCCAATCGCTGTGGGATACATACACCGTTTCGTCCGCAAATTGCTCGCGGTATTCATACAAATACCGCCCGCCCACCTGAGAAATGGCGTAGAGGTGGAACACAAAGTTATCCTCAGTGTTTTCGCCCCAAAAGACGTACGTATCGCCGTCGAGACTTTGCACACTGCCGCGCGCCGTTTCGGCGCCTTGCGCGTCGAACAGCGTCGCATTGCCGTAGCCGTCCAGATACATCACTTCGCCCGTGCGCTCCGTTTCCGCCACGCGCACATACGCGCCGCTCAACTCTTTGCGGAGCGTGACGGTGCCGTCATCCGCAATGTCGAAGATAAATTCGTCCGCCGCTTTTCCGCCGATGTACTCGGTAAAGATAACCGTCTTGCCGAGCGGATCGAGCGTGTATCCCCTATCCTCGTACACCCTGTCGTTCAGGTCGCACAGCGCCAACGCGCCGTCGTGCCGAACGCCGCCCGCGTCGATATAGTAAGCGGTGCCGTAGGGCTCTTCCCAGCCGTTCGAATACAGTTCGCCGCCGCCCGCCACGGCATGGTGGAAGGTGGCGCTGGGCTCTCGCAGGATAAATCCGCCGTAACTATAGCCGTCGGTAAATTCCACGCGCTCTACCGCTACATAAAGTTTGCCGTTCACGAGGCCGTAAAAAGCGGTATCGGCGGGGAATTCCAAGCGGTACTCGGTAAAGTTTTCGAGCGGATATTCCGTCACCGCGGTGTAACTTCCATGTGCCGTGATATATTGGTCGGTATACACGCCTGCCGCGGCATAGTACTCCAACATTGTAAGCGTTACGTTGCCCGCGCCGTCCAAATACAGCGTCTCGTCCGGATACAGTTCTCCGTCCAAATACAGGCTGTAAACGCCCGCCTCGCCGCCGAGCCGCACGACGCTCCCGTTCGTCACAAGCAGGCGATATTCCGTGTTCGTGCCGCAAAATACAATGATGTCCCCTTCCGTATAGTAAACGCCCTGTTCGTTATTGTAAACGCCGTGGCCGTAGCCGTCCAAAGTGAGCCCGTTTGCCTCTACGGCATTGTCGTAGCGCTCGAAAACCCCGTCCGCGCCGAGGCGGAAGCGTAGCCGTGCAAACAGGTCGATGACCGACTGCGTCGCGTTGTTTTGCGTCATTTCGAATTGATACTCGTCGCCTCCCAGCGAGGTGCAGGTACCTACGAGCACGTACGCAAACACTTCCGAGCCGGTGTACACCCCCACGGTGTAGCGGTTGCCGAATTGAAGGATGCTCAACAGCCAATCGCCCTGACGGTTGGGGTGCACAAGATCTTCCGAATAGAGCGTTGCCGCGACGAACTCGCCGTCGGCATAGACGTAACTATGCCACTCTTCTTCCACGAGGAAGTGATAGACGTAGTAGTAGCCGGGCTCGGAATAGTAGTCCACAAGCATCGTTCCATCCACGAATGCGTCGCCGTTGGAATCTATTGTAAGGCGGAGTTGCTCGTCCACGACCGTCGAGGTCGCGGGCGCATACAGCCTGTTGCCCTCAAACTCGAACGAGAGGTCGTAGTCCTCGTCGGTAACGGAAACGACCCCCGCCGCCTCGTCATACGCAACGTTCGCGTTGGATATCAGTAAGATGAATACCCCGTAGCCGTCGGTCGTTGCGCCGTACGGTACCCACAGGTCGGCTGTACCGTCGCCATAGCAGAACACGAACGCCTGCGTGTACAAAATGCCGTCTATCTCCACGGCGTTGTCGATGTCATACACGCCGTAAAGTTGCTCCGCAGCCTCCACGAAGGAGGTAACGCCGCCCACCGTTTTCAGCACACCGTGCGTGTTGCCGAAAGTTATTTCGGTAAGCGAATACAGCGACATATCGAAGCCGCTCACCGCGTACCACATCTGATAATTTGTTGTATATTCGATGTCCGCGCCGTTGAAGGTGCCTTGCCCGAAGCCGTCCAACACCAACTCGCCGCCGTCCGCCGTGGGATAAGTTCCGCCGAGGCCGTCGTCCGCCACAAAGTAACCGTCATGATCGTAGCGGAGGTAAAAATATTCCGTTACGATATTATAACTGTCGCGCACCATCAAAAACAGCAAGGTTTTATCCGAATCGTCATACATATACAGGCCGGAACACGCGGCGCCGTCCAAAACGGCCTCAAAGCCGCCGAAGCCATCAAACGTAACCGTATCTTCGGAATTTTTTGCGCGAAAACTGCCCGCTTCGTCGCCCCGGATGCGGAATACCGGCTCACTGCCTGTGCCCTCCACGATGCGGAACACAAACCGTTTGGTGCCCCCGTCAAAGACAAAGTCGCCCGTCGTGGGGTCTACATCGTAACTTCCGTTGAACGCATTCCCTGCCGCGTCACGGTACTCCGCCTCGCCGCCGCTTTTGAGCGAGAGCCGATCCACGCCGCCGCCGTAGGGCAGATAGTCCCGCTCCATCGTGTCTTTGAAGTAGTAAAATCCTTGTTCGAAGAGTTTCCCGGTGAGGATCTCTTCGCCCTCTTCGGAGAATACAAACACGCCCGTGCTGCGGTTGTAACTGCCCTGCTTTTCTTCGAGGCCGTAGCGCCGCAAATAGACGACGTCCGGTTGCGTTGCGGAGACAAAGATGCGGTCGTCGCCGTCGAAAAAGTCGCGAATAGCCGCTTCCCAACGCGCATAGAGTTGCATGAAGTCCTCTTCCGGATCCAAAACGACGCTTTCGCCCGCGCCGTACTGCACGTCCCCGCCGCGCACGGACGACCACCCCTCAAAGCGGTAGTCGTCACCCGCGCCCTCGGGAGCACCGGGAAGCGTAAGCGCCTCTCCGTATCGCACAAATACCGTCTGCGCCTCATCCTGCGGCAAATTATCCCAAAGGGTTACCGTAATCAAATTGCGCGTAAGATACGCTTCAAACACCTCATTCGCGCCCAATTGGGGAGCGGACAGTTTGTTCTCCTTTGCCGCATCCACGGTAAAATGGGGCTCCTGCACGGAATAGGTGAACGCCTCGCCGAACATTGCCTTGCCCGTGCGCGTTTCATAGCCGCCGTAACCGCCGTCTACGCCCTCAAAGTACAGCCTCACCGTGTAGGGCACGAGATACTTTGCCGCAAGCGTACAGCCCCCGCTCGGCATGGTAAAACTTTCCGAGAGCGCCGCATCGCCCCTGTACCAACCCGCAAACTCAAAGCCGTCCTTTGCCTGCGGCGCCTTATCCTGCAAAAATTGAGAAATGTTTTGCCCGACTTCCACACTGTACTCCGTCTGCGAGAGTGTGCCGCCCTCGCCTGCATCCAATGTGAGCGTCGCCGTGTTCGTCGTGGAAGGCGCGGGGGGCGCAGGGGGTGCGGGCTCCTCGGAACTGCCGCAAGCCGCACACGCGATGCCCACGCACAAAAGGCATATGGGAAGCAAAATTTTTGCCAAAATCGGGAATGATCTTTTCATGGTTTCCTCCTCTGCGGAACTTCCTTGGCGCAGTTGCCGCCGCCCCGCTGCGGGTAAAAATGCCGATGCGCCCAACCGCGTGAGCGGTCGGGCGCCGGGTGTTGTTCAAAGTTGCGGAAGGTCAGTTATTCTCTGTGCGCAAGCAATTGGTAGATTTGAGACTGTCGGGCCCGCCACTGAGCATGACCGACTGATACGGACTGCCGC
>CANRAR010000027.1 GCA_947628675.1 uncultured Clostridia bacterium
CGGAGGCGATACCTATTTCAACCCCCACCACCGCCTACGGCGGAGCCGCCCCCTTAAAAAGGGGGCAACTATTCGCTCTTCCCTTGCACGGAGGCGATACCTATTTCAACCCCCACCACCGCCTACGGCGGAGCCGCCCCCTTAAAAAGGGGGCAGCTATTCGCTCTTCCCTTGCGCGGAGGCGATACCTATTTCAACCCCCACCACCGCCTACGGCGGAGCCGCCCCCTTAAAAAGGGGGCAACTATTCGCTCTTCCCTTGCACGGAGGCGATACCTATTTCAACCCCCACCACCGCCTACGGCGGAGCCGCCCCCTTAGAAAGGGGGCAGCTATTCGCTCTTCCCTTGCAAGGAGGCGATACCTATTTCAACCCCCACCACCGCCTACGGCGGAGCCGCCCCCTTAGAAAGGGGGCAGCTATTCGCCCTCCCAGCGGTATTTTTCCATGTCGATCGCATCGTCCGCACCGAATACGATCCCCTCGCTTTCGAGGAGGGCGCGCTGTACTTCGGGCCCGCCGAAGGCGAAGCCCGAGCACACCTTGCCATCCTTGAAAACCACTCTGTGGCAGGGCACCGTTCCCGGGAACGGATTGACGTGGAGCGCCCACCCCACCTGCCGTGCGGCGCGCGGTCGGCCGACCATGTGTGCAACTTCGCCATACGTTGTGACCTTCCCCTTGGGAACGCGCATGACGACGGCGTAGACTTCATCGAAAAATCCCATTTATTTGTCCTTATTCGTCTTTAATATCTGCATGAAGACTTCGCTGGGGACTTCGACGGTGCCGATCTGGCGCATTCGCTTTTTGCCCTCCTTCTGCTTCTCCAAAAGTTTCTTCTTGCGCGTGATGTCGCCGCCGTAGCACTTGGCGAGGACGTCCTTCCGCACGGCCTTGACCGTTTCGCGGGCGATAATTTTCCCGCCTATCGCCGCCTGCACGGGGATCTCGAAGAGTTGCCTCGGGATGGCGTCCTTCAAGTTTTCGCACAGCATCCTGCCGCGGGCGTATGCCCGTTCCTCGTGCACGATGGTGGAGAGCGCGTCGCACGGGTCGCCGTTCAAGAGAATATCCAACTTGACGAGTTTGCTCCGCTCGTAGCCCGCAATCTCGTAGTCGAAACTCGCGTAGCCCTTGGTGCGGCTCTTCAGTTCGTCGAAAAAGTCGTACACAATTTCATTGAGGGGCAGGCGGTATTCGAGTTTGACGCGGCGGGTATCGAGGTAGGTCATATCCTTGAACACGCCGCGCTTATCCTGACAGAGATCCATGACGGAGCCCAGATAGTCGGGCGGGGAGTACACCTCCGCCTTGACGATGGGCTCCTCCATGTACTCGATCTCGGCGGCGGGCGGCAGGTGCGAGGGGTTATCGACGTAGAACTCCTCGCCGTTCGTCTTGTGGACGAGGTAACTCACCGACGGCGCGGTGGTGATGATGTCGAGGTTGAACTCGCGCTCGATGCGCTCCTGTATGATTTCCATGTGCAAAAGCCCCAAGAAGCCGCAGCGGAAGCCGAAGCCCAAAGCGACGGAGTTATCGGGCTCGAAGGTGAGGGAGGCATCGTTCAACTTCAACTTCAAAATGGCCTCTTTGAGGTCGAGGAACTTGCTTCCGTCCAAGGGATAGATGCCGCAAAAGACGACGGGTTGGACTTTTTTGTAGCCCGGGAGGGGCTCCAAAGCGGGGCGGTCGGCATTCGTGACGGTATCGCCGACGGCGACGTCCTCGATGGACTTGATGGAGGCGGCGATGTAGCCCACCTCCCCCGCGAGCAGAATTTGTTTGGGTTGGAGGCGGGGCGAGAAGGCGCCGACCTCGGTGACTTCGTACACCTTTTCGGAGAGGAACGCCTTGATCTTATCCCCCACCTTGGCGGAGCCGTCCTTCATGCGGACGAAGAGGATGACGCCCTTGTAGTTATCGTAATAACTATCGAAGATGAGGGCTTTGAGGGGCGCTTCCGGGTCGCCCTTGGGGGGCGGGACGAACTTGACGATGGCCTCCAGAACGTCCTGCATATTGGTGCCCTCCTTCGCCGAGACGCAGGGGGCTTCGGAGCAATCCAGCCCGATGACGTCCTCAATTTCCTTCTTGGTCTCGTCGATGCGGGCGGATTGCAGGTCTATCTTATTGATGACGGGGACGATCTCGAGGTCATTGTCGAGGGCGAGGTAGACGTTGGCGAGCGTCTGCGCCTCGACGCCCTGCGTGGCGTCCACGACGAGCACCGCCCCCTCACACGCCGCGAGCGAACGGGAGACTTCGTAGGTGAAGTCCACGTGCCCGGGGGTATCGATGAGGTTGAACTCGTATTCCTGCCCGTCCTTCGCCGTATAGAACATACGGACGGGTGCGAGTTTGATGGTGATGCCGCGCTCGCGCTCGATATCCATACTGTCGAGGAGTTGTTCCTCCATGTCGCGCTTACTTACCTGCCCCGTAAGTTCCATGATGCGGTCGGCGATGGTCGATTTACCGTGGTCGATGTGCGCGATGATGCAAAAATTGCGGATGTTTTTGTTTGCCTCTGCCATAACTTCGTCCCTTTGCCTTTTCCCTTCGCCGTTTATTATAAATTATCCGAAAAAAATTTGCAACCGCTATTGCAATCATCGCGGAAATTTGCTACAATGGGACTATGCTATCCTGTGAATTTCTCACCCGCCGCCCCATTGCGCACCGCGGGCTGCATATAGATTTCCCCGAAAACAGCCTCTCCGCCTTCCGCGCCGCCATCGAGCACGGATACGCCATCGAGACCGACGTCCGCCTCTCGGGAGACGGGCGGCTCGTAGTATTCCACGACGACGACCTCTTCCGTATGACGGGCGACGGGCGCACCGTGGCGGAGTGCACCTCCTCCCAACTCAAACACCTCCGCCTCGAGGGCACGGAGGAGCAAATTCCCCTCCTTGCCGAAGTGCTCAAACTCGTGGGCGGGCGGGTGCCCCTCCTCATCGAGATCAAGAATATGGACGGCGTGAAGCCCAAAAAGATCGCCGCCGCCCTTTTCAAAGCGCTCGAACACTACGAGGGAGAGGTGGCGGTGCAGAGTTTCCAGCCCTTCTACGTGAAGGCGTTCAAAAAACTGCGCCCCGACGTGCCGTGCGGCGTTTTGGGCACCGCCGAACAGGGCGCGGCGAAGGGAATGCGGATGTTTACGATCAAGGCGCTCCCCTTCAACTGCCTCGTGAAGCCCGACTTTGTGAGTTACCGCAAGGAAGATTTTATGCGCAAACGGGTGCTGCGCTTCAAGAAGACCAAACTCGCGTGGGTGGTGCACTCGGAGAAGGAGGAGGCGGCAATCCGCAAACACGCCGACAATATCATCTTTGAGGATTACCTGCCCGAATGAAGTTGCAATGTTTTTGCGACCGCCGCCTTTTGCGGCGGTTTTTTGTTTGCGGCGATGAGGGCGTACCCCCTCCCCTACCCCTCCCCCTTATGCAGGGGGAGGGCAAGTAAGAGATGCGCGGCGGGTGCGAGGGGGCGGCGCTCCACACTGCTCGAAGGATGGGGATAGTCGGACTTCGTTTTTCGGGATTCTTCACCCCACAAGGGGGTTCAGAATGACGCGGAAACCCGAGGCAAGGCGCGGGCGGGCGGCGGGCGGGGCAGAATAACGCGGAAACCCGAGCGCGGGGCGAGAGCGGGCGGCGGAGCGGGGCAGAACGCGGAAACCCGAGCGCAAGGCGCGGGCGGGCGGCGGAGCGGGGCAGAACGCGGAAACCCGAGCGCGGGGCGAGAGCGGGCGGCGGGCGGGGCAGAATAACGCGGAAACCCGAGCGCGGGGCAGGGTACAAGCGCGGGCACGAGGCGAGAATACAAGGGCGGGGCGGTTTTTCGTTTGCGTATGCGTATTTTGCTTGACAGTTTCCCCCGTTTAGCCGTATAATTGCATAAAAGGCGGTGTAATATGTTGACACAGGAAAAATTGCGCGACGCGGAGCGCGTTCTCAAAAGGGCGATCTACCACACCGATGTGGTGCGGGCGGGACGGCTCACGGACGAGTACGAACTCTACCTGAAACTTGAAAATCTGCAAAAGACGGGCTCCTTCAAACTCAGGGGCGCGTACTATAAAATTTCGCGGCTCAGCGAGGAGGAGAAAAAGCGGGGCGTTGTCGCCTGCTCGGCGGGCAACCACGCGCAGGGCGTTGCCCTCGCTGCCGCGGAAAACGGCATCCCCTCCCTCATCTGCCTGCCCGAGGGCGCGCCCATCTCCAAGGTGGAGGCTACCCGCCACTACGGCGCGGAGATCTGCCTCGTGCCCGGGGTGTACGACGACGCCTACCGCCGCGCGCTCGAACTCAAGGAGGAAAAGGGCTACACCTTTGTGCACCCCTTCGACGATGAGGACGTCATAGCGGGGCAGGGCACCATCGGGCTGGAAATTTCAGAGCAACTCAAAGATGTGGATGCGGTCGTCGTGCCCGTGGGGGGCGGCGGGCTCATCTCGGGCGTGGCATTCGCCGTAAAACAAATTGCGCCGCACGTGAAGGTGTACGGCGTTCAGGCGGCGGGCGCGCCCTCCATGCTCGCATCGCTCAGAGACGGGAAGCGGGAGGAACTCCCCTCCGTCTCCACCATCGCCGACGGCATCGCCGTGAAGCAGCCGGGGAACTTGACCTTCAATTACTGCAAACAGTACGTCAACGGCATTGTGACCGTGAGCGACGAGGAGATCGCGCGCGCCATTCTCGCCCTCATCGAGCGGGAAAAGGTGGTGGCGGAGGGCGCCGGCGCGACGCCCGTTGCCGCCATTCTCGCAGGGAAACTGCCCGAACTCAAGGGCAAAAAGGTGTGCTGCCTCGTCTCGGGCGGCAACATCGACGTGACCATCCTCTCCCGCGTCATCGACCGAGGACTTCTGATGTCGGGCAGGAAGTGCACCCTCAACATCGAACTTCTGGATAAGCCCGGGCAACTCGTGGAGGTCTCGCAGATCATTGCGGGGTGCGGCGCCAACGTGACGGGCGTCCACCACGAACACGGCGCGGAGGGCTCCTCCGTCATCGGGTGCTTTTTACGCATCGACATGGAGACGCGCGACTTCAAGCACATCGCCGAGATCAAGAAAAAATTGAAGGAGGCGGGGTTCCGCCTCGCATAAGGAGATACCATGCAGAGCATTCACACGGAAAAGGCGCCCGCCGCCATCGGCCCCTACTCGCAGGCGGTACGAACGGGCGGGCTTCTGTTCGTCTCGGGGCAGATCCCCATCGACCCTGCGACGGGCAATTTGGTCGCGGGCGGCATCGCCGAGCAGACGGAGCAAATTTGCAAGAACATTTCCGCCATTTTGGAGGCGGGGGGAAGTGCGCTCTCGCGCGTTGTAAAGACGACGTGTCTCCTCGCGGACATCGGCGACTTTGCGGCGTTCAACGAGGTGTACGGGCGGTACTTTACGGGGCGACCCGCGCGGGCGTGTTTTGCCGTGAAGGCGCTTCCGAAGGGCGCGCTCGCCGAGGTGGAGGCCGTGGCGGAAGTGTAAAATAGGTTAGATTTCTCGACGCGCTTCGCTTTTGCTACTTCGCGCTACGCGCTCGTGCCGCGTTTCGTAGACGAATGGTGCGCGCGGGACGAAATGACAAATTACATTTGGTTTGTCGGTTGAAATGACAGAAAAACGCGCCCCGCGGAATGTGCCGCGGGGCGCGTTTTTTGACAGCGTTTTGACGTTTTTGAAATTTTTGGGGAAGATACACTCGCTTCGCTCGGTATGAGGTGCAGGGGTGCCTCACTTGATCTTCCAGATGTGGCGGGCGTAGTCGGTGACCGAGCGGTCGGCGGAGAATTTCCCCGCGGCGCACAAGTTTTCGAGGCACTTCGTGTAGAATTCGTCGGTGCCGTAACTGTGCAGAAGCCCCTCCTTCGCCTCCACGTAACTGCGGAAGTCGAAGCACACGAGGTAGCGGTCGGGATCGTGCCCGTTTATGAGGCTATCGTACAGTTTTTGGAGCATCCCCGCATCGTCGGAGAACGTTCCGTCGATGAGGGTATTCACGGCGCGCTTCAATGCGGGGTCCTGCTCCACAAACTCGCGGGGGCAATAGAACTGCTTGATGGCGGCGACTTCCTCCACCGTGGCGCCGAAGATGCAGTTGTTCTCCCTTCCCGCCTCCTCGCAGATCTCCACGTTCGCGCCGTCGAGTGTGCCCAGCGTCACCGTGCCGTTCAGCATAAACTTCATGTTGCCCGTGCCGCTCGCCTCCATGCCCGCCATACTGATCTGCTCGGAGACATCCGCCGCGCACACGATCTTTTCGGCGTAACTCACGTTGTAGTTCTGCACGAACACGACGCGCATCACCTTGCTCACCTCCCCATCCTCGTTGACGAGGCGGGCAATTTCGTTGATGAATTTGATGATGGCCTTGGCGTTGTAGTAGCCGGGGGCGGCCTTCGCGCCGAAGATGAACGCCGTGGGCGGGAAATCCTTGACGGTGCCGTCCTTAATGCCGAAGTAGAAGTACAAAATGGAGAGGGCGTTGAGCATCTGCCGCTTGTACTCGTGGAGGCGCTTGACCTGCACGTCGAAGCAGAATTCGGGCGGGATGTTCACCCCCTCGTGCTCGGCGATATACGCCGCGAGTTTTTTCTTGTTCTCCCCCTTGATGCGCTTGAAATCGGGGAGCATTTCGGGGATATGGGGTCGCAAATTTCGCAATTCTTTGAGGTCGGTGTGCCACGCCTCGCCGATGTATTTGTCGATGAGCGCCGCCGTCTCGGGGTTGTTGAGGAGGAGCCAGCGGCGCGGCGTGATGCCGTTCGTGACGTTGACGAACTTCTTGGGGTACAGTTCGTACCAATTCTTGAAGACGTCCGTCTTTAAGATGTTGGTGTGGATCTCGGCGACGCCGTTGACCTTCGCCGCGACGTAGATGGCGAGGTTCGCCATGTGGATGACGTTATCGCGGATGATGTAATATTTGTCGGTATCCAACCCCTCGCTCTCCAAGCGGTGCTGGCAGGCGACGATCTCCTCGTACACCTCGGGGAGAAGGTCGGAAAGCGCGAGGGCGTCCCACTTTTCGAGCGCCTCCGCCATGATAGTGTGGTTGGTGAAGTTGAACACCTTGCTGCACACGCCGAACGCCTCTTCGAACTCCATGCCCTCCTTTTTGAGAAGCCGCAGAAGTTCGGGAATGGCGATGACGGGGTGGGTATCGTTGAGCTGGAAGCAGTAACTCTTATCGAGGTCTTTTAATTTCTTTCCCTGCGCCTTGTACTTGCGGAGAATATCTTGCAGCGACGCCGAGACGAGGAAGTACTGCTGCCGCAGGCGCAAAATTTTGCCCACCATGGTGTTGTCGTTGGGGTACAGAACGTCGCAAATTTTGGTGGCGTTGAAGTTTTCGAGGGCAGTCCTGTCGCCCTTCATCTCGTTGAAGGCGTTGAAGTCGAACTCCTGCACGGGTTCGCTCGACCACAGGCGCAGGTTATTCACGACGCCGTTGCGGTAGCCGAACACGGGCATATCGTAGGGCACCGCCTTCACCTTTTGGTCGGCGAACTCCACGATGACGGCGTCGCGCTCGCACTTGACGCTCCAAGGGTCCCCCCATTTGAGCCAATCGTCACCCTCCTCGTGCTGATAGCCGTCCACAAAGGTCTGGCGGAAGAGCCCGTAGCGGTAGCGGATGCCGTAGCCGTCGAGGGGAATGCCCATCGTCGCCGCGCTCTCCAAATAGCAGGCGGCGAGCCTACCCAAGCCCCCGTTGCCGAGGGCGGCATCCTCCACCTCCTCGAAGTCGTTGAGGCTGTGTCCCACCTTTTCGAGCGCCTTTTTGGCGGCTTCGAGGCAGTCAAGGTTCAAAAGGTTGGCGTAGATGGAGCGCCCCATCAAAAATTCGGCGGAAAAGTAACAGCACCGCTTCTTCTGCGAGTTCCTGCCCTCGTTCCACGCGTCGAACGCCTGCACCATCACCGCCTTGGAGACGGCGTTGTAGAGTTCGCGGGCTCCCGCGCTCTCGTAGTCACACCCGAAGTCGGCATGGAGCACCCGCTCCACGCTCTCGGAAAATTTCTTGCTGTCGATTGCCATATGTATTTCTCCGTGGCTCCGCTCACGGGCGGAGCCCTTTCTTCCGACGATTACAAAAGATTGTAGCACAGCCGCCGCAAAATGTCAACTCCCGCCCCGTGTACAGCGGGAAAATTTTTCTTATTTTGTCAGCCGTGAAAAATTCGCGACAATTTTTTACAATTTGCTTTTTTCTATTGAAAAATAAATTGCTTTATGATATAATACGCTTAAGTCATGTAAGAAGTCCGTCATATCTTCAAAAAACGGGCTCAAAAGATAAGACAAGGAGGTTGGTATGGAACACTGCGAAGCGAAATGCGGAACGGCGGAACAGGAGAAAGCGCTTGAAGCCGTCATCGAAGCATCGCGCTCTACGCCCGGGTGCCTCATGCACATCTTGCAGGAGGCACAGGGGATCTACGGCTATCTTCCCATGCCCGTGCAGAAGAAGATCGCGGAGGGCTTGGGCATCTCCCTCTCGGAGGTGTACGGCGTCGTCACCTTCTATGCGCAGTTCTCGCTCAAACCCAAGGGCAAGAACCGCATCAGCGTCTGCCTCGGCACCGCTTGCTACGTGAAGGGGTCGGATAAGATCCTCGAAGAGGTGGAAAAGGAACTCGGCATCAAGTGCGGCGAATGCACCGAGGACGGACTGTTCTCCATCGACAGCTGCCGCTGCGTCGGCGCCTGCGGCCTTGCGCCCGTCATGATGATCGGCGAAGAGGTGTACGGCAAACTCACCCCCGATAAGGTGAAGAGCATTCTCGACGGCTACAAGGAGGCAAGCAAATGACGGTCAAAGAGTTAGACGCGATCCGCGCAAAGAAACAACAACTCATCGACGTAAGGCGGCTCGTGAGAGAGCAGGCCGAAGAGATGGCAAAGCACACGGAGTACAGAAAGCAAGTCCTCGTCTGCGGCGGCACGGGCTGTACCTCCTCCCACTCCAAACAGGTCATCGAACACCTCGAAAAGACGCTCGCCGAGTGCGACATCCACGACGTACTCGTCGTCAAGACGGGCTGCTTCGGGCTGTGCACCCTCGGCCCCATCATGATCGTCTACCCCGAGGGCGCGTTCTATGCGCAGATGACGCCCGAACACGTGGAGACGGTCGTTCGCAAGCACCTCATCCCCGACGGGGAGATCGTAAAGGAACTCCTCTTCCAGGATACGGTGCATCAGGACGGTTCCATCACTCCCTTTGCGGAGACCCCCTTCTATAAAAAACAAATGCGCATTGCGCTTAGAAACTGCGGCGTCATTGCGGCGGAGGATATTGAGGAAGCCATCGCGGCGGGCGACTATGCCGCCATCGAGAAGGTGCTCACCTCCATGACGCCCGACGACGTCATCAAGGAAGTGCTGGATAGCGGCCTCCGCGGCCGCGGCGGCGCGGGCTTCCCCACCGGCAGAAAGTGGAGTTTTGCGAAGGCCTCTGCGGGCGACATCAAGTACGTCTGCTGCAACGCCGACGAGGGCGACCCCGGCGCGTTCATGGATCGCTCCGTTCTGGAGGGCGACCCCCACTGCGTTCTCGAGGCCATGACCATCGCGGGCTACGCCATCGGCGCGCATCAGGGCTACATCTACGTCCGCGCGGAGTACCCCATCGCCGTCGAAAGGCTCAAGATCGCCATCAAACAGGCGCGCGAGTACGGGCTCCTCGGCAAGAACATCTTGGGGCTCGGCTTTGACTTCGATATCGACATCCGTCTCGGCGCGGGCGCGTTCGTCTGCGGCGAGGAGACCGCGCTCATGACCTCCATCGAAGGCCACCGCGGCGAGCCCCGCCCCCGTCCTCCGTTCCCCGCCGTCAAGGGTCTCTTCGGCAAGCCCACCATTTTGAACAACGTCGAAACGTGGGCGAACATCAACCCCATCATCATGAAGGGCGCCGCGTGGTACTCCTCCATCGGCACGGAAAAGAGCAAGGGCACGAAGGTCTTTGCGCTCGGCGGAAAAATTACCAACGTCGGCCTCGTGGAAGTTCCCATGGGCACGACGCTGAGGGACATCATCTACGAGATCGGCGGCGGCATCCCCAACGGCAAAAAGTTCAAGGCCGCACAGACGGGCGGCCCCTCGGGCGGCTGCATCCCCGCAGACCTCATCGATACCCCCATCGACTTCGATAACCTCGTCGCAATCGGCTCCATGATGGGCTCGGGCGGGCTCATCGTCCTCGACGAAGATTCCTGCATGGTGGACATCTCCAAGTTCTACCTCGAATTCACGGCGGACGAGAGTTGCGGAAAGTGCACCCCGTGCCGCATCGGCACAAGGCGCCTTCTCGACCTTCTCACCAAGATCACCGAGGGCAAGGGCGAACCCGAGGATCTCGAAAAGATCGAGGCGCTCGCACAGCACATGAAGACCTCTTCACTGTGCGCGCTCGGGCAATCGGCGCCCAACCCCGTTCTTTCCACCCTCGCCAAGTTCCGCAAGGAATATGAGGACCA
>CANRAR010000028.1 GCA_947628675.1 uncultured Clostridia bacterium
TTCGTCTTTCTCATTTTGCAGTCGCTCCGCGGCGAGCCGGGCGCTACGACCAACTACTTCTTCCCCAAGCAGTGGACGTTCGATAATTACATCCGTCTCTTCAAGAATCAGGGCATCAGCGCCTCCACGGGGGAGGTCGTCTCCACGGGGTCGTATAAATTCATGAATTGGTACGGCAGGACGCTGCTCATCTCCATATGCGTCACCGTCATTCAGACGGCGATCGTGCTCGTCACGAGTTATGCGCTCTCCCGCCTGCGCTTCAAACTGCGCAAGCCGCTCATGAACCTTATGCTCATCCTCGGGATGTTCCCCGGGTTCATGTCCATGACGGCGATGTACTTCCTGCTCCAACTCTTGGGGCTCACGCAGGATATGAGCATCGTGGGGCTCATCCTCGTCTATGTGGGAAGTTCGTGTATGGGCTACTACATTTGCAAGGGCTTCTTCGATACTATTCCGAAGTCGCTCGACGAAGCGGCGCGCATCGACGGCGCGAGCCGCCAGATGGTGTTCTTCAAGATCATCCTGCCGCTCTCCAAGCCCATCATCATCTACACCGTTCTCACGGCGTTCATGGCGCCTTGGGGCGAGTATATGTTCGCTTCGCTCATTGCAAACGGCGACCCGAGTTACTGGAACGTGGCGGTGGGTCTCAGAGACATGATCCAGCGCGAACAACTCACGGCGTACAGCGATAGTTTCCAGCGCTTCTGCGCGGCGGCGGTCGTCGTATCCCTGCCAATCACCATTCTGTTCTTCCTGTTGCAGCGGTACTACGTCGAGGGCGTCACGGGCGGCTCGGTAAAGGGGTAAACGATGAAACGCGTTATCAAGTCTCTTTCGGCGATAGTTCTATGCCTCTGCCTGCTCCTTCCCATGGCGGCTTGCGGCGGCGAGGAACTGCCCGAGGAAAACATCGTGGACGATTCCTACGACAACTATTATGAGATCTTCCCGTACTCCTTCTGCGATTCCGACGGAAACGGGATCGGCGATCTGAATGGCATTACGGAGAAACTCGGCTACGTCCGCGACCTCGGCTATACGGGCATTTGGCTCACGCCCATCAACAAGACGGTCAGCTACCACGGCTACGACGTGACCGACTACGAGGCGATCAACCCCACGCTCGGCACGATGGAGGACTTCGAGAAACTGCTCACGGCGGCGCACGAAAAGGGCATCCGCGTGATCATGGACCTCGTCGTCAACCACACTTCCAATCTGCACCCGTGGTTCCAAAAGGGGCTCGCCGCGGCGAGAAAGGGCGATACCTCCGACCCGTACTACGAATACTATAATTTCTCCACCACCCAACCGGACGGTTACGAAAAATACGGCAACGTATTCGCGGAGGCGCGGTTTGTATCGGGTATGCCCGACCTCAACCTCGACAGCGAGGCGGTACGCGGCGAGATCTCGAAAATCATCGGATTTTGGACGGGGAAGGGCGTGGATGGCTTCCGCCTCGATGCAGTCCGCTATTACTACTACGGCGACGTGGCAAAGAGCGCGGCATTTACGGGTTGGATCAAGCAGGAGGCGGTTAAATATAACCCCAACGCCTATATTGTCGGCGAAGATTGGTCGTCCGCTTCCGAGATCGAGCAATTTTACGGGAGCGGAGCGGACAGCTTCTTCTGCTTCCCCACGCAGGGGGCGGACGGTTATATCAACCAGACGATCTCCGAGGCGATGCATCCGGTCGAACCCGTTCCCGCGCAGGCGGCGACGAGATATTTCAACTCCATGCTGTCCGTTACATCGATGGCAAAAGGGCATATCCCCGCGCCTTTCCTGTGCAATCACGATACTGCCCGGATCGCGGGCGTTCTGATGAGCG
Source organism: uncultured Clostridia bacterium (assembly GCA_947628675.1). Lineage (GTDB taxonomy): Bacteria > Bacillota > Clostridia > Christensenellales > Borkfalkiaceae > Gallimonas. The sequence goes on from CANRAR010000028.1 coordinate 1,847, forward strand.
ATGTGACCCGCATCAAATTTGCGTATGGGTTGCTCTCCATGTACACGGGCAATACGTTTACGTATTACGGCGATGAGATCGGGATGCTCGGTTCCGCGAACGACCCCGCAAAGCGCGTCGGAATGCGCTGGACGGACGACACGAGTCCGATTTATCCGCCCGATGCGAATACCAAGTTCCAATATTATGTGTTCGACAGTGTGGAAGAACAACTCAAAGACGGCGACAGCATACTGAACTATTACAAGGCGTGTAACCGTGCGCGGAATGCCTTCCCCGCCATCATGCGCGGGACGGCGGAGCGGATCCCGTGCGAAACGGAGGGCGCGCTCGCCGTCAAAAAGACATACGGGGATTCTTCCGTCACGATCGTCATCAACTTCTCCTCGGAGAAAGTGCAGGTCGGCGGCCTTGAAGGCGAGCTGAAGCAGGGGATTTGCGTCAGCGGCAGCGTATCGGGAAGCGGCTCTTCGCTCTCGATGCCCGGTTTCTCTATAGCGATTCTTGCATAACGCAAAAAATCTAAATAAGAAGGATACAGAAAAATGGCAAATTTAAGTTTGAAACACATCTATAAAGTCTATCCCAACGGCGTGAAAGCGGTCAACGATTTCAACATGGATATCGAGGATAAGGAGTTCATCGTATTCGTGGGCCCCTCCGGCTGCGGAAAATCCACAACGCTGCGCATGATCGCGGGGCTCGAAGACATTACCGCCGGCGAGCTTACCATCGGCGACCTCGTAGTCAACGATATGGAGCCCAAAGATAGGGACATCGCAATGGTTTTCCAGAACTACGCGCTCTATCCGCATATGACGGTATACGAAAACATCGCGTTCGGGCTGCGGCTGCGCCGTATTCCCAAGGATGAAGCGCACCCCAACGGGAAATTCACCAAGGAGGAGATCAATGCGCGCGTACTTGAGGCGGCGGAGATCCTCGGCATCACCGAGTATCTCGGCAGGAAGCCCAAGGAGATGTCGGGCGGGCAGCGCCAGCGCGTCTCCCTCGGCAGAGCCATCGTCCGCGAGCCCAAAGTCATGCTCCTCGATGAACCGCTCTCCAACCTTGACGCAAAATTGCGTACCCAGATGCGCGCGGAGATCTCCAAACTTCACGCAAAGCTGAATACCACGTTTATCTATGTCACACACGATCAGGTGGAGGCCATGACGATGGGTACGCGCATCGTCGTCATGAAGAACGGCTTTATCCAGCAGATCGATACCCCCAAGAACCTCTACAATTACCCCGAAAATAAGTTCGTCGCGGGCTTTATCGGCACACCGCAGATGAACTTCTTCGAGGGGACGATGAAGCGGGAAGGGGACGCCGTTCACATTCGCTTCGCATATTCGGACGCGGAAATTTCCGTGCCCTACGCCTACTTCTACAAGGCGCGTCCCGATTACCTCGACGGGGAAAAGCAGGTCTTTTTCGGGCTTCGCGCGGAGAACATTTCGCTCTCTCCCGAGACGGTGAAAACCTCTCCCGCCGTCATCCGCTTTAAGGTCTCCCACAAGGAAGAACTCGGCAACGAGACGCTCGTCTACGGCGACATCAATATGGAAGGCGACGGCTATATCGAAAGTTCCACCCGTATCATCATCAAGTGTGGGGAGGACGTCGATCTCATGCCCGGGGACATCGCGGAAGCCGCACTCGATCTTGACCGTCTGCATATTTTCGACAAGGAGACCGAGGAGAGCATTCTCCCGAGGATCCCGCAGTACAACTATTTGCAGGCGGAAGTCAAGGGTGGAAAATTGCGTTTTCTCGGCGAAGAAACGGCGCTTCCTCCCGCCATCTCTTGCGAGGACGGGGAATATGAGATGCTTCTGCCGAGCGACGCCATTCTTTCGGGCGGCTCCATGAAAGCGAAACTCGTCTCCTCCGAAATTATCGGGAATCAGACGCTCTCGAGCATCGAAGTGGGCGGCACACGGTTGTTCTCCGTAGCGCTTACGGCGGGCGACGAGCAAAATATCCGCATCGATATGAAGAAGATCGCATTGCTTCGAGGCGGCGAGGAGATCGTTCGCCCCATGCCGCTCACCGCGACATTCGGCGGCATTATGAAGAAGAACAAGGTCGTCGAAGAGGTGGAGAAGAAGGGAAAGACCGTGCAGAAGAAGGTGATCCGCTTCTTCCTCGACATCGAAGGAGTGGATTTCCCCGCACCCGAGCGTATTTCCGCCAAACTCATCTCCGCACTGTCTGCGAGAAAGGCATTTGAAAAGCCGCTCAGCTACGTATGTTCCTCCTACGGCCTGTTCGTTACCGAGGAGGGGATCCCCGCAAAAGTGTTGCGGATCGCGGACTACGGCACGGAAAAATTCGCCGTCTGCGCGGTGGGCGATAAAGAGGTCTATGTCAAGACGGATGCGGAACTCGAGGGAGGCATCTTCCTTACGCCCGATTTTGAAACGATCGGCGTCATTCAGGCCGATATGGATATCCGCATCGTGTAAGCGGAGACCGCTGCGCACACCCGCCTCAAAATAACGCCGGGGTGAATATTCGACTCGCCTCACTCAAAAACCCTTATAACATAAATACCCGTCGAAATATGTTGTTTCGGCGGGTATTTTACTGGTTAAAATTGCCGAAACAACGAAAAGCGCCGCGCGTGGTGTTTTTGCGAAAAGATAACTATGCGATTGACGCAGGGCGCGATTGTGGGCGCTGTTTTCTTAAATTTTATATATAAAACCCGACGATGTCTTGATTATATTTTAATAAAGTGCTATAATAACTATACTACACATTTTAATTGCCCAATTTAAGGGAATACTTTCGGAAAAGTGTATTCCCTCGCATAGAATCGAGTTGAATGTGTAGCAACATTGTGAGGTGCATTTTTCGTGCGCCTCCCCGTGGGGCGGATTTTTACAAAAGGAGGGACGACGAGTATGTCCAATCTTCCGCCAAAGAAAAGGCATGGTTTTTTGATATTTCTAATTGTCACGATTCTTATCGGCGTAGTGGTTTTTGTGGTCGTTAAAATTGTTCAATATACCGGTACCAAGCAAGATGTCGGGAAACATGATTTGATAGACGGCAGTGTGCAGACGGCTACGCAGGGCAATCATGATGGCGACACGAAGCTTTTTCATCGATCGGCACGTACAAGCGACATTACAATGGATTCCAATTTGAATTTGGCAAGTTTCGGCGGGAAATATGTGATCTTGCCGCAAACCGATATCGAAGATCTGGAAATCACCATAAATTATTTGGACAGCGACAGAAAAATTCTTGACTCCGTTGTGAAACACCTTGGAGACGTAAAACAGGGCGTACAAGTTAGTTTTTCTATTTCTTTGTTTGATTTGGGGATTTCGGTCGCGTGGAATACAAAATATGAGTCGTATGCCGTTACGGGTGGTACAGTTTCTTATTTCAGTTGATTTGTGCTAATTGTGAATTTTACAAACAGAACGGACAGGGCTTATCCCGTCCGTTAATTTTATCTATAATAGATACTGTTTCCCTTGCTGTCGATGGCGACGACGAGGGGAAAATCCTCGACTTCCATGCGGTACACCGCCTCGCTTAAAAGATCGGGGAAGGCGACGCACTCGCACGTCTTTACGGCGTTGCCGTAACTCGCGCCCGCTCCCCCGATGGCGGCTAAGTACACCCGCCCGTTCCGCACGATTGCTTGCCGCGTCTCCTCGCTCATCTCGCCCTTGCCGATCATGCCGCCGAGCCCTAAATCCAAAAGACGGGGGGCGAAAATATTCATGCGCGCCGACGTCGTGGGGCCGCAACTGCCGCAGGCTTTTCCCGCAGGGGCGGGGCAGGGGCCCGCATAATAGATGAAGGCATCTTTGAGGTCGAACGGCAATTCTTTGCCCGCGTCCAAAAGCTCAAAAATGCGCCTATGGGCGCAGTCCCGCGCGGTGTAAATGGTGCCAGAGAGCAGTACGCAGTCGCCCGCGTTCAACGCCTTTATATCCTCGGCGGAGAGGGGGAGGGTCAACTTTTTCATAGCGTCTCCTTTTCGCACCGCACACAGTGGCACTGGATGTTGACGGCGACGGGCAGCCCCGCAATATGGGTGGGGGCGACCTCGCAACTCACGCCGATCGCCGTGATTTTTCCGCCGAAGCCCTGCGCGCCGATGCCGAGGGCGTTGATTTTTTCGAGGGCTTCCTCCTCGATGGAGGCGACGTCCGCGCGGGGGCTATGGGAGCCCACGTTGCGCGTCAAAGCCTTTTTGGCGAGGAGGGCGCAGCCGTCGAAGGAGCCGCCGATGCCCACGCCCACATACACGGGCGGGCAAGGGCGGGAGCCGGCAAGCCGCACCGTCTCCACAATGGCGCTTATTATGCCCTCGCGGCCTTCTACGGGGGTGAGCATATACAGCCTGCTCATATTCTCGCTCCCGAAGCCCTTGGGCAGGAAGCAAACCTCAACTTTCTCGCCCGCGACGATCTCCACGTGCAAATGGGCGGGAGTGTTGTCGCCCGTGTTGGCGCGGGTCAAAGGGTCGCAGATGCTCTTGCGGAAGTTCCCGTCCCGATAGGCGCGGCGTACGCCGTCGTCCACGGCGTCTTTCAAGGGCGCGCCCGTGAGGCGGACGTCCTGCCCGAGTTCGATGAGGACGACGCTCATGCCCGTATCTTGGCAGATTGGCATATTCTCGCGCTGTGCCACCTTCTCGTTTTCGAGCACGGCGGAAAGGGCAAACTGCGCCGCGCCCTGCTCAACATTTTTGGCGGCAAGAAGGGTATCCCTGCAACTTTGGGTGAGCGTGAGCCCCGCCTTTCGCGCGAGGCGGTACACGCAGTCGGAAATTTCCTGTGTGGAGAGCGTTCTCATACCCTCATTATAGAACAAATTTTTGAAAAAGCAAAGTTTTTATTTGAAGTTTCGGCGAATTTCCTGTATAATGGCGGTATGGAAAAGAACAATGGCGGTATGGAAATGAGAGACCGGCCGCAACCCACGCCGCGCGCACTCCCCATGGCGGGGGTCAGCTTTTCGGCGGCGGCCGTTTTTTCGGTGCTGTTGTCGTTTGTCGTGGCGCTCATCGTGCAGGGCGTGGCGAAGGACTATGAGAATGCGGATTGGTACCTCTATCTCGCCTTTCTCATTTCGCCCGTCTGCATAGCGGGCGTGGCGATCTATGCCTTCCGAAAGGGGGCGGTTTCGCCGCGCACGGTGTATGCGCCCTGCAAGTGGTATTATTTTGCGATCGCACTTTTGTTGCAATTCGGCGTTCTGTTCTCGCTCTCCGAACTCAACGAATACTTTGTGCGGCTGTTGGAACTCATGGGGTACAGGCGGTCGGAGAGTTTTCTCCCTTCGCTCGACGGGTGGAATTTGCTCCCCGCCATTCTCGTCATCGCAGTTCTACCCGCCATTTTCGAGGAGACGCTCTTCCGCGGCATCCTCACGGGAGGCATGAATGCGGGCGGGTGGGGCACCGCGAGCGCTGTGCTCATCTCGGGTGCGCTCTTTTCGCTCTTCCACACCAATCCCGAACAGACCGTCTACCAATTCGTCTGCGGCGTGTGTTTTGCGCTCATCGCCCTCCGCGCGGGGAGCATTCTGCCCTCCATCGTCTCGCACTTTGCGAACAATGCCGTTATTCTCATCTTAACGTCACGCGGGTATGCGGCATTTACCGACCTGCCCCGTGCCGTCTATCTCTCCCTCGTCATCACGTCGGCGGTATGCCTCGTGGGAGCCGTGCTGTTCCTCATTCTCTTTGACAGGAAGAAGAACGTCAAGGGCGGCGTGAAGGAGGGGAAGAGGTTCTTTTTGATGGCGGCGGTGGGCATTGCCGTGTGCGCCGTGGAGTGGCTGGTGCTCTTCATCGAGAGGCTCATATGATAAAAATTCGCCTCGTCTGCGTCGGAAAATTGAAGGAAAGTTATTGGCGGGAGGCCGTTTCGGAATACCAAAAGCGGCTCGGGCGGTTCTGTGCGCTCGAGATTTGCGAACTTCCCGAACGGCGCAGCCCCGAGGAGGAGACGGAAGAAATTCTGCGCGCCTGCCGCGGGTATACCGTCGCGCTCGCCATCGAGGGGAAGATGTGCGCCTCGGAGCAGTTCGCCGAAAAAATCAAATCGCTCGCGGATGCGGGTAGGGAGATGACCTTCGTCATCGGCTCGTCGTGCGGGCTTGCGCAAAATGTGAAGGCGGCGGCGGACGCGCTCCTCTCGTTCTCCCCGATGACCTTTCCGCACCAGATGATGCGCGTCATCTTTTTGGAGCAACTCTACCGCGCCTTTATGATAGGCGCGGGCGCGGAATATCACAAATAGCCGCTTTTTTGCCGCCCGCATATAATAAAAGGTGGATATTTATGAGGAAGTTTCCGCCTTTTATGAGGGCTACCGCGGCGAAAAGCGGGTGATCGGCACGAGCGCGGACGGCAGAAATCTGTATGCAATGAAAGTGGGCGCGGGCGAGCCGTGCGGCATTTCGCAGTATGCGATGCACGCGCGCGAGTGGGTGACGGCGCTTCTTGCGCTCGAACACGCGCGGCGGGGCGGCGTAAAGGGAAGCGTGTGGCTCCTGCCGCTCACCAATCCCGACGGCGCGATGCTTTCCACGGCGGGGCTTTCAAGCGTCAGGGACGTTGCACGGCGCGCATTTTTGCTGAATATCAACGGCGGGGAGGACTTCTCCCTGTGGAAGGCGAATATAAACGCCGTTGATCTCAACGTAAATTTCGACGCCCGCTGGGGCACGGGCAAGCAGAACGTGTTTGCGCCCGCTCCCGCAAATTTTGTGGGCAACGCGCCCTTCTCCGAACCCGAAACGCGCGCGCTCCGCGATTTTACGCTGGAAATTTTGCCGCAGTACACGGTGAGTTGGCACACGAAGGGCGAGGAGATCTATTGGCGGTTTCGCCAGCCCGCATTCCGCGCCGCGCGGGATAAACGGTTGGCGCTCGCGCTCGCCGCGGCGACGGGGTATCCCTTGAGAGAGGCGAAGGGCTCTGTCGGCGGCTACAAGGATTGGTGCATCGAGAAGTTGAAAATTCCCGCCTTCACGGTGGAAGCGGGGCGGGAAGACTTCAAGCACCCGCTAGGGCTGGCGGCGCTGCCCGATCTCATCGGAAAAAATTTAGACGCGCTCGCCGTGCTTTCGCGGGCATACGGATAGGATATGGAAGAAAAATTCATGCGCGAGGCTTTGCGCCTTGCAAAAAAGGCAAAGGCGGAGGGGGAGGTCCCCATCGGCGCGGTGGTCGTCTCGGAGGGGAAAGTCATCGGCCGCGGCTACAATGTGCGCACGAAACTGCAAATGGCAACAGCGCACGCCGAAATGCGCGCCATCGACAGGGCGTGCAAAAAGTGCGGCTCGTGGCGGCTTCCGGATGCCGAAATCTATGTGACCTTGGAGCCCTGCCCGATGTGCATGGGCGCCATTCTGAACGCCCGCATCGAGCGCGTCTACTTCGGCGCATATGAGCAAAAGGGGAGGAGCCTCACCGCGGAACTTGCGAGCGCAAACCTTCTCAACCACACCGTGGAAGTCGTTGGCGGCGTGATGGAACAGGAGTGCTCGGAAGTGCTCACCTCCTTCTTCACCGAAATGCGTGACCGCGAAAAAAACAAAAAATCCTCTGCCGACGGGTCGGTTTAATAGGCAACTTTCTTTCATTTGGAACAAATAAATTAAATTGTGGGACAGACGAGAAGCTTTCGTCTGCCCCACAATTTGCATTCTACTATTTTCGTAAAATGTAGGTTTGTCAAACATATGAGACGGATGAGAGCGAAAAAAGATCAGTGCAGGACGCCGTCGGTGAGATAGT
>CANRAR010000029.1 GCA_947628675.1 uncultured Clostridia bacterium
GCCGCCTCGAACTCCTCCTCGCTCACGCGGAAATTTTCCTTGGTCAAAATCGTGCCGTCGAATTTTTCTTCGTAGGCAAAGACCGCCGCGTCGCCCCGTTCGCGCACATCGGCTAAAATTTCGCGCACGGCGGCAAGTTCCCTCTCCCGCGCCGCAAAGGGACGGGTGAGAAGTTCGGCGCAGTTTGTTTCGGAAAAGATCTTCATGAGATGGCCTCCGAAATTTTTTCCACGAGGGGCAGAATTTCCGCCGATTTCAATTTGAGGCTCACCTTGTTGGCGACGAGGCGCGCGCTGACGCCCGTGATGACCTCTTCGAGCACCACGAGCCCGTTGGCCTTCAAGGTAGAGCCCGTCTCCACGACGTCGAAGATGACGTCTGCAAGCCCCGTGACGGGCGCGAGTTCCACCGAGCCGTTGAGTTTGATGAGTTCGACCTCCTCCCCGCGCTCGGAGAAGATGCGCTTTGCCGTGTTGATGTACTTGGTGGCGACGCGAAGATGCGGGCTCGTGAGCGCACTCTTCCGCGTGGGATAGCCCGCGAGACACAGCCTGCACTTGCCGAAGCCGAGGTCGAGAAGTTCGTAGAGGTCTCTCCCCTCTTCGAGCAGGGTATCCTTGCCCGCGATGCCGAGGTCGGCGACGCCCGATTCCACGTATACGGGCACGTCGGCGGGCTTCACGAGGAAGAAACCGTACTTTTGATCGGCGCTTGTAAGGACGAGTTTGCGCGTGTCCTCGCGGAGGACGGAGACATCCACCCCGCATTTTTCGAGGAGCGCGGCGCTCTTTTCCACGAGCCGCCCCTTGCTCATTGCAAAATAGATCATATCTTTTTCAGTCCTTCCTCGGTGGCGAGATATTTTTCGGCGGCACGGACGGTTTTGAGCGCCTCTTGCCCGTAATCGGAGAGCAGAACGGCGCGCTTGCCCTCTTTTACTGCCTGCATGACTGCCTGATAGCCGACGGCCTCCGCCCCCTGCTCGCAGGCGACGGCGACGGAGACGGGCGCGGGCGCGGGGAGATTCCCCTGCCGCTCGAGGGCGACCAAAATGCGCTTCAAACCCATGGCAAAGCCCACGGCGGGGACGTGCTTGCCGAAGTCATCGGCGAGGAAATCGTAGCGGCCGCCGCTCATGACGGGCGCGCCCATCTCGCGGACGAGACCGGAGAACACCACGCCCGAATAGTAGGCGAGGCGGCGCACCGTGCCGAGGTCGTAACAGACGTATTTTTCGTACCCCATGTGCGATAAATGGGTGTGAATTTCGCGCAGTCGCGCAATGGCTTCGCGGGCAGTCGCGTTCTCGGTGATGGCCTCCGCGCGGTCGAAAATTTCAGCGCCGCCGAAGAGGGCGGGAAGTGCGAGCACGGCGTTGAGGGCGCTCTTCTTGACGCCCGCGTGTTCCAAGAGGCGCTGGGCGCTCAGACTATCCTTGGCGTTGACGTGCGCGCGGACGCTTTCGGCCTCCTCTTCCGTGAGGCCGCAGTCCTCCAACAACCCCTTGAAATAGCCGACGTGCCCCACTTCCACCACGAAATCTTCGAGCCCCGTCTCTTTGAGACACTCGACGGCGAAGGCGATGGTCTGCGCATCGGCAAAGGCGCCCTCCTCGCCGAGGCATTCGACGCCCGCCTGATAAATTTCGCGGCTGGATACGCCGCCCGCCTCCTGCAAATCGTATTTCCGGGTGAAATAGGAGAGGCGCGCCTTTGGAGCGGTGAGTTTGGTCGCCGCGATGCGGGAGATGGCGAGGGTGGCATCGGGACGGAGCACCAAAAGTTTGCCGTCCTTATCCGAGAGTTTGAACATACGCTCCTCGGGCACGGCGTTTGAAATGCGTGAATAGGTATCGAAATATTCGAGCGTGGCGCTCTCGACGGGCTCGAAGCCGTTCATCAGAAACTTGCGCGAAAGACGGCGCTTGATCTCGTCGAGCGCGGCGCATTCTTCGGGGAGAATATCCCTCACGCCCGCGGGAAGTCCGCTGAAAATCATTTGTGTTCTCCGAAAATCGTGGTTTGCTTTTCTTTATTATACGACGACGCGGGGCGGAAGTCAAGAAAACGCATGAAAAAAAGGGCGGGAGCCCTTGGGGTGCGGATCGGGGGGATACTTCGCGCGCCGCCCGCCGCCGACGGTATGGGGACGGACTTCGTTTTTTCGGGATTCTTCGCGCCGCCCGCGCCCTGCCCCACAAGGGGCAGGGCGCGGGCGGCGCTTCAGAATGACGCGGGAAGAAGAGGCGAGGCGGTATGAGGGTGCCCACCCCCTTTCCCCCTCCCATGGAGGGGCGTCGAGAAAAAAATTAACGAAACTATCCGATGAGGTCTTTTCGAAATTGGGCGATGATCTTGCTCTCGATGCGGGAGATCTGCACCTGCGAGACGCCGATCGCCTTGGCGACTTCGCTCTGCGTCATGTCGCGGAAATACCGCAGGACGACGATCTTTCTCTCCCGCTCGGGAAGGCGCGAAATGGCCTCCTTCAAGACCATGTGCTCGATCATGTCGTCCTGATTGTCCTTGGCGGGGAGCCGATCGGCGAGTGTTCCCGCCTTTTCGTCCTTATAGTCGCTCTGCTCGTAGATGGAGACGGGCATACGGTTGGAGCCGAGCGTAAAGACGACCTCCCCCTCGTCCATGGAAAAAGCCGCGGCGAGTTCCTTGACGGTGGGCTGTCTGCCGTGCTCCATGGAGTACTGCTCGATGTAGCGGTTCATCTCGCGCGCCGCCTTCTTCATGGCGCGGGAGACCTTTACGCTCCCGTCGTCGCGCAAAAACCGCTTGATCTCCCCCGCGATCATGGGCACCGCATAGGTGGAAAAGCGCACCCCGTAACTTTCGTCGAAGCCCGCAATGGCTTTGAGGAGCCCCATGCCGGCGAGGGAATAGAGGTCGTCGTACTCCACGCCCTTGCCGAGATACCGCTTTAAGATGCTTTTAAGGAGCGAGGCGTTGTGCACGAGGAGCTGCTCCTTCGCCTCGCCGTCGCCCTGCTTTGCGCGGCGGATGAGCGCAAGCGTCTCCTTTTCATCCAGCATCGAGCTCCGCCCTTTCGCCGAAATCCTTGCACATCGTGACCTTGGTGCCCGCGCCCGCCTTGGACGCGACGGAAAACTCCGTCATGAACGTCTGCATGATGGTAAATCCCATGCCCGAGCGCTCCTCGTCGGGGAGGGTCGTATAGAACGGGGCGAGGGCTTCCTCCACGTTCTCGATGCCCCGCCCCTCGTCCGAGACCTCGATGTAGAGTTTGCTCCCCTCCGTGCGGCAGGTGACGGTGATCCACCCCTCGCCCCCGCGGTAGCCGTGCACGATGCAGTTGGTGACCGCCTCGGAGACCGCCGTCTTGACGTCGGAGAGTTCGGAGAGGCTTGGGTTGAGCGGCAGGGCGAACGCCGCCACGGCATTGCGCGCGAAAATTTCGTTCTCCGAACGCGATAAAAATTTCAGACACATCTCGTTCATACGCGCTCCTATACCTTGGGCATCAGCGTGTATACGCCGCTGAGTGCCAGAATTTTATCCGCGCCCGCATCGGGATTTTCAAGATACATCCCCATGCCGTACGCCTTCAACTTTTTATACCGCCCCATGAGAAAGCCTATGCCCGTCGAATCCATGAATTTGACCCCCGCAAGGTTGAAAATCGCGCGCGAGAGCCCCGCGTTCTCGTCGATGAGCTGATCGGCATCGGCGCGCAAATTCCCCACCGAGTGCTCGTCGAGTTCGCCCGCAAGGTAGATGTAGAGATTTTCCCCCTTGCGGCGAAAATGCATCGTCATAATAAACCTCCAAGCCGCATTTTGCAATAGTACGGGTATTGTATCAGACGGGCGCTGTAAAAATTTGCGGTTTTTTGTTCGCGCGCAGAAAAAACCGTCGAAAAAAAAGTTGTCGGTTTTTCAAAAACAAACCGAAAAACACTTGACTTTTCCCCGTAATTATACTATGATGAACAAGCATTGCGGTAACGGCGTCGCTCGGTTCGGGCCTTTAGCTCAGTCGGTTAGAGCGGTCGGCTCATAACCGATTGGTCCGCGGTTCGAGTCCGTGAAGGCCCACCACCACGTCGAGGCAAGGCGCGTTTCGCGGGTTTCCGCGCTTGGCGCGAAAACCACGCCTGTAACGCCTGCCTCTCCTCTTTCCCAAAAAATCTTTGCTTCGCAAATCTTTTTTGGGAGTACTGCGGTGGACGTTTGCGACAAGCCCGCGCAATGTAAATACGATGGCCCAATAGCTCAGTTGGTTAGAGCGCCAGCCTGTCACGCTGGAGGTCGACGGTTCGAGCCCGTTTTGGGTCGCCAAATGCGGAGCCTCATTCCGAGGAATGGGGCTCCCGCCTTGAAAGGCAATGGCTTGGTAGCTCAGTTGGTAGAGCGGAGGACTGAAAATCCTTATGTCGGCGGTTCGATTCCACCCCAAGCCACCATTCGCCGGTGTAGCTCAATCGGCAGAGCAACTGATTTGTAATCAGTAGGTTGCAGGTTCAATTCCCGTCACCGGCTCCATCCGATGACACGCACAATTTCATATACGGGTAGGTTCCAGAGCGGCCAAATGGATCAGACTGTAAATCTGACGTCAATGACTTCGGTGGTTCGAATCCACCCCTGCCCACCAGCAAAACGGCACCCGCATGGGTGCCGTTTTGCTGGTGGGCAGGGGTGGTAAAAAGAAACCCGACATTCTTCGGTGGTTCGCGCGAGGAGAAGGGTACGATAAGCATATTTTTTCTCAATGCATTTCCCCTTCGACGAAGCTATCGAGCGCGTAGCGCGAAGATAATCCACTTACGCTTTCGAGCGGTTCCCGCGCGAAAGCGTCAAAATGCAATATATACGAAGTAATCCACTCCTCGCGGCGGAGGAGTTCCTACGACGCCGCGCACGGGGGGGCAAAATCCACTACGGCTTTTCAGAGTTCCTATGAAAAGCCGTCCAAACACTGTTCGCCCTGCGAGGCACACTCCGCGCGCACAGCACTTTGCTATTGACTTTTGTCGAATAATATGATATTATTTATATGATACATCTCTTTCTTCGGGGGTTCCGTCATGAATATGAATGAGTTATGGAATAACATTTTGATTTCTGTAAGAAAAAGTTATCAAGATGCACTCAAAATTGCGAACACCGATGGAATAACCCAAACCTGCGCGGGGTCAATGCGCACAACCATTGAAGGCTTGGTAAGGCTCTTTTATTTGAAGTATTACAGAAGGACATTTGATCGAACTTTCAAACTAAGTAAAAGCATCAGAAATGACGATTTCAGGCGCTATTTTACAGGAGCCGAATATTCCGATATTGATAGCATAAGGTTTGTGGGAAATGACCAGGTGCACTTTATGTTTGACGAAAAAATCTGTGATGAGGATATTGTAAAAACATTCAAGAGGGCGGTACAAACTCTGCAAAACAAATTGAAAGTTGATATTACGCCCGAAATACCGGCAAAAGAAAACGGAAAAGAAAGAGACATTCAAGAAAAATGGAATTCCATAGTAAAAAAATATAATGAGAACCGCAGTTTTTCCGAAACTGTCGTCCAGCGGGATTGGGAAGCAATTATATCGGAAATTTTGGGATATAAGCGAGTAAATGATGAAATCCGCTCTCAATTTTCAGTCCATATCGGTGCAGGAAAGCGAATGATTCCGGATATTGTTGTTTCAAAAGGTAATATCTCTTTATTTATAGCGGAACTCAAACAATATAAATTGCCGTTCTCGTTGGATATGAAGGAACAAATCATCAGTTATTTTAATCAGCTACATTTATCCGTCGGCATTCTGGTTTGCGCCAAATTATATCTATATTCCTACGACTATCCGAAAAATAAGATTGTGCAACTTGAAATCCCGTTTGAAGAAAACAATGAAAATGGCACTCAATTTGTAGAACTTTTCAGCAGAGAAAACTATGATGAAAGCAAAATCCGAGCATTCATTGAAGAAAAAAGTAAATCTGTTTTACATACTTCCAAAGCACAAAGCGAAGTAAAAAATCCCACAAATTTCAACGCTACAGGATTAGTGAGCTTCGGACAAACATTTCATGTAAGAACAAACGCAGAATTGCTTAATGAATTATTTGGCACAAACCACAAAGCGTTCATGAAATGTCATATGTTCCTCACTCAAGACCATAAATACGATCTCGTCATGCTACCAGAAGGAAAAATCATAAATGGGTGGATAAACACGTTTGAAAAATCTACGGCGATTTGGCATGAGGATTTTGTAGGGTCGCCCAATGAAAAACTCCACGAACATGAGGGATTACCTTCGCCGTATAGGGCATTTTTTAAGAAGTGCGGAGATGGAGAACAGCGTTCTTATGTTTTTTATGGCATTTATGAATTGTCAGAAGAAAGTACACCAAACCATAGAATTAACAAAAGAATTTCTGAGATGGAAGATTTTTCGAGGTATAACCCTCAGAATAAACCTTACCATAAATTGTAATAGATTCGTTTTACATTATCAGCACTCTCCCGCCGAGCGGCACCCGAGTGGGTGCCGCTCGGCGGGAGAGTGGATAGCGGACGGCGACGCTTCTTGGAAAGCGGTGGGCGTTCTGGCAGCAGAAACAAGAAAAAAGCGAGGCGGTTTACGTCTCGCTTTCTATTTTGTCCCTTCCGCGGGTGCACTCTTCTCGGTTGGGGCGCTCGCGCTCGGGTTCCTCTCGGTTGAGTTCCCCGAGGTTGCGATTCTCTGGTTCGGGCGGCGCGCAATTGGGGGCGGCCTCCTCGCAATTGGGCGTGTTGGGGTTCTCCCCCTTTCTCTTTTTGCGGCGAAAGGTCTCGCGGATAGCGCAGAGCTTATCGGCAAGGCACAAAATGGCGCTCTCGCGGTAACGGGGGAACTTCCCGAGCGGAAACATATGCGATAAGATCATATTTTTCTCGATCTCTCCCACCGCAAAGTCGCGCTGTGCGTTCTCGCTGGCGATCTTCGGATGGGTGAACGCGTGTAGCCCCTTGTGCGGCTCGTGCCAATCGTACAGGCAATAGTCGTGCAGAAGCGCGCCCCGCACCAACTCGCGCTCATGCGTCTTGATGTGCAATGCGGAGGCAATGCGCAGGCACATCACCGTGACGGCGAGAGAGTGCGCATAGGTGGAGGTCGCCCCGTGCTGCATGAACCCCTTTTCCGCCTGCATCCCCTCCGAGGCGAGAATGTCGCCGCCGTATTCCTTCACGACGGCCATGTACTTGAATGCGGTCTTTTTCATTTCCCCTTTCATTGTACCCCGATTTGCGGGAAATGCAACACCTTTCGGCAAAAAACGCCGACTTGATTTGCCGGTGCGCCTGAAATTTTACCTTGCGAAACATTTGAACCGCACCACGCGAAAGGGCGGAGATGCGCTTCTCAAAGTCGAACACGGTATAATCACACATAGGGATCCCGAAAAAGATTTGCGCAGCAAAGATTTTTTGGGAAAAGGAGCCGCAGGCGTTAAAAGCGTAAGGGTTGCCTTTCGGCAACCCTTTGCAAAACGCGCCTTGCGGCGACGTGGTGGACCTGCGCAGAATTGAACTGCGGTCTTACAAGGTTCAGACGCGGACACTACACGCTTAGTCGGTGATTTGTCTCGCCCGGGAAGAGTTCACCGACAACCTTTTCACGGGCATACCCCCGAAATTCATCGTATGGCGGGGGAGGTGCGCCGCCGTACAACGTTCCCTACTCAATGACGCTCTCTCCGCGGCCGTAGGACTCCGCGGGAGAACGGGGCTTAAAGGTTAAGCCGCAAGCGCTACGCGGCGAGCCGAAGCCCTGCGCGCGGAAGCGCGTCTGCTGGATTTTTCGTCAGCAATTAAAATTTTTCCGTTTTTACGGAGCCGAGCCTCCGACGTGCGTCCGACGAGATCCGCTTGCAATCGAATCCGAAACAGGCCCATAAGCGACGTTCGTCTTATACATATTATACCCGCGCCGCGGAATTGTCAACCGTTTTTTGTGCAGAAAGAAAACGCCCGTGTATGATTACAATAGATGTGAGACAAAGGCGATAGAAAAAAGATAGCGAACAAGGCGCTCCATGTGATATAGTTTA
>CANRAR010000030.1 GCA_947628675.1 uncultured Clostridia bacterium
GGGAAGGGGGTGAAGAATCCCGAGCAACGAAGTCCGCCCTCCCCCCCCGCAAAAGTCCCGCCGACGCATCGCGTCGGCGGGACTTCCCCCACAATTTTCTCCGTAAATTTCCCTCACTCCCATTCAATGGTTGCGGGCGGCTTGCTTGTAATGTCGTACACCACGCGGTTCGCGCGTTTCACCTCATTGGTAATGCGCGTCGAGACCCGCTCCAAAACGTCGTAGGGAATGCGCGCCCAGTCGGCGGTCATGGCGTCCACGCTGGTCACGGCGCGGAGGGCGATCACATTCTCATAGGTGCGGAAATCCCCCTGCACCCCCACCGTCTTTGAATCGGTGATGACGGCGAAGTACTGCCAAATATCCCGCTCCAAACCCGCGCGGGCGATCTCCTCGCGGAAGATGGCGTCCGCATCGCGTAGGGTCTCCAACTTTTCGCGCGTCACTTCGCCCATGATGCGGATGGCGAGCGCGGGCCCGGGGCAGGGTTGCCGCCACACAATACTGTCCGCAAGCCCCAACTCGGTGCCCACCCGCCGCACCTCGTCCTTAAATAAATCTCTGAGCGGCTCCACAATTTCCTTAAAATCGACGACGGACGGCAGCCCGCCGACGTTGTGGTGGCTCTTGATGACGGCGCTCTTGCCCTTTCCGCTCTCGATGACGTCGGGGTAAATGGTGCCCTGCACGAGAAAATCGACGGCGCCGATCTTCTTCGCCTCCTCCTCGAACACCTTGATGAACTCCGCGCCGATGATCTTGCGCTTTTTCTCGGGGTCGGTAACGCCTTTGAGCGCGCTCAAAAACCGCTCCTGCGCGTCCGCCTTTATGAGGTTCATGCCGAGGCCGTCGCGGAACACGGAGACGACCTCCTCGGGCTCGTCCTTCCTGTGAAGGCCGTGGTCTACAAACACGCACGTCAGATTTTTCCCCGCCGCCCTGTATACGAGCGTCGCGGCGACGGCGGAATCCACCCCGCCCGACATCGCGCACAGCACCTTTTTATTTCCGATTTTTTCCTTGAGGCGGGCGACCTGCTCCGCGACGAAATTCGCCATCGTCCAGTCGCCCTTCGCGCCGCACACGCGGTACAAAAAATTTTCGAGCAATTTGTTCCCGTACTCCGTGTGCACGACTTCGGGATGAAACTGCACCCCATAGATGCGGCTCTGCAAATTTCCGAAGGCGGTCACGGGGCAACTCGGCGTCGCGGCGAGAATTTCAAACCCCGCGGGCAGCGCCACAATGCGGTCGGTGTGGCTCATCCAGCACACGCTCTCGGAGGGGATACCCTCGAACATGGGTGCCTCCTTTTCGATGGAGAACTCCCGCTTGCCGTACTCGCTCACCTCGGCGTGTTCCACCTCGCCGCCCAAGGTGTGGGCGATGAGTTGCGCCCCGTAGCAGATGCCGAGCACGGGGATGCCGAGCGACAAAATGCGCGCGTCGATGCGCGGCGCACCCTCCCCGTAAACGCTGTTCGGGCCCCCCGTAAAGATGATGCCGATGGGCGCATACGCCTCCACTTCCTCCGCCGTCATATCGCACGGCTTCAGATCGCAGTAGACTTTGAGGTCGCGCACCCTGCGCGCGATGAGCTGATTGTACTGCCCGCCGAAATCGAGCACCAATACCTTCTGATGTTGCATATTTTTCCTTTTTTTCCTTTGAAAAACGCCCTCCTCGGGCGTCATATTTTTTATATTTTAATCTGCATTCCTGCCCTTGCTGTAAATTACGGCGCGGAGCAAAACCACGCTTTTGCGGCAGCGCACTCAATTTGCCGCATACTTGCGGCTTAATGACTTTGAGAACATCTCCATTCGCGGGCGACCCGTTGAGAGATGCACAAATTCAGTCCTCGTTGAATTTATTTTTGAGCATACGCCCCCAAGGGGCGTAGACGAAAAAAGAAATTCAACGAAATTAGTTCCGAACGGTGTAATTCGGTGCCTCTTTGCTGATAGAGATGTCGTGCGGGTGGCTTTCGAGGAGCCCCGCGTTGGTGATGCGGATGAACTCCGAATGGGTGCGAAGTTCCTCGATGGTCGCCTTGCCGCAGTACCCCATGCCCGAGCGGATGCCGCCCACCATCTGGTAGACGATCTCCGAGACGGAGCCGCGGTAAGGGACGCGCCCCTCCACGCCCTCGGGCACAAATTTTTTGGCATTCTCCTGGAAGTACCGATCGTTGGAGCCCGCCGCCATCGCGGAGAGCGACCCCATGCCGCGGTACACCTTGAAACTTCTGCCTTGGTAGAGTTCGATCTCCCCGGGGCTCTCGGCGGTACCCGCGAGAAGCGACCCGATCATCACGGCGCTGCCTCCCGCGGCGATGGCCTTCACGATGTCGCCCGAGTACTTGATGCCGCCGTCGGCGATGATGCGCTTGCCGTGTTTATCCGCCTCCTCCGCGCAGTCCATGACGGCGGTGAGTTGGGGAACGCCGATGCCCGCCACGACGCGCGTCGTGCAGATGGAGCCGGGGCCGATGCCCACTTTTACGACGTCCGCGCCCGCCTCGATAAGCGCCTTGGTGGCCGAAGCCGTTGCGACGTTGCCCGCAATGACGGGCACGTTCGGATATTTTTTCTTGATCTCGGAAACTTTTTTAATGACCATCGCGGAGTGCCCGTGCGCCGTGTCGATGGCGATGATGTCCGCCTTGGCTTCGACGAGGGCGGCGACGCGCTCCATGGTGTTCGCCGCAGTGCCCACCGCCGCGCCGACGAGCAGCCTTCCGTTCTTGTCGCGCGCCGAGTTGGGGTATTGGATGGCCTTCTCGATGTCCTTAATGGTGATGAGCCCTTTGAGGTACCCCTTTTCGTCCACGAGGGGCAATTTTTCGATGCGGTGCTTGCCCAAAATTTTCTGCGCCTCTTCGAGCGTCGTGCCGACGGGCGCGGTGACGAGATTTTCCTTCGTCATCACGTTCTCGATGGGCTGGTCGAAGTCCGTCTCGAAGCGCAGGTCGCGGTTGGTGAGGATGCCCACGAGTTTGCCCCCGCGCGTGATGGGAACGCCGCTTATCTTGTACCGCTCCATGAGCGCGACGGCGTCCTTCACGAGGTTCTGCGGTTCGAGGAAGAAGGGGTCGGTGATGACGCCGTGCTCCGAACGCTTCACCTTGTCCACTTCCTTGGCTTGATCCTCGATGGACATATTCTTGTGGAGAATGCCCATGCCCCCCTCGCGCGCCATGGCGATGGCAAGCCTACTCTCCGTCACCGTATCCATCGCGGCGGAGAGAATGGGAATGTTGAGCGAGATGCCCTCGCACAGCGTGGTCTTGAGATCGACTTCCGCGGGCAACACGCGCGAAGCCTGCGGGATGAGCAGCACGTCGTCGAACGTTAAGCCTTCCTTGATGATCTTACTCATTGAACGCCCTCCAAAATTGTTACGATTTGATTGTAATACGCCGACGCCGCAAAATTTTTCGCGCGGATGGCGGCAAGGAGGGCGGCGCACGTCTCCTTGTCCTTTGCACTCGCCGCCGCCACCGTGAGCGCCGCAACGGGGTTGCCCTCGGGGAACGCCTCGCCCGTCTCCGAAACGGCGAAGGATACGGCGTCCTCCTCCTTGAGCGCGTACTTCACGCAGGCGGCGCGCCCCATCGCATAGTCGCGGAGGGAATAGGCGGGAATGCGATCGTCCGTCTCCGAGGGCGCCTTCGCCTCGGCAAAGTACGCCTCCACCTTCTCCTTCTCCTCCTGCATCTTGCCGAAGCGCTCCTTCGCGCCCGTGTAATTTTCGTCCTCCGCCGCAATCAAAAACGAGCGCACAAGGCACTCGATGTTGCCCGAACGCTCGTATTCCTGAAAGGCGTAATCCCCGCTGACGCTATCGAGCCCCATGGACGCGGTGAATTCCATCATCGCATAGGGCGCGCTCAAAGAGACGATCCCGAAAATGGAAACTGCCAGAATGAGCGCGACGCTCAACGTGATGAGTGCTGTTTTCAATATGAGTTTTTTCATCTGCTTTTTGTAGACCGTTCTGATATTTGGCTTATTGTACCATACGCGCGCGAAAAAAGCAACCGAATGAAGGGAAAAAAGTCATGCGGCGGCGAGGAATTTCATATGGTATACGTACCATGAAACGCAAACACAAACTTCTTTTCCTCTTGCCCCTTCTGCTCCTGCCCGCGCTCGCCGCCTGCGGCGGCGGGTACGACTACGCGGCGCACCTCTCCGAAGTCCGCTCGGACATCTTCTGCGCGGAGACGGAGGAATTTTCCGTGACCTTGAACTGCGTCTTGCGCGAATATCCGTACGCCGCGGACGGCGTCGCCTCCCCCATGCAACGGCTCGTGGAGATCTCCGTCTCTCCCGCCGAGAACACCGCCGAGGAGTACGGCGTGTATGTGCTCGGCGAACACGGGGAAGCGCTTCTCGGCGGCGAGGCGTCCTTCCGCAACTTCGCGGGCGATTGGTATTTTTCGCAGAGCGTGGAAAATTTTCCAAAGCAGAGCGTGACGCTCCGCGTAACTTGGGGCGAAAATGTGCGCGAACTCGTGGCGACTTCGGTGAAGAGCGAAACGACGCTCGGCGCGGAGGAGGCGCTCGCCTGCGCCGTGGAGGCGGAACGGGAACTCGTGGATCGGCTCACCGAGGACGGCGTCTTCCGCGGCGAATTTTACGTGCGGCTTCTTCGGCGCGACAAAAATTATTACTACGTCGGCATTCTGGATAGAGCGGGCGGCGTTCTCTCCCTCCTCCTCGACGGCGAGACGGGCGAAGTGCTCGCACGGCGCGAAAATTAAGCCCTGCCCCCACCCCGCAAAATTCACACCGCAATAACCGATAAAAGCCTCGCCGCATAATTCAAGAAAATTCCGCACCGTAAAATTCCACACCGCAATAGCCGAAAAACCTCACCGCAAAATTCACACCGCAATAACCAATAAACCTCGCCGCAAAATTTCTGCCGCAATAGCCGATAACCTTCACCGCGTAGCCCAAGAAAATTCACACCACAAAATTCAAGAAAATTCCACGCCGTAATAGCCGACAAAGCCCGAGAAAAAACTGCGCGCCGCCTCTCCCCGACGGTTGACAAGCGCGGCGTTTCGCGCTATAATGAGAAAAAACTTCGGGGAGGGCGCTATGACGCGGAAAGGGTATCGCAGGGCGAAGATCGCACTCAGCATTTTTCTCGCCTTTTTCCTCTTCCTGTTCTGCATCGCTATGGGGCTTTTGATCGCCTCGGCGGTCGTCGATCGGACGGCGCACCGCATCCCCTCCTATGCGCGGGAGGATATTTCCGCCCTCGCCGCCAAATCCGAATGGACGGAGGAGGACTACCGCACCATCTACTTGCAGACGGGGCTGGGAAAGTCCGCCGCCGACGCGCTCAGAGCCAAGGGCGAGGCCGATACGCTTCCCCTCTATCAGGACGACCTCTTCTTTGAAGGCGAACTTTTCCACGAATTCACGGCGGGCACCGTGACGACCCTCCACGACATGGTCTACGAGCCCAAACTCGACGCGAGCGGAAACCCCGTAAAGGACGAAAACGGGGAAATTGTAAAAGTTGCGCACCGCGCCAAACTCGCCCCGCTCGAGGAGGGCGACGTCATCGTCTCCTCCTCCTGCCACACCTTCGGCTGGCGCAACGGCCACGCCGTGCTCGTGACCGACGCCTCCACCAAAAACGTGCTCGAATCGGTGGCGCTCGGCTGGAAGAGCCAGATCTCCCGCGGCGGCGCGTGGTGGTTTGCCGAAGCCGCCAACTTCATCGTCCTCCGCCTCAAAGACATTTCCAAGGAGGAGCGCGCCGCGATCGCCGAACGGGCGAGCAGGGAACTCGTGGGCGTGGACTACTCCCTCACCGTGGGAGTGCTCTCCGCAAAGGATCAGTGCAAGGACGGCAAGACCGCCGCGGGCACCAACTGCGCGCACCTCGTTTGGCAGTCCTTCAAAAACAGCGGCTACGACATCGACGCAAACGGCGGGCTCGTTTGCACCGTGCGCGACATTGCCCGCTGCGACCTCTTCGAGGTGGTGCAGGTGTACGGCTTCGACCCGCAGGAATTGTGGTGATTTTGCGGTGCGCACATTGTTTGGAAAGCGCGGAATGAAATAGAATAACGCGCATAAAATTTTCGGGATATTGAATGGCATATTTTTGTTTCCTCCCCGCCGCCCGCGCGCAGTTCCCCCCATAGGGGGGAACTGCGCGCGGGCGGCGGGGAGGAATTTTTTTGCGGCGCGCCGCTTTGGTTTTCTCTTTTCTTCATACTTTGATTATATCATATTCAAAAAATTATACGGCGACATATGTCAGGATTTTTGAAATTTTTTCGGAAAAATTTTTGCGCCCCGCGGCTTCGCCGCGGGGCGCACAGCAAATACGAAGTCATAAAAAATTTACGGGGCAAAGTGGATGAGAATTTGGTTCTGGACGTAGAGGTGCTCGTCGCGGATGCGCGTTCTATCCCCCTCCGTTACCATGTACTGCGCCGTCTTTTGGTAGGCGACAGCAAAGTCGTCCCGCCAATCGCTGCCGAACGCCGCCTTGTACTTTTCGGCGGAGATGCCCTCCGCGGTGCGCAGGGCGAGCATGACGAACTCGAACTTGGCGTCTTCCTCTTCCACTTTCTCGTTTTCGACGACGGGCAGAAAACCCGACAAGATGCACTTCATGTACTCGTCCAAATTCATGGTGTTGGTGAACCTTCTGCCGTAGAAAAAGGAACTCGCCGAGACGCCGAAGCCGATGTATTCCCCCCGCCGCCAATAGTTGAGATTGTGGCGGCTTTCGTACCCCTTCCTGCAAAAATTGCTCACTTCGTAGCGGACAAAGCCCGCCTCTTTGAGGAGCGAATAGCCGTAATCGTACAGTTCGCGCACCTCGTCGCCGTCGGGCAGTTCGCCGTTTAGGTACTGCGTGTAGATGGGGGTGCCGTCCTCGGGCGTGAGGGCGTACATACTGATGTGCTTTGCCCCGCTCCCCACGGCGATGGCAATGGTCTTTCTCACGTCCTCCTTGGTCTGCCCGCGGAGCCCGAGCATGACGTCCGCCGAGAAGTTCTCCCCCTTCAAAAGGGAGGTGCAGTAGAGATAGTCGCGCACGGTGTGGATGCGGCCGAGTTCGCGCAGTTGCCCGTCGATGGCCGTCTGCAAGCCAATGGAGAAGCGGTCGATGCCCGCCCGCTTGTAGGTGGCGATCTTGTTCTCGTTCACCGTGCCGGGGTTCATCTCGATGGTCACCTCGGGGTTCTTGGAGAGTTTGAACAATTTTTTGATCTGCTTCATCGCACCGTAGATGTAGGCGGGGTCGATGACGGACGGCGTTCCGCCGCCGATGTACACCGTATCGAAGGTGACGTCTTTGAGTTCTTCGGCGCGCAGTTGCATTTCTTTATAGAGGCAAGCCATATATGCCTCCGCGAAGGCGAGTTTATCGGGGAAGGACGTGAAATCGCAATACGTGCACTTGTGCTTGCAGAATGGAATGTGAAGATAAATACCGGGCATATATAATTCCTTTACCTGCCCCTATTTATGGGGGCGGGTGGCGAGCGGAGCGAGACAGGTGGGGGCACTACAACCCCAAATGTTGATAAATATCTTTGCAAACGCCCTGAAAGTTTGAATTTACTTCTTTATCGGTATATCGGAGAACGGTATACCCCATTTCTTCGAGAAAGGCATCCCGCAACTTGTCCTGTTTCAATGCGGCATCTTCAAAATGTTGTGCGCCATCCAATTCAATCACAAGCATTTTCTCCGCGCAACAAAAATCAACAATATAACGGTTAATTACCTTTTGCCTCGTAAATTTTACAGGCAACATAGCCAAGAAACGATACCATAGGTTTTTCTCTTCGTTTGTAGCGTTTTTTCGCAAAGATTTCGCGTTTTTCACGAGATCATGATTTCTGATTTTGGTGTGCATATTCAACCCCCACCACCGCCTACGGCGGAGCCGCCCCCTTAGAAAGGGGGCAGCTATTCGCTCTTCCCTTGCGCGGAGGCGATACCTATTTCAACCCCCACCACCGCCTACGGCGGAGC
>CANRAR010000031.1 GCA_947628675.1 uncultured Clostridia bacterium
CTCATCCGCCCCTACACGCCGAGGCACAACGGCAAAGTAGAACGTTCTCACCGAAAGGATAATGAATACTTCTATGCTACCCACCGTTTCCATTCCTTTGAGGACTTCAAACAGCAGCTTGCCGTTCACAACCGGCGCTATAACAACTTCCCCATGCGTCCCCTGAACTGGCACTCCCCCAAAGAATACATCTTAGACTATCTCCGCGACGGCGTCCTGCACTGATCTTTTTTCGCTCTCACCCGTCTCATATGTTTGACAAACCTACAAATGTAAAACGAGGACGCCCTTTTTCGCGCCCCCGAACAAATTCCGTGCGCCTGAAATGCGGAAAATCCAACAGTTCGCAAATGCGGAAAATCCGAGAGATATAAAGCGGATTTGAGAACTCGGAAATTCAGCGGTTATGAAAGTAAATTTGAAAAGCCGAAAATTCAGCGGATATCCGAGGCGAGAAAATTCAAAGCGCCCTGCACGATGGCGTAGGAAAGTTTTTTGCGGTAGTCGCCCTGCAAAAGCAAGGCTTCATCCTCGGCGTTGGACAAAAATCCGCACTCGACGATGACGGAGGGATACTCGCTGCAATTGAGAATGTAGTAGTCCCCTTTGAGGGCTTGCGTCTTTTTCACGCACTCGGGCATTCCGTTGAGCGCATCCTGAATGCGGACGGCGAGCGATTTGGACGAAGCCGAACTCTCTCGGAAAAAGACCTGCGCGCCGCGGCGGGAGGAGAGCGGGAAAAAATTTTGGTGGACGGAGACGACGAGCGCGGGAGAACTTTCCTCGATGATGCGAGCGCGCTCCTGCATATCGCGCTTTTTGTAGCCCGCAGTCGCCGCTCCGTAGAGACCCGCCTCGGTGGGACGCGTCTGCACGACGGAAAAGCCCGCCTCTTCAAATGCCGTTTGCAGCGTACGGGACATCTCCAAATTGACGTCGCTCTCCTTGACGCCCGTCGTGATCCCCACGACGCCGCCATCCACGCCGCCGTGCCCCGCATCGATGACGACGGTCAGTTTCCGCGAGGATGAAGCCGCTCCGACGAGCGCAAAGAGACACGCGCCGAACGCCGCCGCGACGGCGAGGAGCACGGCGCAAACGCCGAATCCGACGCGGTGTTTATGAAAAAAATTCATACATTATTGTATGAAATCTTGTCCGAATTTAGAAGAAATGCGGGTGCAGTAAAAATGGTTTTTCCTCATAAAAGCCATTGGCGTGCGGCGCGGCGCCGCCGCTCGCACGGCGCCGCCTTGCCGCACCCCAATGGCTTTTTTTCGTAACCGCGCGCACCTCGGGGTGCGCTTCACGCTCTTCTCATAATGAATATACCATGAAAATTTATGCATTTTCGGGGTATATGCCATTTTTTTGCAAAAAAATTTTCGGGGCGCGTTTGCGCCCCACCCCCCCTACCCCCCTCCCGAGGAGGGGGCGAGATTAGGATTTGGACTTGATGTATTCGTCGATGGAGTGGGCGGCGCGCTTGCCGGCGCCCATGGCGAGGATCACGGTGGCGGAGCCCGTGACGGCGTCGCCGCCCGCAAAGACGCCTGCAAGGGAAGTGGCGCCGCCTTCATCGGCGACAATTTCGCCGCGGGGCTTGGTTTCCAGCCCCGCCGTCGATTTGCGGAGCAGCGGGTTGGGCGAGGTGCCGAGCGCCATGATGACGCAGTCGAGCGGAATTATAAACTCGCTCCCCTCCTTGACGATGGGTCTGCGCCTTCCCGAGGCGTCGGGCGCGCCGAGTTCCATCTCCACGCACTTTATGCCCGTCACGTTGTACTCTTCGTCCGTCAAGATCTCCACGGGGTTGGTGAGGAAGCGGAACTCGATGCCCTCCTCCTTGGCGTGTTCGATTTCCTCGCGCCTTGCGGGAAGTTCCGCCTCCGAGCGGCGGTAGACGATGCTGACCTCGGCGCCGAGGCGTTTTGCGCAGCGCGCCGCGTCCATGGCGACGTTGCCGCCGCCCACGACCGCCACCTTTTTGGCGCGGAAGATGGGCGTCTCCGCCCCCTCCTCGTACGCCTTCATGAGGTTGACGCGCGTCAGGTATTCGTTCGCCGAGAACACGCCCTTGGCGCTCTCCCCGGGAATGTGCATGAACATGGGGAGCCCCGCGCCCGTGCCGAGGAAGACGGCTTCGTAGCCGTATTCGCCCATGAGTTCCTCCACGGTGATGAGTTTGCCGACGACGCTGTCGAGTTCGAACTTGACGCCGCGGGCTTTGAGCCCCTCCACCTCGCGCTCCACGATGTGCTTGGGGAGGCGGAATTCGGGAATGCCGTACACGAGCACCCCGCCTGCGAGGTGCAACGCCTCATAGACGGTGACTTCGTACCCGCGCCCCACGAGTTCACCCGCGCAGGCGAGCCCCGCGGGTCCCGAGCCGACGACGGCGACCTTGTGCCCGTTCTTGGGCGTTGCCGCCGCTTGGGGGGTGCCGTGCGTCAGGTGATAGTCGGCGACGAAGCGTTCCAGCCTGCCGATGCCGACGGGCTCGCCTTTTATTCCGCGGGTGCAGAGGCTTTCGCACTGCCGCTCCTGCGGACACACTCTGCCGCACACGGCGGGGAGGGACGAGGCTTCGGAAATTTTTTGATATGCCTCTTCGTATTTTCCCTCGGCGGCGAGGGCGATGAACTCGGGAATGGGGACGCCCACGGGGCATCCGTTGACGCAGGGGCGGTTCTTGCAGTGCAGGCACCGCTGCGCCTCGGAGAGGGCGTCCTCCTCGGTGTAGCCGAGGGCGACCTCGGAGAAGTTCTTATTCCGCACGTTCGCCGCCTGCGAGGGCATGGGGCGCTTCTTCATGTCGGGGTTGTACTTCATTGTGCGCCCTCCTTTTTATAGAGATTGCAGTGCTTTTCGCGCGCCGCCGCCTCGAACTCGACGTAGGTGCGGTTGCGGCGCATTGCCTCGTCGAAGTCGATGAGGTGGGCGTCGAAGTCGGGCCCATCGACGCAGGCGAACTTCATCTCGCCCCCTACCGTGACGCGGCAACAGCCGCACATCCCCGTGCCGTCGATCATGATGGGATTCATGCTGGCGACCGTCTTGATAGTATAGGGCTTGGTTGCGGCGGCGACGAACTTCATCATGACGAGGGGCCCGATGGTGATGACTTCATCGAAGGTCTCCCCCGCCGCGAGGAGGCGGTTTAAGGGCGCGCAGACGTTGCCCTTTTCGCCGTACGAGCCGTCGTCCGTCATGAGGTAGAACTTGTTGCTGTACGCGCGGAATTCCTCCTCCAAAATGACGAGGTCGCGGCTGCGGAAGCCGACGATGGAGGTGACGTCCGCGCCCAATTCGTGCAGACGGCGCGCGACGGGGAGCGCGATGGCGCACCCCACGCCGCCACCCACGACGGCGACCTTTTTGAGCCCCTCCACGGCGGTGGGCGTTCCGAGCGGCCCCGTAAAATCGGCAATATATTCGCCTTTTTGCTTGGCATCGAGCGACATCGTCGCCCCGCCGACGACCTGGAAGATGATATCCACGCCGCCCGTTTCCACATTGCACCCCGCGACGGTGAGCGGAATGCGCTCGCCGCTATCCTCGGCGCGCACGATGACGAACTGCCCCGCAAGCGCCTTTTTGGCGACGAGCGGCGCCTTCACCGTCATGCGGGTGACGGTGGGATTCAGCCTCTGTTTTTCGAGAATTTCGTACATACGACCCCCTCTTTTCTCCGTATTATACTATCCTATGCGAATTTTGTCAAGAAACGCCGCGACGTTCTGCCGTTTTTTCGTTTCATATGCTTGACAGTTCCCGTAAAATCCATTATAATATCAATCGTTTCAAAAGTAAACAAACGGAGAGAAGCAATGACAAAAGTCAAGATCGTGACCGATTCGAACAGCGGCATCACGCAGGCGGAAGCGGAGAAACTTGGGATCTCCGTCCTCCCGATGCCCTTTCTCATCGACGGCGAGGAGTACTTCGAGGACATCAACCTCACGCAGGAACAGTTCTATGAGCACTTGCAGGGCGAGGCGAACGTTTCCACCTCGCAACCCGCTATCGGCAACATCACAGACCTGTGGGACGAACTTTTGAAGGACGGGTGCGAAATTGTGCACATCCCCATGTCGAGCGGGCTCTCGGAGAGTTGCCACACGGCGGAGGGGCTCGCAAAGGACTACGGCGGCAGAGTGCAGGTCGTGGATAACCAGCGCATTTCCGTCACCCAAAAACAGAGCGTGTACGACGCCATTGCCCTCGCCAATCAGGGCAGGACTGCCGCCGAAATTAAGGACTACCTCATAAGAACCAAGTTCGACAGCAGCATCTATATCTCCCTCGATACGCTGAAATACCTCAAAAAGGGCGGAAGGCTGACCCCCGCCGCGGCGCTCATCGGCACCATTTTGAAAATCAAGCCCGTGCTGCAGATCCAGGGCGAGAAGTTGGACGCCTTCCAGAAGGTGCACACCCTCCGCAAGGCGAAGGACGTGATGATCGCCGCCATGAAGCACGACTTTGAGACGCGGTTCAAGGAACTTGCGGCGCGGGGCGAGATGCAACTCTCCGTGGCGCACACGGCGAACGACGCCGAGGCCGCCGCCTTTGCCGAGGAGATCAAGGCCGCCTTCCCCGGGGTGCCCGTTGCGTTTATCGACCCCCTGTCCCTTTCCGTCTCCTGCCATATCGGCCCCGGAGCGCTCGCCATTGCCTCGGCGAGGATCATCAAATAACTGCAATAAGTTGCAAATTACGGAAATTTGGAGGCCGCCCGCGCAAGATGCGCGGGCGGTTTTTTGGGACTGCGTTTTTCGGGATTCTTCACCCACCGCGCCCGCCCCGCCCCCTTGTAGGGGCGGGGCGGGCGCGGTGGGTTACTTCGCGCTACGCGCTCGTGCCGCGCTTAGTAGACGAATAGTGCGCGCGGGGCAGAATGACGCGGGGGAACGGGCGCGGGGATTGGTCGGACT
>CANRAR010000032.1 GCA_947628675.1 uncultured Clostridia bacterium
GCGCGCGCCACCGCCTTTTTCAGTTCCCCGCCGTTCTTGATGGGGAACGCCTTGCAGTCGGCAAGGTTGTTGGGCATGTTAAAGTGCTCCGCACCGACGATGTCCGCGCCGTATTTTTTCAACGTCCGCCCGATGGTAGCCGCGCCGTCCCCCGAGAAAAAGTACTGCGTCTCGGCAATTATAACGCGTTTTCCCTTCCATAGCCCCGCGTAGCGGTGCACGAACTTGCGCATGGGAATGGGCGGCGCAGAACCGTAAATGGGAAAGGCGACGAGCGCGAGATCGCATTTTTTCAAGGCGGCGGAAAGATCATGCGCCTCGGCAACATCGTACAGTTCGGCCGTGTAGCGGGAGGAGAGTTTTTCGCACAAACGCGTCGCGATGTAGCGCGTGTTGCCCGTGCCGGAGAAATAAAAAACGGCGAGAGTTTGCATATCCACATCCTTATGGTATGCAATTCTGCCGAAATGTGCGTCCCTGCGCGGCCGCGGTTCAACAGCCGTGCCGCGCTTTTCTGATTTTGCGCCGCGAAAGCCCGATCAAATGCGGATATTCCGATCCAAATCGACGCCAAAGTCTCTGCGCGTCAGCCGTCTGCGCCTGGGCGGCGTGCCCTTGCGCAGGAACAAAAGCCGCATATCCGCAAAAAAGTTTGTGTGGTCGAGCCCCATTTCCACAAGGATACCCGCCACGGTGATGGCGATGGAGAGGGGGAAGGCGTACCAAAGGATGGGCGTGTACAGTTTCCCGTTGCCGCCGAGGAAGATGTCGGGGGTCAGCGCCGTCACGGCGTTGATGAGCACGAGGAAGGGAGAATTGTTGTCGGGCGGGCCCATGATGCCGATGGGGTTGAGCGCCGCGAGTTGTTCATACAGCGTCTCCGCCGTCGCCTCGCCCGTCGCGATGAGCACAACGGTGTTATTCAGGAGGAGCACGCAGAGCATCCCGAGGAAGAGGAAGGGGAGTTTCCACGCGTCGAGGTAGTTGAACTTGACTCCCCCCCAAAGGACGGGGAGAACGGAACTTGCGCACAGCAGCATGTGGCACACCCAAAAGCGGATATATTCGGAGAGGAGGGCGGGCACGGAGATATCCTTGCCGAAGAACCAGAAGGGCACGATGACGGCGATGCTCCCCGCGATCGAGCCCACGCATGCGATGAACTGCCGCGCGCCCGACGACTTACCGAAGTGCATGAGGGGGGAGAGGAGAATGAGGTAGGCGCACACGTTATAGAGGGTGTTGTCGAGCCCGAACGTATGCGTCAGGATGTGGGGATAGATGAAATGTTTCAAAAAGTGCTGCAAGATATTGAGCGCCATTAAGATGATGATGACGGCGCGCTTCGCCCAAGCCGAGCGGTCGCGGAAGGCGCGGTAGAGGCAAAAGATGACGCCGAATTCGGCGAGCATCGTTAAAATATGGGTAGCGGAGAGAATGTTTATGACC
Organism: uncultured Clostridia bacterium; assembly: GCA_947628675.1. Classification (GTDB taxonomy): domain Bacteria; phylum Bacillota; class Clostridia; order Christensenellales; family Borkfalkiaceae; genus Gallimonas. The sequence goes on from CANRAR010000032.1 coordinate 1,450, forward strand.
ATGCAAAGGTTTCCCGGGGGGCGGATCTTGCCGTCTTTTTATTATACTCGCGCGGGCGTTGGCGTCAAGCATTTTGGCGGTTTTGGCGAAAGAGGGCGAAAAAAGAGGGGATAAAAGGCAAAAAGTTGCGCAAAGTAAGTTGCGGAGGTAAGAATATGCAGAAATTCAGATCGGGCGAAACAGTGCCCATGTCCTGCAACTACAAGGCGTACGATAGGAACGGCGTGAGCCACGATGAGGAAAAGACCTATCTTGAAAAGGGAACGACGTTCCCGCCCTTGCAGCACGAAGGCGGCTATTGGGTCATGGACCACGAGTAAGCGAAAGAAAAAGAGAGCGGCATCCTTTGGACGCCGCTCTTTTGCGCATATATTGTTGATAATCGATAGCAAAAGGGAATTTATTGATTGTCCTTTTTATAGTATGCCTGAATATCGTCCCAGCGCGGAATAGAAAGTTTAACGCCATAATGCTTTTCATAACTTTCTATAAATTTTGTTTTCCAAGTCCCTGAATTTTTCCGTGTTTCGGGATTTTGCCAAACCGTTTGTTCAATAGCGGAAATAAAATCTTCCAAGCATTTGAACATCGGATAACTGCTCTGGCGTGCGGAATACCAAACGCCGGGACGAATTTTATGTACTACATTTTCTTTGATTTGCAAATTGATTGCCCAATAATTATTCGGATAGCCAAACAAGCGTAAGCCTTCTCTCAAAGAGAGCGGGCGGATGCCCAATCCGTCAACGACATACAAATGTTGCATATCCATGGCAACGAGGGTCGGCGCGATGCCGTTCGGGTCAAGTACCTTTCCGACTTCAAACGACATTTTCCCCGCCACAATATTATAGCCGGCAGGTAAATTTTCGTCTTGAACACGGCGATTGTTTATTAAGCGTTTAGGATGCTCTTTGCGCAAGTATTTTAGTCCGACTAAATGTTCTAACATTTGCTCTAAATCCGGATTAGTATAAAAAGTCCGGATAAAATCAATCGTTAGCGGCATCCCATCCATCCATTGAATCCCGTATAATTTCGCCCATTTCTTTTTGCGGCGCTCTTTTAATATTTGGTTAAGTAAATTTTTTTCATCGGCACTAATAACGCCTTTATAATCAATATCCCAGCTGTGAATGTTGTTTGAGCCGCCGCGTTTATCTTTTATGGATTTTCCATAAAGTTGATGTACGGGATAATGGGAAAGCAATAATTGTACAAAGTTATTATTTGATAATTCCAATCCGCTTTTTATAACATATTTAGATACGCCCGAATAGCGTTCGTCCTTCAAGATTTTATAGACGGTATTGGTGACGAACGGCTTGCCGTTTAGTATCCAAAAGTCGTTTTTCCAAAAAATGAAAATAATCTATATAATACCCAAAATCCATTCGCTTCTCCTTGCACACAATGACATGACATCATTATAGCATGAATATCATTCCTTGAAAAGTTTTTCTATAAAAGGATAAAGAAAAAACCCAAAACTTGCCATTAAAAATGGTTCGTTTTAGGTTTTTCTTGGTGGGCAGGGGTGGATTCGAACCACCGAAGTCATTGACGTCAGATTTACAGTCTGATCCATTTGGCCGCTCTGGAACCTACCCGTATATGAAATTGTGCGTGTCATCGGATGGAGCCGGTGACGGGAATTGAACCTGCAACCTACTGATTACAAATCAGTTGCTCTGCCGATTGAGCTACACCGGCTTATTTGTCCCCGATAGGGGACACTTCCCCAAACAGGGCTCCCAAAAAATATTTCGCAGAAAGATTTTTTGGGAAAGAGGAGAGGCAGGCGTTACAGGCGTGGTTTTCGCGCCCAGCGCGGAAACCCGCGATACGCGCCTTGCCTCGACGTGGTGGCTTGGGGTGGAATC
>CANRAR010000033.1 GCA_947628675.1 uncultured Clostridia bacterium
AGCTATATGCAACGACAATGGCATCTCGTTGGCAGTATGGCAAATACTTTTTCTGAAATGAAAATTTCAATTTAGCGAAGTACAAAGAGAAATATCAAAAGGCGAGGGCTATTTGTCCTCGCTATTTGCATAGAAAAAGACCAACCCAACTCGGTTCGAATTAGGTTGGTCGTGGTGCGCCGTAAGGAACTCGAATCCCTAGCCTTTGGTTCCGTAGACCAACGCTCTATCCAATTGAGCTAACGGCGCATTTTGTATATTCCGCTTTCTTGCGGCAGAACAATTGAGCAAGCGGCGCGTATCAATTATGCACACGGCTGTGCCGCAATTACCCGATTATTATATCCCCTTTCAAAATGTTTGTCAATGATTTTTGCGCGCCAAAAAACATTATCCACAGAAAATTTCAAATTGTGGATAACGTGCGCCGAAATGCGTGTCGATTTTGCGCGATTTTTGTCGAATTGTGGAATTCTACCGCGAAACTGCGGATAAATTGTGGATAACTTTTTTTGACTTCGCCTTTTTAAGGATATTGAGTGCGACTTCTTAACGGTGAATTTATACACCGTTGTGGATAAAAAGCGCCGCCCTCTTCCCTTTAATATACTTGTCCGAGGGCGGCAATATGCCAAAAAATCGTCTTGATTTCAGTTGTATTTCGTGTGCGAACGGAAGATGAGCGCCATCAAAAAGGAAAAGACGACGGCCGCCGAGACGCCCGCGCTCGCTGCCGCGAGGGAGCCCGTGAGCGCCTGAAAAATGCCCTTCTGTGCCCCCTTCATTGCGCCGTTTGCGAGCAGATACCCGAACCCCGAGATGGGCACAGTCGCCCCTGCGCCCGCCCACTCCACGAGCGGCTGATACAGCCCGAGCGCCGTCAGCGCCACGCCCGCCAGCATGAAGATGACGAGGATCTTCCCCGCCGTGAGGTCGGTAAAATTGATGACAAGTTGCGCCACCGCGCAGATGAGCCCACCCACGGCAAATGCCTTTACAAACATGAGCAAAATATTGACGTATTCCATATATGTAACCGCTTTTCCGCCGTGCAGCCGTTGTTTTTACGAGGCGCCCGCCCTTTCCGCAGCCGCAGGCAAGAGGCGGACGCCCCCTTTTGCCGCCGGGTGTGCCCTTCTCCCTATAATGGGAAAGGTGGGCGGAACGTCTCACCGCTCCAAGACGACGGCGTGTGCGATGCAGGGGATGCTCTCCCCCTGCCCCGACGAGACGGTAGAGAGTAGCGCGCCCGTCGCCACGAACAAAATCCTGCGCAACGCCCCCGAGAGCATCTTGCTGTGCAGATATGAGTTGAGCACCACGGCGGAACAACCCGCACCGCTTCCGCCTTGATATTCGTCCTCGATGACGTTGTATATGATCTCGCCGCAGTCCACGTGCCGCTCGGAGATGTCCAGCCCCTTTTCCCACGTGAGATCCTTGAGAATGCGGCTCCCGAGCGCACCCAAATCACCCGTCACAATGAGATCGTACTGTTCGAGGTTCTCCTTTGTGCCGCGGAAATGCGCCAATATGGTATCCGCCGCCGCGGGGGTAAATGTCAATATAACACCATAAAATTTTTCGGAAAATTTTTTGCGGACGGTACGGACGGGCAAATCGCCCGCACAAAGTCTTACCTTATGCCGTTTCCGACGTCGTCTTGTCCTTCTTCAGCGCGTCACGCAGGGCGTCCTCGTGCTGTTTCAGATGCTCCATCGCCAGCAAAAATTCGTCGCGGCACTTCATCTTGATCTCGATGGCTCCCCCCTCGTGGATCGCGATCTCCTCGACGAGTTCCGTAAGCACTTCCCGCGTGAGCGCCTCAAAGCCCTGATGCCTCTTAAAAGCGACAATAAATTCATTTGCACCGTCCTTTTTAGAAAGGCGCCCGCACTCCGCTTCGAGTTCCGCAATCGCCCTGTTCGCCCGCTCAATTTGGTTTTCGTATTTCTCTTTCAGCGCGAGGTACTGCCCGCGGCTCAAAAGACCGTTTTTATAGTCGGGGTAGAGTTCCAAGAGCATCCGCTCGCCTTCCTCCGCCGCCTTCTTTTGGGCGGAGATCCCTGCCGCGAGCCGCTCCGACTGCCGCTCTTCCCCCTTCCTCTCGTCGATGGCCTGCATGAGGCGGTCGAAGTCCACCGCAAGCGCAATGTACTTGTTGAGAAAGACGAGCACCGCCTTCTCGAGCGCGTCAGCGCGGATCATGTGCTTGGTGCAGCCCGCGTGCGCCTTCCGATAGGTCGAACAGGCGTAATATTCATATGTCTTATACGGCTGAACGACCCGCCGCTTCTGCATCGCCCTGCCGCAGTCGGCGCACCGCAAAAACCCTGCAAACACCGAGAGCCGCGGCTCCTTCGGCGAAGTCCGCGTGTCGCGTTTAAGCAGTTCCTGCACTTGGTCGAAATCCTCTTTTGAAATGATCGCCTCGTGCGTCCCCTCCGCGACGATCCAGCCGCTCCGCTCCACCGCCTTTGCCGTGTGAACTTTATAACTGACGACCTCGTTTTTCTTCTGCACCAAATTGCCGATGTAAAGTTCGTTCGTGAGGATGCGCCGCACCGTCGAATCCACCCACAACGCGCCGGAAGCCGCCTGCGGATGGCGGTATGCAAGCCCCCTCCGCCGCTTGTATTCCGAAGGATTGAGCACACCCTTTTCATTCAGAAGGCGGGAGATGCCGAGAATACTGTACCCCGCCAAAAACTTTTCATAGATAAAACGCACCGTCTCTGCGGCTTCCTCGTCGATGATCAGTTTATGGTGGTCGGCGGGGTCTTTTTGATAGCCATATGCCGCGAACGAGCCGATGAACATACCGTTTTTGCGGCGGATATCAAGGGAGGAGCGCACCTTCATGGAGATATCGCGGCAATATTCGTCGTTCATAATGTTCTTGAAGGGCACCATGACGGTGTTCATCGATGACGGGTTTTCGATGCTGTCGATGCCGTCGTTCACCGCGATAAAGCGGATCTTGAAGAGCGGAAAGACGATCTCAAGATACTTGCCCGCTTCCACATAATTTCTGCCGAACCGCGACAGGTCTTTGACGAGTACGCAGTTGACTTTCTTCGCGCGGATATCGTCGAGCATACGACCAAAGGCGGGGCGGTCGAAATCCGTTCCGCTCCAGCCGTCGTCAATGTAGTGATCATAAATTTGAATGGACGGGTGCTCGGAAACGAACCGCTCCAAAAGCGCCCGCTGCGAGGCGACGCTCTCGCTCTCCGCCTTGTCGCCGTCCTCGCGGGA
>CANRAR010000034.1 GCA_947628675.1 uncultured Clostridia bacterium
CGGCTGCCCACGCACATCGAACTCCCCTCGGCGTTCGGGCTCGCCAAGGACAGCGTCATTTTATTGGAACAGATCCGCACCATCGATAAAAAGCGGCTGATGTCCCGCATCGGGGAACTGCCCGCCGCCACGATGTCCCGCGTCAACCGCGCCATCCTCATCTCCCTCGGCTTCGGCGACGCATAGACGCTTCGCCCCGTATCCGCTTCACCAAACTTATAGGAAGCGGAGGTGCTCGTCTTAGAGCCGAGAAAGACAAGGAGCGCGAGGAAAACCCGAAGGAGTTTACTAAGACGTAAATGACTGAGGGTTGCCGCAGCGCAACACAGTATTTCGACGGCTATAAGACGAGCAGCCCCATACAAAAAAGGCCTCCCGCAGGAGAGCCTTTTTTCATGTTTGTTTATTTCCCCGAGCCGTAGTTGCCGCGCTTCCACTGGAGGGTGTACGTCTTGAACATATTCGCCGCCTTCTGCTGCGTCGCAACGTCCCCGTTCTCCGCGCCGCCGTACACCGAGGCATCGGTGTACACCCTGCCGAGTTGGGGCGAGTAGCAGAACCACGCCAGCCCCGTGCCGCGGAAGTTGACCCTGTTGAGCGCCGTGCAGCCCTCGAACACGCCCTCGCCGAGGAAGACGACCGTCCCCGGCACGACGACATAGCGGAGCGTCTCGAAGCCCTTGAACGCCTCGGGCGCGACGACGCGCGTCCCCTCCGCGATCTCGACCTGCCTGTAATTCTCCTCGAAGACCGCCGTCACGCGCGCCTGATCCACGGCGACGAGCGCCACGGGCGTCCCATCTTCGTCCCGCAAATAGAGCACCCCGTCAGTCCAATTGTCGGGGTCGTTGTAGAATGCCGTCCCCTTCACGACGTCGGCGCCGATGGAAATGAGCCCGCTCCCCCGCGCAAAGGTGATGCTCGTGAGGCTCGCGCAGTCCGCGAAGGCGCCCGCCCCGATGGACGTAACGCTCGCGGGAATGACGATGCTTTGGATGTCCGAGCCGCGGAAGGCGCCCGCGGGAATGACCGTCGCCCCGTCGGGAACGGTGAGTGCGCCGCTCTCGCCCGCAAAGGTGAGCGCCGTTGCAACGTGCATGGGGCTCGCCTCGTTGTTATCGAAGCGGATGCCGAGGTACTCCTCGAACGTGCCGCCGAACACGACGGCCGTGAGGCTGTCGCACCCCTTGAAGGCGTCGCGGTCGATGGCTTTGAGCGTGGCGGGCAATTCTATACCCGTCAGATATTTGCAGTCCATGAACGCCTCGGCGCTGATGGAGACGACGCCCGCATTCACCGTGTAGGTACCGGGGAGCGACGTCCGCGCGCGGATGAGGTGCTTGCCGATGTAGAGCACGTCGCCCACCCAATTGGTGGGATCGTTGAAATACTTGGTATCCATAAAGGCGTGATCCTCGATCTCCGTCACGAGTTCGGGGATCTCGATGTCGTCGAGCAAGGTGCACCCGCGGAATGCCTGCGCCCCGATGTATTGCAGAGTGCTCGGCAGAATGGCGTCGGTGAGCGCCGTGCATCCGTAGAACGCGCCGCCCTCGATGCGGTTGAGTTTGCAGTCGCGCACGTTTTGCTCGCCCGGCTCGTGCCCCGCAAAGTGCACGTCCGCAAGGCTCGTGCAGCCGTAGAAGGCGTTGTAGCCGATGTAGGTGAGCGAGAGCGGGAGTTCCACCGCGGTGAAGTTGCGGTTGCCGAAGAAGGCGTCCGTGCCGATGCCGACGACGGGGACTGCGCCGCTCCCGTCGATATCCACCTCTTCGGGGATGACGATCTTGGGCGTGTTGATGTTGTACGCGAAGCCGCCCTGCACGGTGCGGATGACCTTGGCCTGCGTTTTGCCCGAGCCCGTCTCGAACGCATAGGTGAGGCCGTCCGTATGGCACACCTTGCAGAGGTTGGACTCGGAGAAATCGTGCGGCACGGGCACCGTCTCCTTGCAGATGTCGCAGCGCCCCGTGTGGTAGAACTTATCCGAATGCGTATACTCCGTCACCGTGTGTCCCGCGGAATTTTGCGTCACCACGGTGAAGTCGTCCCCGCAGGTCGGGCAGTAGTAGCGCGTCTTTTCGTCCTCGGTGCACGACTTGGGCGTCATGGTGAGTTCGTACGGGCACTTCCCGTACACCCGCTCGTTGCACCGCTTGCAGGTTTGATAGTGCCGCCCGTTGGTGCGGTCGGCGGTATAGGGCTGCCCCGTGACGTCGTGTTCGAGTTGGGCAATTACGCCGCCCTGTTCGTTGTACTTGCAATCTTTGCAGATCTGAATGGCCTGCCCGGGCTTTTGGCAGGTGGCGGCGATGTCCGAGGACTGCATCACGCAGTCCGCCTCGTCCCGGTGCCCGCACTCCGCGCGCCCGCAGATGCGGTAGTGCTTGGACGTGGAGCCCGAGGTCGTATCGTCGTGCGTCCACGCGCCGTAGGCGTGGCCGAGCGCTTCGCCCGTCTCCACCGTGTTCTCGCTCCCGCAGTCGGTGCAGGTGTACACCTTCCGCTTGCCGTGCTCGCAGTCGGCGGGCAGGAATTGGGCGGTCTCGTAGCGGCAGGAATAGTAACTCTTCTGCCCGCACGTCTCGCACTCCTTGTAGTGCGTATCCATGCCGTAATATTTCTCGTACGTGAGAACAAGTTTTCCGCTTGCGTCCTTTTTATAGGAGTGCCCGAGGGCGTTCGCCCTGTCGCCCGTATAGGTGTTTTCGCACTCCGTGCACCGGTAGTTGGTGTAGCCCGAAGTCGTGCACGTCGGCAGGACGGGGTCGCCCACGGTCTCCTCCGTACACGCCTCCACCTCGGGGAAGGCGGGGTCGGCGACGTGCCCCGGGTTGGAGCACACGCGCCTGTGTTGCCGCACGACGGTCGCGGCGCCGTCCGCATCGCGGAGGCTATTGTCGTACGCCTCCACGTCGAAGTGCCAATCGCCGAAGTTGTGCCCGAGGGGCGAGCCCTCGTCGTGCTCGTAGGTAAAGTCGCAGGTCGGGCAGGTGTGCACGTGGTGCTCGGCAGCGGTGCACGTCGCCGCCGTCTTGACGACGTTGAAGGGGCACGGCTCATCCACCGCGGTATGGTCGCACCCCGGGCGCGTACAGGTGCCCTTATGCCAATCCATGCCGTCCTTTACGTAGTGTACGGGAGCGGCTATCTCGTGCCCGAGCGCGGGGATGGTCTCCCTCTCCTTGACGACGTGCTCACACACGGAGCACCGCTCGCCCGCCTTTTCACCGGGCTCCGTGCAGGTCGCGTCCCTGTTTTCGCCGAACGTCACAATGGTGTGCGGCGTCATATCGAGGATGTGATCCTCCACCGCGCCGCAGTTTTCCCGCGTACAGGTGCGCTTTTCCAGCCCTTGGTCGGTGCAGGAAGCGGGCGTCACCTGTACCCAACCGCCGAACTCGTGCCCGAGGGCGGGCATCGTCTCCGCTCCGTGCAACTGCGTTCCGCAGACGGAGCACACCGAACCCGTCGTATACCCCTCGGTGAGGCAGGTGGGCTCGATGACGACGTTCTCCGTGGGGGTATGCGCCGCCTTCTCGGTGGCGCGCACCTCCTTCTCCTCGCACTCCTTGCAGGCGCGCTGTTCGCTCCCCTCGGCGGTGCAGGTGGCGGCGGTCACCGTCTCCCATTCGCCCCAGTCGTGCACGTGTTCCCCGCCGCAGGCCGCAAGCCCCAAAAGGCCGCATATCATGGCAAGAAGCATCCCGAAAAGGACGATATATTTCCTGTTTTTCAGCATATTCACTCCTCTAACGGGGCGCCGCCGTTTGGGCGCCGCCCGCCCTTTTTCACGGCCATTATACATGAGAAAGGCAAAACGCGCAAGCGTTTGCGGGAAATATCTCCTGCCACAAATGGCAAATTGCGGCAAAAATTTTGCGCCCCCGCAGGGTGCGGAGGCGCTCACTCAATTGTTTAGGATAATTTACGAAAGTTTTTCGAGCAGTTTGAAGTCGATGCCCTTCTCGCCGATCTTGATGATCTTCACCTTCACAACGTCGCCGATATTGAGGACGTCCTCCACCTTCTCCACGCGTCTGTCGGAGAGTTTGGAGATGTGGATCATGCCGTCCTTGCCGGGGGCGAACTCGACGAACGCGCCCATCGTGGAAAGCACCCGTACGACGCGGCCGATGAACATATCGCCCACTTCGGGATCGTGCACGATGCTCTCGATGATGGCCTTCGCCTTCTCGGCGGCCTCGGCGTCCCCGTAGGAGGCGACGCACACGGTGCCGTCGTCCTCGATGTCGATCTTGGTGCCCGTCTCGGCGATGATGGAGTTGATGACCTTGCCCTGCTTGCCCACGACGTCGCCGATCTTCTCGGGGTCGATGGTGAAGAACAGGATGCGCGGCGCGTATTTGGAAAGTTCGGGCGCGACCTCGGGCACACACTCGAGCATCTTGGAGAGAATGAACTGCCTCCCCTCGTTGGCTTGCTCGATGGCGGTGTGCATGATCTCCTCGGAGATGCCCTTGATCTTGATATCCATCTGGATGGCGGTGATGCCCTTCGTCGTGCCCGCCACCTTGAAGTCCATGTCGCCGAGGAAGTCCTCGAGGCCTTGGATGTCCGTCATGACGCGGAATTCGCCCGTCTCCTGGTTCTTGATGAGCCCCATCGCAACGCCCGCAACGGGAGCCTTGATGGGAACGCCCGCATCCATGAGCGCCATCGTCGAGCCGCACACGGACGCCATGGACGACGAACCGTTGGACGAGAGAATGTCATTGACGACACGGATGGCGTACGGGAACTCCTCCTTGGAGGGAATGACGGGCTCGAGCGCGCGCTCCGCAAGGGCGCCGTGGCCTATCTCGCGGCGGCCGGGGGAACGCAGAGCCTTCGCCTCGCCCGTGCAGTAGCCGGGGAAGTTGTATTGGTGCATATAGCGCTTTTCCGTTTCGTCATCGAGCCCTTCGAGTTTCTGCGCCGCAGCGAGCATATCGAGGGTGCACGTCGTGAGGGTCTGCGTCTGGCCGCGGGTGAACACCGCCGAACCGTGCGCACGGGGCAAAACATGGCGTTCGCACCAAATGGGACGGATGTCCTTCAAACCTCTGCCGTCGGGGCGGATGCCCTTGTCGAAGATCTTCGCGCGCACCTTCTCCTTGGTGAGATAGTAGAGGCTATCTTTAATTTCGCGCACGTTCTCGGGGTAGATGTCCTTGAAGTGCTCCAAGGTCTCCGCGTCCACCTGATCCTGCCGCTTCTGCCGCTCTTGTCTATCGAAAGTGTCGAGCGCCCAGTCGAGTTTCTCGCCCGCAAAGTCGCGCACCGCCTTGTCGATGTCCTCGGGAATGTGGTAGAGTTCGATGGGAAGTTTGGGCTTGCCCACAGCGGGAACGATGACGTCCTCGATGTACTTGCAAATTTTGGAAATTTCGGCCTGCCCGAACATGATGGCGCCCACCATCTCGTCGTTTGTCACCTCCTGCGCGCCCGCCTCGATCATGAGGATGGCGTCCTTGCTGCCCGCGAGGTTGAGGTGAATGGTGCTCTTCTCGCGCTGGGCGGCGTCGGGGTTGATGACGTACTGCCCGTCCACGAGGCCGACCACAACCGAGCCCGTAGGCCCCGCCCACGGAATATCCGAAATGGCGAGGGCGATGGAGGATCCGATCATGGCGAGGGGCTCGGGCGCGACGTCGGGCTCCACCGAAAGGGCGGTCGCCACGACGACGACGTCGTTGAAGAGTCCCTTGGGAAAGAGCGGGCGGAGCGGTCTGTCGATGAGCCGCGCCGTCAAAATGGCCTTATCCGAGGCTCTGCCCTCTCTGCGCTTAAAGCCGCCGGGGATCTTGCCGACCGCGAACATCTTCTCTTCGTAGTCCACCTGGAGGGGGAAGAAGTCGATGCCGTCGCGGGGGGTAGGCGACATACACACGTTGACCATGACGGCGGTCTCGCCGCACCGCACGACGCAGTGCCCGTTGGTCTGCTCGGCGTACTTGCCCGTCTCTACGACGACTTCCTTGCCGCCGACGGGAAATCTGAATTCTCTGTAATTGGGTGTCATAAAAAAATCTCCTTTCTGCTCCTATTTTCTTTTGCCCGCCGCCCCGTGGCGACGAACGATGTTCCGAATTTTGTGGAAGAACCCCTTCCCGTGCTCGTCCTCCGCGTCATCCTGAGCCGAAACGGCTGAACGCAGTCTGCGAGAGCCTATCCTCGAAGGATCCCGAAGAACGAAGTCCGTCTTGCCCCCTCCTCGGAGGGGGCAGGGGGGG